>JANTFX010000179.1 GCA_024763215.1 Candidatus Krumholzibacteriia bacterium | reverse complement strand
TGCAGGGTGGTCATGGTCACGAATGCGGTGCCGCCTTCGCTGGTGTAGTCGTAGGCAATGCCCGCGACGGGGTACCGCAACGGGCCGGAAGGGCCGGCCAGGACCAAGGTATCCCCGATAGCCAGTCCGGCCTTGTGGGCCAGGGGTTCGCCGATAAGGATCTCGCCCCGTTCCAGGCCTGCGGCGACAGCCTCGGGGGTGCCCGATTTCAGGGGCAGGCGGGTGGCCAGTTCCGCGCCGGGGATCCCCGCCACCTTGATGCCGTTGAGCCAGATGCGGAACCGGCGGTCGGCCGTGTACAGACGCATACGGCGTTGCTCTTCCACCGCGGCCACACCAGGCCAGGTGCGCAGGTGGGACAGCAGATCCCTATCAAGAGTGGCCTCGGCCCCGGACCGTGCCCAGCTTTCACTCGACACATAGATGTCTGCCCGCACGGTCACATCCAGCCACGAGACCAGGGTGCTGCGAAAGCCGGCCACCAGCAAGGTGATGCCCACCAACATGCTCACGGTCACAGCCAATGCGGCCACCGCCAGGGTGGTAGCCTGCAGGCGCACGGCAAGGTTGCGCAGGCACAAGGCTGGACCGATGCCGTGCGGGTGCGCCGAGCCGGCTGTGATCCGGATCACAAGGGGCACCACCATGGGCAGGGCCAGCATCATGATCCCACCATAGATAAACCCCCCGAAATCAGAATCCGATCCCGTCAAGGCGAACCAGGCTGTGGCCGCTGTCGCAAGCATGGCGGCCGCGGCTGAAAAGCGGCCAGCAGACCGGCCGACTTGTTCATGCAGGTTGACTGGGGCCAGGAGGACCAGGGTGTCCCTCCGGGAAATCTCCACGGCTGGCCAAAGAGCGCCTGCCAAGGCGCCGATCAGGCCGACGACGGCGCCCAGGGCGATGACCTCCGTGGACAGGGTCAGGCTCGAGATGCCTTCCAGGACATAGATGTTGGTCAGGGTGCCGTTGACAGTCTGGAGATTCCGCAAGGCCATGGCGTAGCCCAGGGGAATGCCGACGAGGGTTCCAGCGATGCCCAGGACTCCTGCTTCGGCCAGGATCAAAGCCCGCACCTGGCCTCCGGTGGCGCCAATGCAGCGCAGAATGCCGAATTCTCGACGACGGCTGGTCAGCGAGGCCTGGACGCTGGCCAGTACCAGGAAAATGCCCACGAAGACGCTGATCAGGCTCAGGGCCGTGAGGTTCAATCGGAAGGCGGCCAGGAGGCTGCGGGTATCCTGCTGTCGCTGTTCCGGGGTGACCACGGTGACCCCGGGGCCCAGAGCGGCGCTCAAACTCGCCACGGCGGCCTCGGTATCGGCGCCGGGCCGCAGGCGGATGTCGATCTGATGAATCAAGCCGGGTCTGGCCAGCAGGCCCTGGACCTGGGCGATATCCATGACTGTGAGGTTGGATGGGGCCATGGGATCGAGAGCGTGGAAATCCACCAGGGCGCCGATCACCAGTGAGGCGGTGCGGCTGCCGCTACTGACCTTGATGGTGTCCCCTGAAGTCCAACCCTGTTTGGCGGCCATCTGGGGCATGACGGCCACCCAACCGGGCGTGATCAGGGCCGACAAGATGCCGGCCTGGGCATCGTCGGGATCCCGAGCGCCGGTGGCGGCGTCCAGCGGAATTCCAGCCGAGGCCAGCAGATCCAGGCCGACGACATCCAGCAACTGGCCACTGGTTCCGATGACGGCGGCGTCGACACGGCATATTCCCCAGGCGGCTTCGACGGAGGGGTCGGCGAGGGCCTGGACCAGCAGGGTTTCTGGAAACGCGGGAGTAAGGCCCAGCACACTCAGGTCGGCTCGGCCACTGACGGCGCGCACGCTGCCGGCGAACGCTCCGAGGGCGCCCTGATTGAGGGTCTGGATGGCCACCACCGAAGCGACACCCAGCGCGACGCCGAGCACGGCCATCAGGAACAGTGTGCGTCCGGTGCGCAGGGAACGGATCATGGAACGGCGCCACAGGCGAATCATTCCATGGCCTCCGGTTCCAGGCGACCATCATGCAAATGCCAGCGGCGGTCAGCCAACTCGGCAAGTTCCCGGCTATGGGTCACATACAGAAGAGAGCAACCTTCGCCGCGGGCCAGTTGGAGCAGGAGGTCCATGACCTGCCGGCCGGTTTTTTCGTCCAGGCTGCCGGTGGGTTCGTCGGCGAGGATGACCCTGGGGGACAGTACCAGAGCCCGACAGATGGCAACCCTCTGCATCTCCCCGCCGCTGAGTCGGGCCACCGGGTCGCCCGCCCGGTCGGCCAGGTCGACCCTGCCAAGGAGGGCGGTGGCGCGGTCCTTCAGGGATGCTGCTTTTTGACCGGCAATCCAGCCCGGCAGCAAAATGTTTTCCAGGACCGACAAATGCGGCAGGAGGTGGAAGAACTGGAACACCAGCCCCAGGTGGAGACGGCGCAGGGTGGTGCGACGGCTTTCGTCGATTCGGGATAAATCCTTGCCGGCCAGACGGATCGATCCTGCCGTGGGTAGGGTGATCCC
>JANTFX010000178.1 GCA_024763215.1 Candidatus Krumholzibacteriia bacterium | reverse complement strand
CCCCCCAAAACATCCCCCCTAGTTCTTCCCCCATTCCGGCACGCAATCTGCGAAGGCAAAGACTGACCCGAGGCCGCACCGGTGGCCAAACATCCGGACCGAACCGCAACAGAAAGCACGGCAACAGGTTCCATGACAAGCGCACACGACAGCAACGCCTCCGCTTCACGCCCGCTGCTCACTTTGGCCATGATCGTCAAGGATGCTGGCCAATTCCTTGCCCCCCTGCTGGAGGCCGCTGCGCCCTGGGTGGATGAGATGGTCATCGCCGATACCGGCAGCAGCGACGACACCTGTGGCATCGTGCGCGCGGCCGGGGCATCCCTGCTGGAGATCCCCTGGCGGGATGATTTCGCCGCGGCCCGCAACGCGGTGCTGGACGAGGTGGGCGGAAGCTGGGCGCTGGTGCTGGATGCGGACGAGCAGCTCAGCGCCACCGGATGGCGCTCCCTGCGGGATTGGGTCGAGGCCCAGGACGAGCCCGCCGCGGTGCGCTTGGTCACCCGCAACTACCTGCCGGGCCAGTACAGCCGCCGCGGCTGGCGCCCGGTGCCCGAGGACGATCCCCACGCCCTGCCCGGGGCCTGGCCGCCCGCGCCGGGCTTTACCCCGACTGCCAAGGTGCGCCTGTTCCCCGTGCGCAAGGACATCCGGTTCGCGGGTATCCTGCACGAGACCGTCGAGGCATCCCTGGCGGCCGCGGGCATCCCCATCGTGGACCTGGACGTGCCCGTCCACCACTTCGGCACCCTGCACCCCGATCCCGGCAAGGCCGCCTTCTACCTGGAGCTGGCCCGGCGCAAGACCGAACAGGAGCCCCGCAACGCCCAGGCCTGGGCCGAGCTGACCGACAGCGCCATCAACGCCGGCGATTACGACCAGGCCCTGGCCGCCATCGACCGGTCCCTGGTCCTGGAGCCGTTCAACCCCGACCGGCGCCTGACCGCGGGCTGGCTGTTGCTGGAATGCGGGCAGCTGAACCAGGCCGACGCCCAGCTGGCCGGGGTGGCCGGCAGCGGCTGCGCCGATGACCTCCAGCTGGCCGAGTCCTGCCATCTGCGGGCCCAGATCGCCCTGCGGCGCGATGAGCACGACGTGGCCGGCAGGCTGCTGGCCGTGGCCCTGCACCTGTTCCCGGACAACGGCCACTATCACAATACGTTGGGGGTCTGGCACCTGACGGCCGCCCGTGGCGACCAGGCGCGCGCGGCGCTGCAACGGGCCTGCGCATTGCTGCCGGGAGTGGCCGTGCCCTGGCTGAATCTGGGCCGGATGTACACCGCGGCCGGGCAGCCGCAAGCCGCCCGCGACCACCTGCGCCACGCCCTGGCCCTGGATCCGGAGTGCGAGCAGGCCCGCGAGGTCCTCGATCAGCTGGAGCAAACCGCGCAGGAAAGCAGGACGAGGATCGGGGCCTGAAGCAGCCGCGGGGTTCAGCCCTTCAGCAGGCTTTCGACCCCCCGCAGGGCCCCGTCCGCCTCGTCGACGACCTCCTGCAGGATCTCACGCAGCGGCTGCACCTTGTCCAGCATCCCCACCGACTGGCCCGCCATCAGCGAACCGTGTTCGATGTCCCCTTCGACCGCCGCCTTGCGCAGCGAGCCGATCCAGTACTCCTCGACCTTGTGCTGGGCCTCCTGCTTGCTCAGGTCGCCGTGGCGCAGCTTTTCCAGCAGTTCCAGCTGCAGGTCCCCGAAGTGGGTCATGGCGTGGTTGTTCAGCGCGCGCACCGAGACCACCGGCAGCTTGGCGCTGTACTGGGGGGTGGCGATGGCCTCGCGCGAACGGGACCGCCGAAAGACTTCCTTGAACTTGTCGTGGACGTTGCACTCGGCGGCCATGACGAAGCGCGTGCCCATCTGGGCGCCGGCGGCTCCCATCAGGGACAGGTGGGCGATCATCTTGCCGGTGGCGATGCCCCCGGCCACGAAAACGGGCACCTGGTCGAAGTTGAACAGGATCTCCTGCAACAGCACCATGGTCGAGACGTGCCCGATGTGCCCGCCGGCCTCGCTGCCCTCGAGGATCAGGGCGTCGGCGCCGTAATCGATCATCCGCTTGGCGATGCTCTGGGTCGAGGCGAAGCACAGCACCTTGGCGCCGCTGTCCTTGGCCTGGCGCACCTCCTGGCCCCGGGGGATGGATCCGGCGAACACGATGTGCCCTACCTTCTTGTCGCACAGGATGTCCAGATGGTCCCGGTAGTTGGGCGCGATGGTGATGCAGTTGCCGGCAAACGGCCGGTCGGTCAGGGTGCGCGTCTCGTCGATGTAGTCGGCCCACATCTCGGGCGGCATGTTGCCCGCGGCCAGCACCCCGAAGGCGCCCAGGTTGCTCATGAGCGAGACCAGCCGGGGGTCGCTGACCCAGGTCATGGCCCCGCACATGATGGGCAGTTCGCTGCCGAGGAATTCCTTGCCCCGGCGCCAGATGCGGTCCAGGCCGGCGGTGGCGCGGACAGGGTTGTAGGCGGTCATGACATCCTCCAATAAACTCATTCAACGGATTGGATGAACCGCCCCAGGATGACCCCCA
>JANTFX010000177.1 GCA_024763215.1 Candidatus Krumholzibacteriia bacterium | reverse complement strand
TGCACCTGACCACCCTTGCGCTGGATGGCGCCGTCCTGGACGAAAGCGGCTTCAGCCGGCGTTTCGGCCATGGTCCCCTGGCGCTTTCGGGAATCTTCAAAAAGGAACCTATGGTATGAAAATCGTAATTTTAGGCGTCAACGGATTCATCGGGCATCACCTGTCGCGCCGGATCCTGGATACCACCGATTGGGAGGTGTACGGCATGGATATGCATGCCGGGCGTCTCGGCGGCCTGATGGAACACCCGCGTTTCCACTTTTTCGAGGGAGACATCACCATCAACCGGGAATGGGTGGAGTACCATGTCAAGAAGTGCGACCTGGTGCTGCCCCTGGTGGCCATTGCCACGCCGGCCACCTACGTACGCGACCCGCTGGCGGTGTTCGAGCTGGATTTCGAGGCCAATCTGCCCATCGTCCGAGCCTGTGTGCGGTACGGCAAACGGGTGCTGTTCCCTTCCACTTCGGAGGTCTACGGCATGAGCGAAGACCCCGAGTTCCATCCCTATGAATCCAACCTGGTGCTCGGTCCCCTGACCAAGCCGCGCTGGATCTACTCCTGCTCCAAGCAACTGTTGGACAGGGTCATCGCGGCCTACGGTCAGCAGCAGGGGCTGGACTACACCCTGTTCCGCCCGTTCAACTGGATCGGTCCCGGGCTCGACAGCCTGCACACCCCCAAGGAGGGCAGTTCCCGGGTGGTGACCCAGTTCCTCGGCCATATCGCCCGGGGCGAGCCCATCAAGTTGGTGGACGGCGGCCTCCAGCGGCGCAGTTTCACCGACGTGCGGGACGGCATTTCGGCACTGATGCGCATCATCGAGAATCCCGACGGAGCGACCTCGGGCAAGATCTACAATATCGGCAATCCCGACAATGATCTGTCGGTGCGCGAGCTGGCGAATACGATGCTGGAGATTGCTCTGGAATTCCCCGAATACCGCCCCGGAGCGGAACAGGTCCGGCTCGAAGAAGTGGCCTCCACGGACTACTACGGCAAGGGCTACCAGGACATTCAGACCCGGGTCCCGTGGATCGGCAACACCCGCGGCGAGCTGGGCTGGGAGCCGCGGATCAAACTACGCGATGCCCTGCACGGTATCTTCGACGCCTACCGCCACGAGGTGGCGGATGCCGGCGCCCTGCTGGACAGCATCGCCTGAGTATCATCCAGGCCCATGCGCATCGCTCTGAAGGTGGACGTCGACACGCTGCGCGGCACCCTGGAAGGCGTGCCGGCCCTGCTGCGCGGTTTCGAGCGCGCCGGGGTGCGGGCCACCTTCCTGTTCAGTCTTGGACCGGACCATACCGGGCGCGCCCTGCGCCGGGTGTTCCGCCCCGGCTTCCTGGCCAAGGTGCGGCGCACCTCGGTGACCAGCCATTACGGAATCAGGACCCTGCTCTACGGTACCCTGCTGCCCGGGCCGCACATCGGACGACGGGCTGGCCACATCATGCGCGCGGTGCGCGACGCCGGCCACGAGGTGGGGATCCACTGCTACGACCACATTCGCTGGCAGGACTTCGTGGCGCAGCGGGATGCGGCCTGGACCCGGCGCGAATTCACCCGGGCCGTGGAGGCCTTCGACCAGGTGTTCGGTGAACCGGCAGGGGTGATCGGCGCCGCCGGCTGGCAGCTCAACCGCAACGTTCTCGCGCTGGAGCAGGAGTTCGGATTCCGCTACGCCAGCGACACACGCGGCCGCGAGCCCTTCTTTCCCACCATGGAGGGCGTCCGATCCAGTTGTCCGCAACTGCCCACCACCCTGCCGACCCTGGATGAACTGCTCGGCCGTGACGGCATCGACGCCGGTAACGCGCACCGAGCGGTACAGGAGGCCAGTCGGGCCGCCTCGCCGGGCGGTCACGTCTATACCCTGCACGCCGAACTGGAAGGGATGCAACTTATGCCCGTTCTGCAACGCCTGCTCGACGACTGGCGCGTCGAGGGATTCCAACTGGGCGCATTGGAGGATAACTACGAGGCGCTGGACAAGGCGCGTATACCCCAGCGCCGGATTCACTGGGGGACGGTGCCCGGCCGTTCCGGCCTGCTGGCACTGGCGGAGTGAGATGCCGGGGAGCACCGCGAACCACATCGTTTACGGCATCTCCCGGCCGATGTCATGCGATGTTGAGTTCCGGCCGTCGCAGGACAATCCAGGACCGACTCCGTCACCCAGATCGAGCAGCCACCACTCGCCCCGGCTGAAGAAGGCGCCGCCGAGCAAGTATTGTCCCACGGGGAAAATCCACGACGCCCAACAACTCGTGGCCCGAGCCGTCGAGCCCGACCCCCACGTTGATATTGGTGGGCTTGATCTCCACCAGGTAGATCCGTCGGCCAACGGCGGCCCGCAGTTTCTCCACCTGTGAGACATAGGCCCGCGACGGCCAGAGCCGGCCCGCGGCAGTCTCGGGTGTCGAGAAGGTTCCGGGGGAGCGGTCACACGGTTCGTTGGTGCCGGACATGGCGTACTCCCACAACCAATGGGGCCAGACTCGATTGATACTGTCTTTGTATTGCAGCGAGCGTCTATCGCCGCCTTTTG
>JANTFX010000176.1 GCA_024763215.1 Candidatus Krumholzibacteriia bacterium | reverse complement strand
GCCGTCAAAGTCGTCTTGCCGTGGTCCACGTGACCGATCGTACCGACATTCACGTGATCCTTTGTCCGTTCAAACTTTTCGCGCGCCATTTGCGGCTACCTCCTGAAAATCGGCGTTGCCCGGCCCGGAATTCACGCGCTCCGGATCGCGGACGGCCCACGCCTTCTGTTTAAGCACCTGCGTACAAGCGCGTGATCTCCCTGGCGACCTTCTCCGGCACCGGTTCGTACCGCGCCAGCTGCATCGAGAAAACGCCCCGTCCCTGACTCAGGGACCTCAACTGCGTTGCGTACCCGAACATCTCCACCAGGGGCACCTCGGCGTGGATCACCTGATCCACCCCACGCTGCTGCATCCCGATGACCCTGCCGCGACGGGAGTTCAAGTGCCCCGTCACATCCCCCAGGAAGTCCGGGGGCACGGTCACCTCGACCGTCATCACCGGCTCGAGCAGGACCGGATCCGCTGCCTTGGCCCCGTCCCACAGGGCGCCCGTGGCCGCGTTGCGGAAACCCATCTCCGTGGATTCCCCGTCGACCCACTTGCCGCCGATCAGCCTGACCGCCACGTCCACCAGCGGGTAACCCGCCAGGACTCCGGTCTCGCAGGCCTGCCGTACGGCCCCCTCGACGTGGCCGACGAACTCGGCCGGGATGACATCCGGGTCGACCTCGTTGGCGAAGACGATCCCGGTGCCGTAGTCGCCCGGCTCGATGGCCAGCTCGACACGGGCGAAATTCGTCTTGCCCGCGAGCTCCCGCTCGAACTCGCCCCGCGAGGTCACCGCCCTGGTGACGGTCTCACGGTAGGCCACCTGGGGCCGGCCGACGTTGCAGGCGACGTTGTACTCCCGCTGCATCCGGTCGACCACGATCTCCAGGTGCAGCTCGCCCATTCCCCAGATCACGGTCTGCCCGCTGTCCGGGTCCTTCCTGATCTGGAAGGAGGGGTCCTCGTCCGCCATGGCCTGCAGGGCCGCCCCGAGCTTGTCCTGGTCCGCCTTCGTCCGGGGCTCGATGGCCATGTAGATCACCGGCTCGGCGAAGGTCATCTCGTCCAGGATCAGCGGGTGCTCCTGGTCGGCCAGGGTATCGCCCGTGCGGATCTCCTTGAAGCCCACCGCCGCGACGATGTCGCCGGTGCGGGCCTCCTGCAGATCCTCCCGCTTGTCCGCGTGCATCCGCAGCAGCCGCTGGATCCGCTCCCGCTTGCCGGTGTTCACGTTCAGCACGACCTTGCCCGCGGCGAGGGTCCCGCTGTAGACCCGCATGAACGCCAGCCGCCCGGCGAAGGGATCGGCGAGGATCTTGAACGCCAGGGCGCTGAAGGGCTCCTCGTCGTCGGGCCGCCGGACCTGGGTCCTCTCTCCCGGTGCCTTGTCAGCCAGGTCGCAGCCCTCGATGGGCGGGCGGTCCAGCGGTGACGGGAGATAATCCACGATCCCGTCCAGGAGGTTCTGCACCCCCTTGTTCTTCAGGGAGGAACCGCAGAACACCGGCACCATGTGCCCGGCCAAGGTCGCCCGCCGGATCCCGGCCCGCAGTTGCTCCAGCGTGGGCTCCTGCTCGGCCAAGTAGAGGTCCATGAGCGCCTCGTCGACCTCGGCGACCGCCTCGATGAGCGCGGCCCGCGAATCCGCGGCCTCGGCGGCCATCTCCTCGGGGACCGGCGCCAGATCGAAGGTCGCCCCCAGATCCTCCTCGTGGTAGATCTGAGCCTGCTGCTCCAGCAGGTCGACCACGCCCCGGAAGGTGTCCTCGGCCCCGATGGGCAGGGTCACCGGCACGGGCCTGGCCCCCAGGCGTTCGACCATGCTCTGCACGGCCTGCCGGAAATCGGCTCCCAACCGGTCCATCTTGTTGATGAACGCCACCCGGGGGATGCCGTAGCGGTCCGCCTGCTTCCACACCGTCTCGGACTGGGGCTCGACCCCGCCGACACCGCAGAACACGGCCACCGCCCCATCGAGCACCCTCAGGCTGCGTTCCACCTCGGAGGTGAAATCCACATGTCCGGGAGTATCGATGATGTTGATCCGGTGGTCGCGCCAGGAGCAGGTCGTGGCGGCGGACATGATGGTGATGCCCCGTTCCCGCTCTTGCTCCATGTAGTCCATCTGGGTCGCGCCGTCGTCCACATTCCCGGGCCGGTGAACCCGGCCGGTGTAGTAGAGGATGCGCTCGGTCGTCGTCGTCTTACCGGCGTCGATGTGAGCCATGATCCCGATGTTGCGAATCGACTGCAGTGCGATTTCGCGGGCCACGACTCCAACTCCCAGCGGACAGGCTCGGACACCCCGCCCCGCAGGACGGCCTCGTGTCCGGACCAAACCGAATCACGCGCACATGACCCGAAACGGGCAGTGCGTCTTCTTTGCCTCTAGTCCCGGCGCATCCATGCGCGGAACGAAATCAGGCTATGCGAATGTCTCGATCTTCCTTGTACTACAGCGCTTGCAGGCGAACGAGAGGGACCCTTACCAGCGGCAGTGGGCGAACGCACGGTTCGCTTCAGCCATACGGTGAGTGTCTTCGCGCTTCTTGATAGACGGTCCT
>JANTFX010000175.1 GCA_024763215.1 Candidatus Krumholzibacteriia bacterium | reverse complement strand
GCTCGTGCCCGTCCACGTTGAAGATGGGGATGAACAGCAGGGTCACCTTGTCCAGCAGGCGCGCGGCCAGGCCCTCATCCTCGGCCAGATCGCGCAGCAGCAGCATGCCGGCGTCCTTGCCGCAGCTCTCGCCGGCGTGGATGCAGGCCTGGACCAGCAGCACCACCTGCGAGCCGTCGCCCTCGGGCATGAACGGCCCGTGGCCCGAGGCGATGACCAGGGGCAGTTCGCGGCCCTGGGGGCTGGTCCCGAAGCTGCGGTATTCCAGCAGGGGCGAGGCCGCGGCCAGGTCGCGGCACCACGCCACCGTCTCGTCGTAGCTGGGGGTGACGTTCTTGCCACCGTCTTCGAACGGGGTGGTCACATGCGGGGCCGATCCGGCCATCACGGACCCCGACACCAGAACCAGCACCGCCACCGCCAGGCACCCCGCCAACCGCATCGAACCGTGAGTCATGACTCGCACCTTCCGGTTTTTCCCTTGCCGTCGGGCTTTTTCGGCCACCGGCAGTCTAGCAGATCCGGGTTCCGGCATCCAGAAAGGTTGTTAAAATTATTATGGGTTAAGTGAAAAAAGTGTTGATCCTGTAGCGCAACCCATTAACCTATGGGGCGAGTTGGTCCGGAAATTCGCCCTCATGGATGAGCTGCCCAACCTCAGGATCGGAATCTTTCCACCCTGGGCTTGGACGGGAAACGGCGCCCGGACCCGGCCGTGCCCGGCATGGCCTTGACCTACCCGGCGGCAGGATGGAGTCCCACCGCTCGGGGAGAGGAACATGGATACTGACACATGGAATCTTTTTCGTCCGTCCCCGGTCCGGTTCGCCGGTACTGGTGGCGGTCTTCTGTGTCAGCCATGGTGCGCCACCGGCGGCGCAACCTGAGGTCGGGGCCGGATTGGAATAGTCACTTCGGTGGCGCGGTATTGTTCCGGACGCAGACATTGTTTCGAAAGCGATGTTCGACGTTCAGAAAGGTGCGATCGATTCCCGGCCGGATAGCCGGCGGGAAACTCCCCACAGGATGGATTTCAAGGAGGTCCGAGTCGATGAACAAGAAGATGCTGACTACCATGCTGGTCCTGCTGATCGCCGCTTCGGCGGTGACGGTCCAGGCCGGCAACTATGACATCTACGGTTACCTGCACACGTCCCTCGACGCCCTGAACAACGGCGACACCACCGAGTTGTACCTGGCCAGCAACGATTCCCGCTTCGGGATCAAGGGCATGCAGGAAATGAACGAGAACTTCACCTTCATCTGGCAGTTCGAATCCGAGATGGACATTGCCAACAAGACCGATGGCTGGGACGCCACCCTGGCCAACAGGAACACCTTCCTGGGCCTCAAGGGCGACTGGGGTACCTTCATGGCGGGTATTCACGACACGCCGTTCTACACCCTGGGCCGCACCGCCGACTTCTTCGTCGACCAGCTTGGCGACCTGCGCCAGACCACCTTCGGATGGGACCGGCGCCTGGACAAGGCCCTGGTCTATGCCACCCCCGACATGAACGGGTTCGGCATCACCGCCGCCTATGAGCTGAAGAACAACCCCATGATGGCCGACACGGGCGCCCTGAGCGCCAGCGCCACCTACCAGGGTGACGGCTTCTTCCTGGGCGCGGCCTATGAGATGGTCCAGAAGAACAACTTCTACGTGGCGCCGAGCGGCCACTGGGAGCCCAGGAGTTACGGGAACGACTGGGTGGAAGACCCCGGCTTCACCAACCCCGAGGACGCCATCGGCCTGCGGTTCGTCGGCAAGTACACCAGCGGCGACCTGGAACTGGCCGGCATGTTCCAGACCCTGCAGAACCGTGACGGTCACCAGTACACGCTGAACAACGTGGTCGGCGACCTGACCAGCATCACCTGGGGCGGCGGCTTCTCCTACACCATGAACGAGAGCTACAAGCTCAAGTCCCAGTTCTACGCCTTCGACCCCAACACCGACGTGGACAACGACGATGCGGCCATGTTCGCCCTGGGCATCGACCACACCTACGCTCCGGACATGACCTTCTACGTGCAGTTCGCCATGATGAACAACAGCGACTTCACGTCCTATCCCATCGGCGCCGAGCCGCACGGGGCCATGATGTACCCCTACGACGACGGCAACCCGAGCACCACCACCGAAGATCCCTACGGCTTCAGCGTGGGCATGATCAAGACCTGGTAGTTCCTGCCGGATCCTGACGACGAGCCCCCGGACCATCGCGGTCCGGGGGCTTTTTTCTCCCCGGCCTGCAGGGAGCGCGGTATGCTGGCCGGGCACCATCACCGTGGAGGCTTCATGACCCGCATCCTGCACGTCCTTTCCCAGCGCCCCCTGCTGACCGGCAGCGGCATCTCCCTGGACGCCCTGGTGCGCCATGCCGCCAACGCGGGTTGGGACCAGGCCGCGGCCGTGGGTGTGCCTGCCGGCGATGAGGCCCGGGTCGGAGGGCTCGACCGCGGACGGATCTTCCCCCTGTTCTTCGCCGAGCCGGTCCCTGCGCCGGCCCGGGAACCGGACCTGGATTTCCCCGTCCCGGGCATGAGCGACGTCATGCCCTACCCCAGCACGGTGTGGTCCCGGATGTCCACCGGCCAGCTGGACCGCTACCGGAAGACCTGGCGGGAGCATCTGGAAAGGATCCGCAACCGCTTCGCACCCGACCTGGTCCACACCAACCATCTGTGGCTGGTCAGCAGCCTGGTGCGCGAGGTGTTCGCCGACCGGCCCACCGTCCTGACGTGCCACGCCACCGGCCTGCGCCAGCTCGAGCTGTGCCCCCATCTGGCCCC
>JANTFX010000174.1 GCA_024763215.1 Candidatus Krumholzibacteriia bacterium | reverse complement strand
AACCGGATCTGGACCTTCTTCTTCTTCGGCGCCTTTTTCGCCGCGATCGGCCAGACCATCGCCGGCCATGCCGGGGTGTGGGCCGACATGGTGGGTGCGACCTTCAAGATGTCCAAGACCGCGTTCGAGATCTCCCTGGGCCTGACCGGGGTGATGTGCCTGTGGCTGGGCATCATGCGCATCGGCGAACAGGGCGGCGCGGTGGAGGTGCTGGGCCGCGTGTTCGGGCCGCTGTTGAGAAGGCTGTTTCCCGGCATCCCCGACGGGCACCCGGCCCAGTCGAGCATCGTCATGAACATGGCGGCCAACATGCTGGGTCTGGACAACGCCGCCACCCCCCTGGGCCTGAAGGCCATGCGCGAGATGCAGGAGCTGAATCCGCAGAAGGACACCGCCAGCGATGACATGATCATGTTCCTGGTGATCAACACCTCGGCGGTGACCATCATCCCGGTGACCATCTTCACCTACCGCGCGCAGTTGGGGGCGGCCGACCCCACGGACATCTTCCTACCGATCCTGATCGCCACCTACTGCAGCACCATGGCGGGGTTGGTCATCACCGCCGCCTGGCAGAAGCTGAACCTGTTGCAACCGGTGATCCTCGGCTACCTGGGCGCGGCCACCGTGCTGATCGCCGGCCTGGTGGCGTACTTCTCGCGCCTGGACGCCGAGGCGCTGCAGGCCCAGTCGTCGCTGCTGGCCAACATCGTGATCTTCGGCATCATCATCGCCTTCATGGCCGGGGCCGTGCTGCGCAAGGTGAACCTGTACGAGGCCTTCGTCGAGGGCGCCAAGGACGGCTTCGGCGTGGCCGTGGGCATCATCCCCTACCTGGTCGCGATGCTGGTGGCCATCGGGGTGTTCCGCGCCAGCGGCGCGCTGGACTTCATCCTCGACGGGGTGCGCGGGGGCGTCAGCGCCGTCGGTCTGGACACCCGCTGGGTGGACGGCCTGCCCACCGCCCTGATGAAGCCGCTGTCGGGCAGCGGCGCCCGCGGCATGATGATCGAGACCATGAAGAACTTCGGGGCCGATTCGTTCCCTGGTCGCCTGGCCTGCGTCGTCCAGGGCAGCACCGAGACCACCTTCTACGTGCTGGCGGTGTATTTCGGCGCCGTCGGCATCCGCAAGACGCGCCACGCGGTCGTGTGCGGGCTGGCGGCCGATGCGGCGGGCATCGTGGCGGCGATCCTGGTCAGTTATCTGTTCTTCGGGTAGGGATTGGCAGGGTTGCTTCCTGCGTCAACCCAAAATCATTGTTGTGTAAATTGAAAATCTGATTTACAATTTGTTCATACTGGTTATTGGTTTCACGCGGAGGATGCCATGCGGTTTCAGCGCCATATGCAGATGACCCTCAAGGCACGGGCCCGGAAATATCCCGTCGTGACCCTCACCGGCCCCCGGCAATCGGGAAAGACGACCCTGGTGCGTGCTGCCTTCCCCCGGGCGGATTACGCCAATCTCGAGGATCCCGAGCAGCGCGAACACGCCCGCACCGACCCCAGGGATTTCCTGGACCAGTACCCGGGCCCGGTGATCCTCGACGAGGTCCAGCGGGTTCCCGACCTGTTTTCCTGGATCCAGGTGGAGGTCGACCGGGACGACAGGGCCGGACGGTTCATCCTGACCGGATCCCATAACTTCCTGCTCATGCAATCGGTCAGGCAATCCCTGGCGGGTCGCTCCGCCATCCTGCACCTGTTGCCCCTGACCCTGGCCGAGTTGACCGGACGCAGGGCGCTGGATCCGGACAGGATCGGGCAATCCGTTCCCCGCGGCGCAACACGCCCCACGGGACCGGACCTGCTCGAGGCTGTTCACCATGGTTTCTATCCACGCATCCACGACCGGAAGATCCCCCCTCAACAATGGCTGGCCGATTACGTGCGCACCTATGTCGAAAGGGATGTCCGCGAGGTTCTCGATGTCGGGGATCTCGAGGCATTCATGCGCTTCGTGGCGTTGTGTGCCGGACGCACGGGCCAGTTGCTGAACATGTCCTCCCTCGCCTCCGACTGCGGGATCACCCATCCCACCGTCAAGCGCTGGCTTTCGGTTCTGGAGGCGAGTTTCCTGGTGTACTTGTTGCGCCCCCACCACCGGAACTTCAACAAACGCCTCGTCAAGCGCCCCAAGCTTTATTTCCTGGACACCGGCCTTCTTTGCTACCTGTTGCGGATCCGGTCCCCCGAAGATCTGCGCGCCCACGCCATGCGGGGCCCCGTTTTCGAGAGCTTCGTGGTCTCCGAACTGGTCAAGGCGTTTGGTAACCAGGGACGGGAGCCCGACCTGTATTTCTGGCGGGATGCCACCGGACATGAAGTGGACGTCATCCTGGACCGGGGCGACAACCTCATGCCCCTGGAGGTCAAGAGCGCCCGGACCTTTGCCTCCGATTTCCTTGACGGCATCGCATTCTGGCGACGGCTATCAGGCCAGGAGGATGGGCCGGCAGCCCTGGTGTACGGAGGGGACAAGGTCATGGTGAGGCAGGGGGTAGTCGTTTATCCGTGGTGGGCGCTTTGATCCGGGATCCTTGCCCCACCGACACAATTTCCGCCGCACAGGAGACCCGGTTGTGGTCAGGCGGTTTCTTTGCTATTTCTTGGGTCGCATTCGCCCAGCGCGCCTGACCCCAACCAAAGCCGCCCACCTTGTTGAATTCCCCGCCACACGATCCCCGCCAACCCCTGGTCAGCCCCCCGCGCTTCCTGTCGCGCTGGTATGTGTGGGCACTGACGGCGGCGGTGCTGCTGGTGCCGTTCTTCGTGACCATCCCGGTGAAGCTGCGCAAGCACCCGGTGATCGGGCCGCTGGGGGATCAAGTGCACATCCCTTTTCTGGGCGCGATCATGCTGGTGATGTACTGGAAGGGTCCCCTGCG
>JANTFX010000173.1 GCA_024763215.1 Candidatus Krumholzibacteriia bacterium | reverse complement strand
TACATCGTTTACTGCGATCAGAATTCAGGAGATGGCGACGTCCGCCACGACTTCCGCGGCAACTACTGGGGAACCACCGACCCTGCCCAGATTGACGCCTGGATTCTGGACGGCCATGACGATCCCAACATTCGCGCCGAGGTTCTGTACACCCCTTTCGCAACCGGGGCGACTGATCTGGTCCTGGCCCTGGCTCCGGCTGATTCGCAGATCGTGATTCCCGATATTGGCGGTTCGTTCCAGTACGACGCCTATTTGGAGAACAACACGGCTGGGGATATCATCGCCGACATCGCCATCGAGGCGGTTTTGCCCGACGGTACGGTGTACCCGGTCCAGAGCTATCCCGGCCAGACCATCCCCGCGGCCTCGGCCTACACACGAACGGGTATTGTGCAGGATGTTCCCCCTGGCGCCCCGGCTGGGACCTACACTTACCGGGTAACGGCAAGTCTGGGTGATACCGTAATCGTGGATTCGGATGAGTTCCCGTTTGAGAAGCTGGGCGTGATAGCTACGGCCCAAGACAAGGACTGGAACCTGCGAGGCTGGGACCGGGGCGAGCCGCGCACTCCTCCGGTGACTCCGGCTGGTTTCGCGCTCCATGCCGCCACTCCGAACCCCTTCAATCCGGCCACCACGCTGTCCTTCGATCTGCCGTCGGAGGAAATGGTGACTCTTCGGGTCTTCGACCTGCAGGGCCGGCTCATCCGGACCCTGATCAACCATGAGGCCCGAAAAGCGGGCCGCTCCGCGGTCCAGTGGGACGGCCGTGACGACACGGGCCGGCAGGTGGCCAGCGGGACATACTTCTACCGGATCGAGGCGGGAACCCATGCGGCCACCGGCCGCGTGACCATGGTGAAGTGATCCCCTGATGGGCATTTGACCTTTGGCCCCACAAACCACCGCACGTGCGGTGTCTGTGATTGTTTGTCAAAAGAGTGGCGGTGCATGCCGGGCGGGCGCCATCGGGGGTTTACCTGCGCCCCTTTCTGGCTTATCTTGGCGGGGAGCACCAGATCCGTTCCGCTTCGGTGAAGCGGTTTCTTTTTTAAGGGCTCCGGAGGGACCGGGGCCATGACGAACACGGGAACGACCATGGACCCCTACCGCACCAACAAGCTCAACCACTCCATCCTCAGGGTGCTCGGCGATCTGCTGCAGGTCGCCGTCAAGGACCCCCGGGTGGGCTTCGTGACCTTGAACCAGGTCAAGCTGAACCGGGACCACTCGGTCGCCGAGGTCTACTGGTCGGTGCTGGGGGACGCCGACGAGCGCAAGACGAGCTTCGCCGGCCTGAAGAAGGCGCGCGGATTCCTGCAGAACCGCCTGGGGCGTACCCTGGGCCTGCGCCACGCGCCCGAGCTGCGCTTCATGTACGATGATACGGTGGAGAAGGGCATGGAGATCGACGGCGTGCTGGACGGGCTGGCCGCCCGCGGCGAGTTCGAGACCGCGGAGGAACGCATGCGGCAACTGACCCTTGATGACCTGACCCCTCCGGCCGAACTTCTGGACGGGCTGCGCGCCGCCCAGAAGGTGTGGGTGGTCCCGCACCACAACCCCGATCCCGACGCCATCGGCAGCGCCCTGGCCCTGGCCGAAGCCCTGGACAACCTGGACTGCGAGGTGCGCGTCGTCGGTTACCCGGACCCTCCGCTGGGCTTGTCCGAGCTGCCAGGCTACGACCGGGTTACGGTGTGCGATGAGGCCGAGCGGATCTTCGCCGACGAAGGGCCCGACACCCTGGTGCTGGTGGATTGCCACCGCATCGACCGCACCGGGCCGCTGCAGGACGTGCTGGACCGTTTCGAGACCCGCTGGTGCATCGACCATCATCTGGTCAGCGGGCGCAAGGGGCCCGAGCCCGGCTGGGTCGAACCGCGGTCCTGCTCCACCTGCACCCTGATCCACCGGGTAGTCACAGCCCTGGGGATGGACCCGGGCCCGGACCGGTTGCCCTTCGATCTGTCGGTGAGCATGGCCACGAACATCTACGCCGGGTTGATCAACGACACCGGCGGTTTCCGCTTCACCAACACCCATCCGCTGACCTTCGAGCTCGCGCGGCGGCTGGCCGCTTGCGGGGTCGACACGGCCTGGGTTTCGCGCACGACCATGCACCGCTACCGCAAACAGGGGATCGCCCTGCTGGAAAAGGTGCTGGCGACCTTCACCTACCACCAGCAGGGCCGCATCCTGACCGTGGTGGCCGACCAGGCCATGCTGCAGGAGACCGGGGGCACCCTGGGCGATACCGAGGGCTTCGTGAACATCGCCACGGCGGTGGACGGGGTGGAGCGGGTGGCCTTCATCAAGGAACTCGAGCCGGGTGTCTGGCGCGCTTCCCTGCGCGTGCGCGGCGAAGGCGATGTCCAGCAGGTGGCCGCCCGCCACGGCGGGGGGGGGCACAAACAGGCCTCGGGCTGCACCCTGCAAGGGGAGCGCGACGAGGTGCTGGCCACCCTGGTGGCCGATCTGGCCGGCACCCTGGCTTGACGGGGGACAGGCCCATGCCCGCCCTGCCCGACGGCATCCTGCTGGTGGACAAACCCCGTGGGGTGACGTCCTTCGCGGTGGTCAACCACGTGCGCCGCGTCCTGCAGCAGGCCGGGGCGGCTCCTGCGCGCCGCCGGGGCGCGCCGCGCTTCCGCGTGGGCCACGCCGGCACCCTCGACCCGTTGGCCACGGGCCTGCTCATCGTCCTGGTGGGCCGGGCCTCGCGCCTGTCCCCGTTCCTGCTCCATCTGGACAAGACCTACCAGGCCACCGTGCGCTTCGGCGCCGAGACCGACACCCTCGACGCCGAGGGCGAGGTGACGGTCCGGGCCGCGCCGCCGGCCTCGCCTGCAGCGGTGGCCGCGGTGCTGCCGCGGTTCACCGGGGAGGTCCGGCAGGTCCCCCCGGTCTATTCGGCCCTCAAGCGCGACGGGAAGACCTTGCACCGCCTGGCGCGGGCCGGCCAGGAGGTCCCGGCCCCCGAAGCCCGCACGGTGACCATCACC
>JANTFX010000172.1 GCA_024763215.1 Candidatus Krumholzibacteriia bacterium | reverse complement strand
GTCAGATGTCATAGGACCGCTCCTTGAGCCGCTGCTGGATCAGATTGCGCGCCCGGTGGATGCGGGCCTTGACCGTGCCCAGGGGCAGGCGCAGGATCTCGGCGATCTCCTCGTAGCTCAGCTGCTGGTCGTGGCGCAACAGGGTGACGGCCTTGTAATGAGGCGGCAGTTCGGCGATGACTTCCTCCAGCCTGGCCACCGCCTGCTTGCGCTCGAGCACGG
The DNA here is from genome assembly GCA_024763215.1 of Candidatus Krumholzibacteriia bacterium. Taxonomy (GTDB): domain Bacteria; phylum Krumholzibacteriota; class Krumholzibacteriia; order LZORAL124-64-63; family LZORAL124-64-63; genus JAHJTW01. The sequence goes on along the minus strand of JANTFX010000172.1, from coordinate 2,814 downwards.
TGTCCGGAGCGGGCCCCTTGTGGGGGAGCTGCAGCTCGTATTCCTCGCCGTCCTTGCCGGCGACCCCGTCCAGGGACAGGAACCGCAGCCGGTTGCGCCGCAAATGATCGATGCAGTGGTTGGTGGCGATGCGGAACAGCCAGCTGCTGAAGGCGTAGCTCTCGTCGAAGCGGTCGAGCAGGCCGAAGACCTTGATGAACACCTCCTGACCCAGGTCGCGGGCGTCCTCCCCGTTGCGGGTCATGCGGTAGCACAGGTTGTAGATGGGCGCACGGTAGCGCTGGAGGATCTCGGCGAACGCCGCCTCCTCGCCACGCTTGCAGCGCTGGATGGTTTTGAGGTCCTGGTGCCGGTCGAACATGCCGCCTCCGCCGTTGGTTCACCGCAGGCGAAGATAGGGGCCGCCCGCGGGAGCGGTCAACAACGGAGAACGCGGTCACCCCCCCCGACCCCTACTTCCCCGGACACTGGTCGGCGATGGCCTTGTCGAGGCCGTGACCGGCGAACGACTTCTTCCACTTCGCCTGGAAGTCACGGGCCAGCTTCCGGGCCCGCACGTCATACGCCTTCTTGTCCTTCCAGGTGTTGCGCGGCCACAGCACCTTGGCGTCCTTGACGCCGGGGCACGAGCTGGGCACCAGGATCTTGAAGACGGGGTCCTTGCGGAACCGGACCTTCTTCAGCTTGCCGTCGATGGCGGCCTTGACCATGGCCCGCGTCAGGGTGATGTCCATGCGCTTGCCCACGCCGTAGGGCCCCCCGCTCCAGCCGGTGTTGATCAGGTAGACCTGGGTGGGATGCTCGTCCAGCTTCCGACCCAGCAGCTGGACATAATCATCCGGCATGCGCGGCATGAACGGGGCGCCGAAGAAGCGGCTGAACGCCGAAACGGGTTCGGTCACCCCGGTCTCGGTGCCCGCGAGCTTGCTGGTGTAACCCATGATGAACCAGAACATGGCCTGCTCGCGGGTCAGCTTGGCCAGCGGCGGCAGCACCCCGTTGGCGTCCGCGGTCAAGAACAGGATGACCGACGGGTGCCCCGCGCGTGAGCTCTTCTTGATGTTGTGCAGATACTTCAAGGGGTAGGAGCCGCGGCTGTTGGGCGTCAGGCGGTCGTCGTAGAGGTCGAACTCGCCGTCGGGGTAGATCATGGCGTTCTCGATGATGACGCCGTGGCGTTTGTACGGCGCCTTGTGGAAGCAGGCGTGATGGATCTCCGGTTCCTTTTTCGGGTCCAGATCGATCAGCTTGGCATAGCAGCCGTTCTCGAAGTTGGCCACCCCGGCATCGCTCCAGCCGTGTTCGTCATCGCCCAGCAGAGCCCGGGCGGGATCGGCGCTCAAGGTGGTTTTGCCCGTGCCCGAGAGTCCCAGCAACAAGGCCACATCACCCTTCTTGCCCTCGTTGGCCGAGCAGTGCAGCGGCAGGATGCCCGCCTCGGGCAACAGGTAGTTCATCACCGTGAACATGGATTTCTTGACGCTGCCGCAATAGGCCGAGCCGTACACCACGGCGATCCGGCGCTCGAAGTCCACGGCGATGGCCATGGTGCTGGTGGTGCCCAGGGTGTGGTCGTGCCGCAGACGGTTGTAGTACCGCTCGGGGTGGAACTTGTCGTAGGGGCAGGCCAGGATGGTGAACGGCTTGTCGGCGAAGATGCTCCTGGTGATCCCCCGCGGCACGGGCCGGAACATGTTGTCGACGAAGAGCTGGGTCAGGGCGTGGTTGGCCACCGTGGTCACGGGCAGGGCATAGGCGGGGTCGGCCCCGACCACCCGCTCGCTGACGTAGAGCTTCTTGCTGCCGCGCAGGGTGCGGAAGGCGTCGTTGACCATCATGTCGAAGGTCCGCTGGTCCACGGGCAGGTTGTTGGCCGCGGTCCAGTCCACGGTGTGTTCGTTCTCGGGCCGGCGCACGATCAGGGTGTCGGCTGGACTGCGCCCGGTGGAATCGGCGGGATTCCAGGTGGCCAGGGCGCCGCACGCGCTGATCACCGCTTCCTTGTGCTTGACGCATTCCTCGATCAGGTCGGGGCGGGCCATGTTGCGTCTGGCGTGCTTGCTGGCCAGCAACTTCGCGAGCCGGGCCTGAAATTCCATCGTCACTCTCCTTGACCGGGTGGATGCCCCCGGGTGTCCGGCCCCCTGCCGGATCCCGGTATTCATGAGCCCTGCATGCTAGACCATTTTCCTCCACACGGCAATCCCCGCTCGCCACCGCCGGTTCGCCACCGGCTGGTTGACACTTCCGCAGAGCGGAATTATGCTCCCGGCGAACGCGGTCGAAATTCCTGCGGGATAACCCCTTGGCCTTGGAGGCGGAACATGAGCTTCATCGAGATGATCCAGGCACGTGAAATCCTGGATTCGCGCGGCAACCCCACGGTGGAAGTCGATGTTTTCCTGGAGGACGGCAGCGTCGGGCGCGCGGGAATCCCCAGCGGCGCCTCGACCGGCGAGCACGAGGTGCTCGAACTGCGCGACGGGGACAAGGGCCGCTACGGCGGCAAGGGCGTGCTGAACGCCGTGGCCAACGTGCGCGAGCTCGAGGACAGCCTGACCGGTCTGGATGCCACCGACCAGCTGCTGATCGACAAGATCATGCTGGAGATCGACGGCACCGAGAACAAGTCCAAGCTGGGCGCCAACGCCATCCTGGGCGTATCGATGGCCGTGGCCAAGGCGGCGGCCGCCAGCGTCGGCCTTCCGCTTTACCAGTACATCGGCGGCACCAACGCCCGCACCTTGCCGGTGCCCCACATGAACGTCCTGAACGGCGGCTCGCACGCCGACAACAACGTCGACATCCAGGAAT
>JANTFX010000171.1 GCA_024763215.1 Candidatus Krumholzibacteriia bacterium | reverse complement strand
CCGCCGCGGCAGTAGTTGCCGGTGCTGGGCCAGACGGCCATGTTGACCTCGGGGTCGAACTGGCCGGTGACCAGGCGCGGCGCCAGGCAGCCGAACGCCGCGCCGACCTTGTGCGCCCCGGTGGGGAACCACTTGCCCACCAGGCCGATGATGCGCGCTGGCACACCCGTCAGCTCGGGCGGGAACTCGATCCAGTTGCCCTGATTGAACAGGCCGGTATCGGGGTCGTTCTTCCAGGTGATGCGGAACAGGTTCAGCGGGTCGATATCCCACAGGCCCACATCCTTCAGCCGGGCCTGGATGTCCGCGGGGATCAGCGCGGGGTCCTTCATCTGCGCCAGGGTGGGGATGATGATGCCGCGCTCGCGGCAGCGCCGGGCGGCCTTGCCCCTGACTTCGGGGTTGATCTGGGAAAGGGAGAGATCCATGGGATATCGCTCCAATTGGATGGGGGCCTCGCTGATTTTTGGTGAACCCCAACAATAGGTTTCGCAGGGGTGTGAGGTCAACCGGGTATGCATCGGGCATGCAGCGGGGAAAAATGCGGAAATGACCCCGGCCATTGCTTATATTGGTGCCCATGCAGCGGCAACCAGCGGTTTGTAGGGACAACAAGGAGGCAATATCATGGCCATCGAGACGACCGGGGAAATGGTGCAGCAGGTTTACGGGCGCTCCCGTGAGAAGCTGGCGGTGGTGCGCAAGCGCCTGGGGCGGCCCTTGACGTTGGCCGAAAAGGTCATGTTCGGCCATCTCGCCGATCCCGAGCACCAGGAATTCGCCCGCGGCGAGGCGACCCTCGCGCTGAATCCCGACCGGGTGGCCATGCAGGACGCCACCGCCCAGATGGCCATCCTGCAGTTCATGCAGGCCGGACGCGACGAGGCCGCCGTGCCGACGACCGTCCACTGCGATCACCTGTTGCTGGCCCGCAAGGGGGCCGAGTACGACAAGCTGCACGCCCTGGACGTGAACAAGGAAGTGTACGATTTCCTGAGCTCGGCCGCGGCCCGCTACAACATGGGCTTCTGGAAGCCCGGCTCGGGGATCATCCACCAGATCGTCCTGGAGAACTACGCGTTCCCCGGCGGTCTGATCATCGGCACCGACAGCCACACCCCCAACGGCGGCGGCCTGGGCATGGTCGCCTGCGGCGTGGGCGGCGCCGACGCGGTCGACGTGATGGTGGGCATGAACTGGGAAGTCAAGCACCCGAAGCTCATCGGCGTGAAGCTGACCGGGGCCCCCAACGGCTGGACCGCGCCCAAGGACGTGATCCTCAAACTGCTGGGGATCCTGACGGTCAAGGGCGGCACCAACGCCATCGTCGAATACTTCGGTCCCGGCGCCGACGCGCTGAGCTGCACGGGCAAGGCCACCATCACCAACATGGGCGCCGAGTTGGGCGCCACGACCAGCATCTTCCCCTACGACGCCCACATGGCCGAATACCTGCGGGCCACCGCCCGGGCCGATCTGGCCGACCTGGCGGACGCCAATACGGATCTGCTGACCGCCGACGCGGAGGTTGCCGCGGATCCGGCCGCGTTCTACGACCAGGTCATCGAGATCGATCTGACGACCCTGGAGCCGCACCTGGTGGGGCCGCACAGCCCCGACATCGCCCACCCGGTCAGCCACATGGCGGCCGATTGCGAGCGCGAGGGCTACCCCAAGGAGCTGACCGCGGCGTTGATCGGCAGCTGCACCAACAGCAGCTACGAGGACATCTGCCGGGCCGCGGATGTCGGCCGGCAGGCCCTGGCCAAGGGCCTGAAGATGAAGGCTCCCCTGTGGGTCAGCCCGGGCTCGGACAACATCTACCAGACCATCAAGCGCGACGGGCAGCTCGAGGTGCTGGAAAAGCTGGGGGCCACGGTGCTGACCAACGCCTGCGGCCCCTGCATCGGCCAGTGGCAGCGGGACGACATGAAGGGCGAGGAGGTCAACTCCATCGTCACCAGCTTCAACCGCAACTTCAAGAAGCGGGCCGACGGCAACCCCAACACCCACGCCTTCATCGGCAGCCCCGAGACGGTGATGGCCTATGGTCTGAGCGGTCGTCTGGACTGGAACCCCCTGACCGACACCCTGACCAACGAGAAGGGCGAGGAAGTGCGGCTGGAGGCGCCCGCGCCGGCGGACCAGATCCCGGCCCATGGTTTCGTGCGGCCCCAGGGGGGGTACCAGGCGCCCCCGGCCGACCGGTCCGGCGTCGAGGTCGTGATCGCCCCGGACAGCCAGCGGCTGGCCCGGCTGGAACCGTTCAGCCCCTGGGACGGCAAGGATTTCGAGGATCTGCCGCTGCTGATCAAGGCCCTGGGCAAGTGCACCACCGACCACATCTCCATGGCCGGCCCGTGGCTGAAGTACCGCGGGCACCTGGACAACATCAGCAACAACATGCTCATCGGCGCGGTCAACGCCTTCAACCAGGAGACCAACAAGGTCAAGAACCAGCTGACCGGCCAGTACGGCGAGGTGCCTTCCACCGCGCGGGCCTACAAGGCCGCCGGCAAGCGCTGGGTCATCGTCGGCGACGAGAACTACGGCGAGGGCTCTTCACGCGAACATGCGGCCATGGAACCGCGGCACCTGGGTTGCGCGGCGGTCATCGTGCGCAGCTTCGCCCGCATCCACGAGACGAACCTCAAGAAGCAGGGTATCCTGCCGCTGACCTTCGTCGATGCGTCCGACTACGACAAGGTCAAGGAGGATGACCGCTTCGCCATCAGGCATCTGGCGGACCTGGCGCCGGACCGGAACCTGGAGGTGACCCTGACCCATGCGGACGGGAGCACCGACACCTTCGCCGTGGCCCACACCATGACCGAGGAACAGATCTCATGGTTCCAGGCGGGTTCCGCCCTGAACAAGATCAAATCCCTCAACGATTGATTTCGGGGCCCTGGGCCTGAACCGGCGGCCGGTGGCGATGCCACCGGCCGCCTTGCTTTGCCCGCCTTGCCGGACAGGCCTCGGCGTGCATTTTGCACGCCATGGCCCGCCGCGGGCCCACCGGGCGGGCGGGATCGGGCTAAAGCCCC
>JANTFX010000170.1 GCA_024763215.1 Candidatus Krumholzibacteriia bacterium | reverse complement strand
ACCACGCCGTGAAGGATGTCGTCGACCAGGCCAAGGACATCGACGCCGGCCGCGCGGCGGTCGATTCGGTCTTCGGCGCGCCCACCGACTTCACGCCCCCCGCTGCGGGCGTGATCCCGGGAGAGCGTATGGAGGTGTTCCTGGATGTCAGGGACCGGATGACGCCCCAGCGGCGCGAGATGGCGGAGATGTTGCGGACCCTGGACGGCAAGGGCCCCGGCGGCAAGCTGGGCAAGATCCGCGCGGGGATCAAGTTCGTGCCGGCGATCATGGCCTTCATCAACACCCGCGATCAGACCCTGGTGGCCTCGGGCATGGGGCTAGGGGAATACCACCACCTCTATTGCCTGGCTTATTACGATCTGCTGGGCAAGGACCCGGGCGACGGCCCCGATTTTTCCTTTATCGATGAGCATGGCAGCAAGGACCACGGGATCGAGGTCAAGGGCCGGTTCGCCCACGAGGATTCGGTCTCGGTCAAGGACCGCCGCCGCCGCACCGTCAAGAGGATCATCAACCGCATGGAACAGGAGATCCTGGCCAACCAGCTCGCGGCCCTGGAGGCCGACAGCGCCCTGGCCGCGCGGGCGCCCGGGTGGCGGGACAGCCTGGCCGCCGAGGTGGAGGCCGTGCACGGCGATCCCCTGCGCCTGCCGTGGCAGGACGGCCTGCCCGACCGGATCGGCGATAGCCTGGCTCCTTACCGCGACCGGCTGGAAGCCCTGTACGATCCCGCGACCAGCGGCATGGAGGTGGGGTTAACCGGCGAGGACTGACGGCCGGGGCCGCTCGCACAGGAAGATGCGCACGTGGTGGGGGTGGCCCGGTTGCACGGGAAAGTCCAGGGGCGGCCGGAGGTCCACGACCCGCTCGAAATGGTGCTGCAGGGTGTCACGGTAGAAGGCGTGGTCCCCGCCGCGGTGGTTGTTGGTGAACAGGGCCGTTCCGTCCGCGGCCAGCAGCCGGGCGGCCGCAGCACTCAGCCAGGGCCATTCCTTCTGCAGCGAGAAACGCCCCCCGTCGCGCGACGACGCGAACACGGGCGGATCGCACACCACCAGGTCCAGGGGCCGGAATTCCCGCGGTTTCTCCTGCTGCTTCTTCAGCTGGCGGCGCAGCCACTTGCGCGCATCGCTGAGGATGAACTTCCCGATGCCGGTATCGGTCAGTCCGTTCAGCTTGAAGTTCTCCTTGCCGGTGTTCAGGCCGGGCCGGGCGGTGTCCACCGAGAAGACGACCTCGGCCCTCTCTGCGGCCGCGGCCACGGCGAACGAGCAGGTGTAGGCGAACAGGTTGGCCATGCGCTTGCCGGCCGCGCGCAGGGCCATCAGGCGGCGCATGTCGCGCTGGTCCAGGAACAGGCCGGTATGCTGGGTCCGTGTGAGGTTGATCTGATATCTGAGCCCGTGTTCGTGCACACCGAAGACGCGGGGCGGGGCTTCCCCGATGGTGATCCGTCCGCCCACCAGCGCCTTGGCGTGGGGGTTGCGCCGGTGGCCCCGCAGGACGCCGCCTTGCAGCCCCCAGGTCCGCGCGGCCGCTTCGAGCACCGGGTCCAGCGCCTGCCTGGCATCCTCCAGGGGGATGTTCTCGTCGTACCAGACCGCGTCGAACCAGCGTCCGTATATATCCAGTGAGGCGGGCAGGTAGGGGATCTCGTCCCGGTGCACGACGCGGAAGGCGTCGGTGACCGCGGCGGGCCACGGACCCCGGCGGTCCCGGCACAGGGCGAACCAGGGGTCGGCGGCCGGCTCCTTGACGAGGCCCGCCAGGGCCGCGGGCAGGGGTGCGGCGACCGCATGGGGGATCTCCGGCCAGCGGATCTCGCGGCAGTGCAGGCACAGGCGGCCGAACAGGGCGCCTCCGTACCGGTCGTCCCCGAGGATGGGCAGGCCCGCGGCCGCGGCGTGGCGGCGGATCTGATGGCGGCGGCCGCGGGTGATCTCGGCCCGGCAGCGGACCACCGGCTTCAGGTCCGGCAGCTCCAGGATTTCCAGACAGGTGAAAGCGGTGCGCGCCGGCTTGCCGTCGACGGCCTCCCCACAGGACCACCCGGTGCCGGGCTCGGGCGCGGTGGCCGCGCACAAGGCGAAGAACTCGTAGACCTTCACGGCGGTCCCTGACTCGTGGATCTGCTGGGCCCGGGCCGCGGCCTCCGGATTCATGGCCAGCAGCAGGGCGCCGCTGGTGTCCCTGTCCAGCCGCGAGACCACATGGGCCGTGATGCCCAGGTGCAGATCCAGCCACTCGACGACGCCCAGCTCGCCGGGCTTGCCCGCGTGGGTGGCCATCCCCGGCGGCTTGTTCACCACCAGCCAGTCCGGATCACGGTGCAGGATCAGGGAGATCGGATCACTCATGGGGCACCGCCGCCCAGCAGGGCCGTCAGCTCGGCGTCCAGGGCCCGACCCCGGTCGCGTCCGTAGAACAGGTGCAGCCTTTCGAGGATGGCGGGCTTGTCGAGCCCCTCGCTTCGGGCCTCCTCGAACACGGCCTGGGCGGCGGCAGGCCGCGGACCCCAGCGGAAAAGCTCCTGGCCGTCCGGATCCAGGGCGATGACGATGGGGATGCTGCGCTTGCCTCCGGTCAGGTACAGATCCATGACCTCGGGGTTCTGGTCCCTGAGCAGCAGGCGGAAATCGATATCCGGGCGCAGGCCGGCCAGGATGGCGAAGACGGGCAGGCATTGCGCCGAATCCCCGCACCAGGGTTCGGTCAGGGCCAGCCATAGCTGGGGTCCGGGCAGGGCGGCCACCGCGGCGGCCAGCTCGTCCGCAGGCCGCCAGGTGCGGGCGATGCGCCGGGCACGGTGGAGGTTCAGACCGGTGAAGGTGATCTTCTCGGTCTGCTCGGGGTCCAGGCCGGCAGGATCCCGGTCGGCCTCGGCGGCCATCAATTCCAGGTACCGGTCGTAGGTCAGGCCCCGGCGGGCCAGGTCCGTGATGTTCTCGTGCGGCATGGGACTCCTTCTTGCTGCCGGATTGTTCGGCGCCAGTATGGGTCATGGCCCGGTCCGGCTCAACCTCGAGGTTGCCGCGGCAGGGTCCCGCCCGTAGAATCATGCTTTGCCAGGATCGA
>JANTFX010000169.1 GCA_024763215.1 Candidatus Krumholzibacteriia bacterium | reverse complement strand
GGGCCCGAGATCAGTTCCCTGACCAGCCGGCCCCGCAGATCGAACACCGCCAGCTCGACATGGCCCGCCTCAGGCAGGTCGAAGCCGATCTTCGTGCTGGGGTTGAAGGGGTTGGGCACGATGCCGGTGATCGCCAACCGGGTCGGCACGTCCCGGCCGGTCACGGACGAGGCTCCGCTGCCGGAGAAGGCTGCGGCCTCGCTGTAGCCGCCGGCGTGGCCGGCGCTGTCGACCGCGGCCACCAGGTAGTAGCCCTGGGCATAGGGCGGCGTGTCGGTGAAGGTCGCTGCCGGATGGGACACGGTCCCGGCCAGGTTCGCCCCGGTGGGGACGAAAACGGCCGCGGTATCGCAATAGACCAGGTAGGAAGCCAGATCAGGTTCGGCACCGGCCGTCCAGTCCAGGCGGTAGGCCCCTCCTCCCAGTCCGGTCACGGCCAGGCCCGCCACGCGCTGCGGCGCCACGAAATCCGCCCCGGGACCACCGCACAGGCCCACATCGGCGCGGGAGCCGTCGGGGTCGGCGCAGGCCGCATCGGGATCCCCTGCGTCTATGCAGGGAGAACCCGAGCCGAGGCCGAAGTCCCCGGCGGCCGCATCGACGAACAGAGGGTCGCAGGCAAGGTCGTGCTCACCGGGTGTCGTGGAGACATAGTCGCCGCCGTTGTTGCCCCACAGGTCGTTGTAGTCGGCGGCGAACGCGGTCCCTCCGCCCAGCAGGCCACCACCGGTGTTGCCGGTGATCACGCTGTTGCGCAGGGTCAGGCCCGCATCGCTGCTGGCCAGGATCCCGCCCACCAGGCCGGCGGCATTGCCGCTGAACAGGCAGTTCTCGATGCCGCCGCTGCAGGTCGAGGCGGCCAGGCCGCCGCCCAGGGAGGCCCCGCTGTTGTCGGACCAGCGGACGTTGCGCAAATCGAGCACCGAGCCGTTGAGGTTGCAGCCGGCCCCATAGCCCGTGCCGACGGTGTTGCCGGTCACATCCGTGCGGGCCATGGCCAGGGAGCCGCCGTCACCATACAGGCCACCCCCACCCTGCAGGGCGTTGTTGCCCGCCAGGGAGCAGTCTGCCAGGTAACCCTGGCTGGTGGCAAGGTACACGCCGCCGCCGTAATAGGCGCCGGTCCCGTTGCCGATGACCGTGCCGGTCATATGAATGGTGGCGTCCTGGGCATAGAGATTGCCGCCGAGGTTCGTATCGGTTGACCCGGTGCAGCCGTTGCCGTCGAGGTCACAGCCGTCGAGCGTCAGGTCGGCCCCCGCAAAGACCGCCACCGCCCCGCCCTTGGCGGCGGCGTTGCCGGTGAAGGTGCAGCCGACCAGGGTGGGCGCGCCGCCCACGCAGCACACCGCACCGCCCACGCCGTAGGTCGAACCCGACCCGGCGTCGTTGTCCTGGAACATGCAGTTGCTGATGGTGGGCGAAGCACCCACGCAATAGATGGCTCCGCCGTGCTGGCCGTTTTCCGGTTCGGTGTAGCTGCCGGCCTGGCAATCGTGGAAGACGAATCCATCCACCATGCCGTAATCCCCGCTGCCGGAGAAGAACCTGATGGCCGACGAGCCCCCCTGCATGCGCGTGGGATGGGCGATGATGTCCTGGCCGGTGAAGGCCTCGTCCCAGGATCCCAGCAGGCGTACGGTGGAGCTGATGGAGATGGTGCCGAGGTAATCCCCGCCGGCGACCATGATCGTGTCCGTGCCCGTGCACGCGGCCACGGCGTCGGCGATGCTGTGGGCCGCGGTGGCCGGGCTCTCGTACGGGGGCGTGTCGCTGCCGGTCGCCGCGACGTAGCGCACCTTGTGCCCGATGATCTGCAGGGGCGTCTGGTTGAAACCGTACCCCTGCAGGGGGTCGCCCGCCGCAGCCACCACCAGGCTCCCGGAGCTGGTCCCCGAATTGGGCACCGTCAACTCGTAGCTGCCCGTGTTGGGGATGTCCTGGGCCAGGGGGATATTGGTGCATCCGTCCAGGCCCAGATAGATATCCACCAGGGGCACCGCATCGCCGCTCGTGGTCCAGTCCACCTGGACGGTCTGGTCCCCGTACAGGGGCTGGGTCCCGAAGGCGCTGTCGAGGGTGATGTCGCTGGGCGGCGCGGCGTAGACCATCTGGGTGCAGCCGCTGCCCACCGAACCGGCGCCGTACTGGACGGTGATGTAGCCGCCCTCGCCGAAGCTCGGCCCCCAGCTGTTCTTGATGATCCAGGCGCCGTTGCCTCCGCAGGAGCGGTCGTCGTAACCCACGATCAGCACCAGGTGGTTGGTGCTGCCGCCGGGCACGTCGTAGCACCCCCCGCCGTAGGCCTCGAATTCGGGACCGGCGTCCACCGCCGTGCACACCGGGCCGTACTGCAGCGCCGCCTTGATCTGCTGCACGTCGTTGCTGATGTAGTTGTAGTCCGTCAGGGTCGCGAATTTCAGGTAGTTGTCCTGGGTGCAGGGAACCGTGGGCGGGTCCATGCCCTGGTAGGGCGCGCAACCTTCGAGGATGCCGCCCTTGTACTGCCACACGTAATAGGCCGCCGAGGCCCAGCCGCCGCTGCATCCGGCTCCGTAGGGGTTGCAGGAGACGATCTGCTGCTCGGATAGATCCAGCTCGGCGCCGTAATAGATCTTCACCATGGCTTCCATCTCGCCGGTGGCGGCGAAAGCCCAGCAGGCCCCGCAATCACCCTGGTCCTTGACCGGCGTGATCCCGCCCACATCCCGCCAGTCCCAATGCGTGGGCAGATCCTTGTCCACCGGATAGATCTTCAGGTGCTTGCGAAGCTCCTGCTCGTATCCAGGCGGGGGGTTGTAACCGCGCAGATGGGCCCGCCGCTCGGGGGTGATCGAGTTGATGAAACGGTCGGTGACGGTGAAATTCCAGCCGTTGGCGTCGATCTCCTGCTGGATGGTCGCCAGGTCGGGAACCTCCTGGGCGCGGACCAGGCCGGTTGCGCCGACGGCCGCCAGGAAGGTGATGAGCAGGAGTCTGCGGAAGGCGGATCTGGTGGTGAGCTGCATGGATAACCTTTCCTGGGCTCGGAGGCCGGACCTTTCTCGGCAACGACTGGAGATGATCAAGTTTAACAATCTCCAGCTAAAATTACAAATGATCTGATGATATCGTCATGTAATGCCAGAATCTTGAGCCTTAATACGCTCCCTTAGCCCGCATTATTGAATCGCTTCGCGATCCCGCAAGGCGATGACATGAAGGAGCGTAGCGAGGATGAGGAAACAGCACGCCAGAAAAGGAGCTCGCAAGGATTTGCGAGGGAGGCGTACCCGGTGCGG
>JANTFX010000168.1 GCA_024763215.1 Candidatus Krumholzibacteriia bacterium | reverse complement strand
CGATTCACCAGACCCTTGACTCCCTGGGCATGTTCCATGTCCGTGACCAGGACCGCGTCGGCGGTTTCAACCACGATCAGGCCTTCGACGCCCAGGGCCGCCACCAGACGGGATCCGCTGACGACCAGACTGTCGCGGGTACCGACGGCAAGGACATCGCCTTGCAACACGTTGCCGGCCTCGTCCTCCGGAAAAATCTCCTTCAGGGCAGGCCAGGCGCCGACATCACTCCAACCGCAGTCCATGGGGACGACTCGGCCCTTGTCCGTGTGCTCCATGACCGCGTAGTCGATGGAGTCGGCGGGACAGGCGCCGAAGGCGCCCGGGTCAAGGAAGACGAACGAATCATCGGTGCGGGCGGCATCGATGGCTTCCCGGACCCGCCGGAGGATTTCGGGGGCGAAATCATCGAGTTCCTGGAGATAGACATCTGCCCGCACCAGGAACATCCCGCTATTCCAGTAGCAATTTCCGGAATCCAAAAGATTTTCCGCGGTTTCCCGGGAGGGCTTCTCGATGAAGCGGTTGATGACCAGGGCGCCCGATGGTTCCACTGCGGCCCCCTGAATGTAGCCGAATCCCGTCGCCGGCCCGGTGGGGACCACGCCGAAGGTTACGATGTGACCCTCAGCGGCAGCGGTGGTACCTCGATCACAGGCCTCCGCAAACGCCGCTTCATCATCTATGTAATGATCAGCCGGCAGGATGAGCAATAGGGTTTCGGGATGCTCGCGTTGGGCAAGTAGGGCCGCAGCCGCCACGGCGGGAGCGGTGTTTCGCCCCATGGGTTCGAGGATGAAAGTTCCGTTCCGGACGCCTGTGTCGGCCAGCTGTTCAAAGGCCATGAAGCGGTGCTCGGCGTTGCACACTACGATCGGTGGAGCGGAATCGGGGAGTTTTCCAGCCCGTTGCGCCGTGATGGCCATGAGACTCTGATTGCCTGTCAGCGGTAAAAACTGTTTGGGGCTGAGACGGCGGGAAAGAGGCCACAATCTGCTGCCCATTCCCCCTGAAAGTATCACTGGTACGAGCATGCGGACATCCTTGAAAACAACGAACCGGTTTGGATCGGGACACCAAGTCCAGCATAGGATAGCGTCTGGGAGCGTTCTTGTCCCCCTGGAAGTGGGGGCTGGTCGAGCCTTCAGCCCACAGCCGGAAAGTCCCGGACCCGGTCAGAGTTTGATGATGCGGGGGGATCTGTGCCCCTTCAGAACATTTCGTGTGTCGATGATCACCGCATCGGTATCCATCACGACCCCATGGTCCACATCCGGGTGTGGGGTCGTCAGGATGATGGCATGGAAGGGCGCCAGGGCCTCCTTGTTCCAGTCCTTCAACTTGTTTCCGGAAATTCCCTTGGGAAGGGAGGGCACTTTGGGGTCGTACCAGGAGATGACGCCGCCCATGTCGTCGACCAATTTGATGATATCCAGGGCGGGGGATTCCCTCATATCATCGATGCCGGCCTTGTAGGCCACGCCGACCACCAGGATCCGGCTGCCGTTGACCGCCCGGGACACGCTATTGAGTCCCTTGATCAGGAGGTTGATGACATGCTTGGGCATGGAGCCGTTGATCTGCCCAGCCAATTCGATGAATTTCGAATCGAAGCCGAAGAGCTTGGCTTTCCATGCCAGGTAGAACGGGTCGATGGGGATGCAGTGGCCGCCCAGGCCAGGGCCGGGGTAGAACGGCATGAAACCGAACGGTTTGGTGGAGGCGCCTTCGATCACCTCCCAGACATCGATGTCCATGGAACTGCACATCAGGGCGATCTCGTTGACCAGCCCGATGTTTACGCTCCGGAAGGTGTTTTCCAGAAGTTTGACTGTCTCGGCGACCTTGACGGAGGAGACGGGTACGACTGTGCTCATGACCTTGCTGTAAAGGGCCACCGCCACATCACGGCAGGAATCCGTCACACCGCCGACGATCTTGGGGATATTGACAGTCTGGAATTCCTTGTTGCCCGGGTCGACGCGCTCGGGACTGAAGGCCAGGAAGAAATCTTCTCCCACCGTGAATCCGCTTTCCTGGATGATGGGCAGGATGACTTCCTCGGTGGTCCCAGGATATGTGGTGCTTTCGAGGATGATCAGCATCCTCTTGTGCATGTGACGGGCGATGGCGTCCACGGCGTCCTGGATGTAGGAGATATCCGGATCCTTGGTCTTGCTCAGGGGGGTGGGCACGCAGATATTCACACTATCCACCTCGGACAGGCGACTCATGTCCGAGGTCACCTGAAGGTGACCGGAGGAGACAACCTCCTGCAATTCCCCAGATGAGACATCGGTGATGTAGCTTCGGCCGGCTTCGATGGATTGGAGTTTCTCTTCGATGCGGTCGAATCCGATGACTTGGAATCCCGCCTTGGCGAAGGCTACGGCCAGGGGAAGTCCAACATAACCAAGGCCGATGATGCCGAGCTTTGCGGATCCGTTATCGATTTTTTCAATGACTGTCTCCACAGTGCTCCTCCAGGATGAGTCCAGTGATGGCCGGTTCTTGCAAGCCGCTTTATTATCGGCAATCCAAGGCTAAGTTAAGGCAAATTAGAGGAAGAAAAGAATAATTTTACGGAAAACGCAGGTAAACCGGGAGATTCAGGATCCGGGACGCAACCTCGGAATATTTCTTGCGGCTATCCGTCCGGAGTTCGGTTGGGAATGCAATTCGCCCGCGAGGGCCTGATCAGGATGGCGGGATGATGACAAAGGCTGCAGTTTCGGTGATGTTGCTGGTCCTGTGCGGGCTCCTGTCCGCCTGTTACAACGCCATGTCCCCCAACGAGGTGAGCTTGGCCGACCCGGGGGCGGTCCTGAACCGCTCGATCCCCATTGCGGCCCTGGACTACGAGGTGGGCGACCTGCACGACCCGGCCGAGATGGCGAAGCTGGCCCGGGCGGACCTGCTGATTCTCAGCGCCTGGCAATTCTGGGAGTCGAGCAAGGACCTGGATCTCATCCGCCAAGCCAATCCGGATATCAAGATCGTGGCCTATTTCAGCGTCAAGGCGATCCAGGAGGCCTGGGCCGGAGCCCATGAGGGGAACTACACATGGCAGCTATACCATGCCGCCCAGCCGTTCCTCGTCCATACAACCACCGGAGATACGGCTTCCGATTGGTACGGCAGCACCCTTTACAACTTCACCGACCCTGACGCCCGCGCGGCCATGCTCGACATCTTCGAGGAATTCCAGACCACCAATTCCAATCATTTCGACGGGGTGTTCTGGGATTACTTCTCCCCGACCCTGTGGGTGCCAAACGATATTCGCAGCGAAACAGGGGATGCCGACTTTGACGAGGACGGAATCGGGCATTGGGACGACCCGGACGAGATCGATCTCTTCCTGCGCAGTCAG
>JANTFX010000167.1 GCA_024763215.1 Candidatus Krumholzibacteriia bacterium | reverse complement strand
GCGGGCCTGCTGCTGAGCCTGACCGACTTCGACATCTACGCCATCGCCTCGCCATCGACGGTCCGGTTCGTCGGCTTGGCCAACTACATCCAGCTCCTGCACGACGGGGCCTTCTGGCGGTCGCTGGCCAACACCCTGGAATTCGTGTTCGTCGGCGGCCCCTTGTCCCTGGGGGTTTCCCTGGGTGCGGCCCTGCTGGTCAACGCCCGTCTGGTGCGCCTGAAAGGGGTGTTCCGGACCATCTACTTCGCCCCTGTGGTGACGACGCTGGTGTCGGTGGCCATTGTCTGGCGTTATCTCTATCACCCGCGCTACGGTCTGATCAACTGGGTGCTGGGGCTGCTGGGGGTCGGGCCGGTCGACTGGCTTGGCGATCCCCACTGGGCCATGCCGGCGATCATCCTTTTGGCGATCTGGAAGAACTTCGGCTACAACATGCTGATCTTCGTGGCGGGCCTGCAGATGATTCCCCGGGAACTGTACGAGGCCGCTCAGATCGACGGCGCGGGCCCTGTGGCCCGTTTCCGGCACGTGACGTTACCCGGCCTGGCGCCGACCTTCCTGTTCGTGAGCGTCACCACCATGATCGGCTACTTCCAGCTCTTCGCTGAACCCTATGTCATGACCCAGGGCGGTCCCCTGGGCGCCACCCGCAGCGTGGTCCTGTACATGTACGAGGAGGGGTTCCGATGGTGGCGCATGGGCATGGCGTCGGCCATCGCGGTGTTCCTGCTGCTGATCACCCTGGCCGGTGCGCTCATCCAGCTCAAATGGGTCCGGAAGGAAACATGAAACGGCGGACCTGGCAGTCCTGGATTCTCCATGCGGCGCTGGTTGCGGGCTCCCTGGTGACGCTGGCCCCTTTATTCTGGATGGTCGCCTCGTCCTTCATGCATCCGGGTGAGGCCAACCGCATGCCCCCGCCCCTGTGGCCGGACCAACCCACCCTGGAAAACTACCGCCAGCTCTTCTCGCGGCTGGACATATGGCGAAACTTCATCAACAGTACGGTGATCACCGTATCGGCCACGGTGCTGTCGGTGACTGTGACCTCCCTGGCCGGTTACGCCCTGGCCAAGTTGCCTTTCCAGGGGAGGGAAGGGCTGTTCAGGACGCTGGCCTCGGCCCTGGTCATTCCCGCCCAGGTGGGAATGCTGCCCCTGTTCCTGCTGCTGAGGGCCCTGGGCCTTGTCAATACTTATGCCGGGGTGCTGATCCCCTATCTGGCGAGCATCTTCGGCATCTTCCTTATCCGCCAGTACACCCTGGGCGTGTCCGACGAGCTGCTGGACGCCGCCAGGATCGAGGGCGCGGGCGAGTTCGCGGTCTTCAGGCTGGTGGCCCTGCCCATCATCCGGCCCATCCTTGTGACCCTCGCCGCTTTCACGTTCCTCAGCGCGTGGAACGATTTCATGTGGCCCTTGATCGTCCTGTCGGACAGCAGCAAGTACACCCTGCCGGTGGCCCTGGCCAATCTGGTGGGGGAGCACGTCCAGGACACCGAATTGATGATGGCCGGATCGGTCCTGACCATCCTGCCGGCCCTGGTGATGTTCCTGATTTTCCAGAAGACCTACGTGGAGGGCATCATGTCCGGGGGAGTCAAGGGATGAGCTCAGTCCGGTCCATACTATGGGTGCTGATGCTTTGCACCATTATGGGGGCGCCGCCATCATCTGCCGAGGGTCAGGTGGGGCTGGGGGATCCGGACGTCTGGTCCGCGCATCCGGCCGATGGCGTGAAAATGACCCTCGGCGAGGACCAGGGGGCCCTGCGCCTGGATTATGCCTTCGCAGGCGGTGGCTGGGCCATCGCCCGGCGCGATGTGGATCTCGATCTCCCCGACAACTATGCCTTCCGGTTCCTTATGCGGGGCGCCGGACCGGCCAACAACCTGGAATTCAAGCTCGTCGACGACAGCGGGGAAAACGTGTGGTGGCATGTGGCCAGAGATGTCGACTGGCCGGACGACTGGCAGCGGGTAACCATCTCCCGCCGGCGCATCCGTTTCGCGTGGGGGCCGGCCGGAGGTGGGGATATCCGGCATGCGGCGGCCATCGAATTCGCCGTGACCGCCACCGGGGGTGGATCCGGCACGGTCTGGATCCGGGATCTGGAAATGGTTCCTTTGCCCCCCCGTGACGGACCCCCGCCGCCGTTGCGGGCCCGGGCCGACAGCGAGGCGCCGGGCCACCCGGGAGCCGCCGCGGTCGACGGCGATTCCCTGACCTGGTGGGCCCCCGCCGGGGACGGGCCATCGGCCACACTGATCCTTGATCCGGGCAGGAACCGGGAATTCAGCGGGCTGGGCCTGGTCTGGAAGGATCCTTCCCCGCCGCGCGATTACGTCCTGGAGGCTGCGGACGAGGGTTCGAACTGGAGGGAACTGGCCCGGATCGACGGGGCCGTGGGTGTGCGGGACGAGGTCTTCCTGCCCGAGAAACAGGGTCGGCTCCTGCGCCTGACAGTTTCCTGTCCCGTGGGTTCGGATCCTCCCGCGGTCAGGGAGGTGGACCTGCATCCGGTGGAGTGGGCCGAATCCCGCAACGATTTCTTCATGCGCCTTGCCGCGCGGGCCCGACCGGGCCTCTATCCCCGGGGTTTTCTGGGCCTGCCCTCGGAGTGGACGGTGGTCGGAGCCGACCGTGACGATCGCGAAGGCTTGATCAGTTTTGATGGGGCCGTGGACGCCGGTCCGGGATCCTTCAGCCTGGAGCCCTTCCTCTCGGCCGGCGGCCGGCTGCTGACTTGGCGGGGAGGAAGCACCCGCTGCGCCCTCGTCGATGGCGACTTGCCCCTGCCCCTGGTGATTCGGGAATGGGATGGCTGGCGCCTCCGGATCGCGGCCATGGCTCCGGGTGAGGCGAACCGCTCCTTCCTGATGGTGGCCTACACCTTGCACAACACCGGAACGACCGCAGAGGAAGCTTCCCTGGACCTGGCCATCCGTCCCTTCCAGGTCAACCCGCCCTCGCAGTCCCTCAACCAGCGGGGAGGCACGGCGAGGATCGGGGCATTGGAAGGCCGCGGGAAAGAGATCCTGATCGACGGCCGCCTAGGCGTCCGGTTCTTCGAGGCGCCCGACGCCTTCGGGGCCGCCACCTTCGCGGGTAAGGACGCCGTGGCCTATCACCTGGCGCGAGGGCGCCTGCCGGCGGCCCGTCGGGTGAGCGATCCCTTCGGGGCAGCTTCGGGCATCGCCCGGTTCACGCGCCGGCTGGCTCCGGGAGATTCGCTGGCCGTCACCGCCCTGATCCCCCTGCATCCGGACATTGCGTTGCCCCGAGAACCGGCCGAGTGCCGCGCCCTGGCCCGCCGCACCGAAGACCATTGGCGCCGGGCCCGTGACCGGGTGGTCCTGGAGGGCCCGGCGGCCATGGATGATTTCCTTGACACCATCAAGGCCCAGCTGGGATGGGTCCTGGTCAACCGGGCCACGGTGGGTTTCCAGCCCGGGGCCCGCTCCTATGCCCGCTCCTGGATCCGGGACGGGGCCATGACA
>JANTFX010000166.1 GCA_024763215.1 Candidatus Krumholzibacteriia bacterium | reverse complement strand
CGCCTGGCAATCCGCCCGCGACGCGGGGCTCCACTATCCCTACGTGGGCAACGTGCCGGGGCATCCTGGCAACAACACCTACTGCCCCGGTTGCGGGAAGATCGTCATCGGCCGGCGGGGGTTCTTCATCACCGGCATGCACATCGAAGGCGGCAAGTGTGCGTACTGCGGCACGCCCATCGCGGGGGTCTGGTCATGAGAAGAACGCTGCTGATTGTGGCCCTGATGCTCCTGGCCGCCTGGCCGGCCGCGGGCAAGGATCGCGTGCGGCCCGCCGCGGTGGCCGGGTCGTTCTATCCGGCGGATAAGGCCCAGCTCCAGGGCGCGGTGGATGATTTCCTGCAGACCGCCAGATCCCACTACGGCCCCGCGCCGGTGGCCATCGTGGCGCCCCATGCCGGGTATGTTTTCGCCGGGCAGATCATCGCCGACGCCTGGCGGCAGGCCACCGGCGGCGATTACGACCTGATCGTCATCCTGGGCACCGACCACACCCAGCCGCCGTTCGACGGGGTCTCGGTGTACGACGGCGGCGCCTACGCGACCCCCCTGGGGCAGGCGGCCCTGGACCGGGATGTGATCAAGGCGCTGCTGCACGCCGATCCGCGCTTCGTGTTCAAGCCGGCGGTGCACGAGCGCGAGCACTCGGTGGAGGTCCAGGTGCCGTTCGCCCAGACCCTGTTTCCCCGGGTGAAGCTGGTCTGCGCGGTGGTGGGCCGGGCCGATCCCAAGCTGTGCGGGGATCTGGGCCGCGTGCTGGCCCGGGTGGTTACCGGGCGCCGGGTGCTGCTGGTCGCCAGCAGCGACCTTTCCCATTACCCGGACCATGAGCTGGCCGTGCGGGTGGACCGGGGCACCTTGACCGCCCTGGCCTCCCTGGATCCGCGGCATTTTCTGGAAGTGACCAGGAAGCAGGAAAGGGATCATCCCGACCTGGCGACCTGCGCCTGCGGCAAGGCCCCGATCATGCTGATGATGGCGGCGGCGGCACAGCTGGGAGCCCACGCGGCCACCGTCGTCAGCTATGCGAACAGCGGGGACACCTCCCTGGGGGATGTGGACCGCTGCGTGGGCTACGGCGCGGTACGCATCGACCGCGGGAACCTCGGGCCCGATCTTTCGGGGCTGCCGGAGGTCAAGGGGCCTCCGTTCGGGCGCGGTTCGCTCTCGCCGCAGGCCCAGAAGTGGTTGCTGGCGTTTTCCCGCCGGACCCTGAAGCAGTACCTGGCCACCGGCACCACGCCCCTGGCCCGGGACTATCCTCCGGAGCTGGGGCGTCTGCAGGGGGCCTTCGTGACGTTGACCACCAAGGGCCATCGGTTGCGGGGCTGCATCGGCCACCTGCAGTCCGATACGCCCCTGGCGGTCACCGTGGGCCGGATGACCGTCCAGGCCGCGGTCCATGATCCCCGCTTCGAGCCCATGACCGCCGGTGAGTGCCGGCAGGTGTCCATCGAGATTTCCGTCCTGAGCGTTCCGCAACCGGTTTCGGGTCCGGACCGCATCGTCCTGGGCCGCGACGGGGTGATTCTGAGCAAGAACGGACGCAGCGCGGTGTATCTGCCCCAGGTGGCGACCGAGCAGGGGTGGAACCTGGAGCAGACCCTCAGCCACCTGGCGCGCAAGGCCGGCCTTCCCGGCGATGCCTGGCGCCGCGGCGCCCGGTTCCAGACCTTCCAGGCCCAGGTATTCGGCGAGTGAGGACGCAGCTGATCGCCCTGGGAACCGTCGCCCTGCTGGCCCAGGTCGCCCTGCTGCGCGAGCTGAGCGTGGCGTTTTTCGGCAGTGAGTTGATCCTGATCCTGACCCTGGGAGTGTGGCTGCTGGCTGTCGGTGTGGGCGCGGTTTCGCTGCGGCCCGGCAGCCGGTCGCAACCCTCTGCAGCTCATATCTCCCGCTGGTTCGCCGCCATGGCGGTGATCCTGCCGGCAGCCCTGGTGGTGGTCCGCAACCTGCGGCCGCTGTTGGGGGCTTTGCCCGGCGCCTACCCGGCCCTGGCCGGGATGTTGCTGGCGGTGCCGGTGATCCTGTTGCCGGTGGCTGGACCTCTGGGCCGGTTGTTCCGGGATCTGGCGGTGCTCCATGCCCGCAGGGGAGGAACCCTGGCCGCGGCTTACGCCCTCGAGAGCGGCGGCAGCCTGGCCGGAGGCCTGCTGGCCACCGCCTTGTTGCTGGCCGGGGCGTCGAATCTGGTCGTGTTGTGGCTGGCGGCGGTGACCGCCGCGGCTTGCGGCTGGTGGTCCTATGGGCCGGGTGTCCAGCGGCGCCTTGTCGGCATCCCGGTTTTGGTTCTGCTGGCTGCCGGTCCCTGGCTCGGCGGACTGGATGCCCGCCTGACGGCCATGGACCATCCCGACCTGATGGCGGTCCGGGACACGCCCTATGGGCGGCTGACCTTGCTGCATCGGGGCGGCCAGAAGGTCGTCCTGGTCAACGACGCCCTGGTCCATGAGGACCAGGGCACGGCCACCGAAGAGCTGGTCCACCTGGCGGCGCTGCAGATAGCCCGCCCGGACTCGCTGCTGGTGCTGGGAGGAACCGCCCGGGGGGTGATCGCCGGTCTCCTGCAGCACGAACCGTCCTTGATCACGGGGGTGGAACTGGACCGGCGTGGGTTCGAGCTGGAACGCCGCCTGCTCGGGCCCGCCGACACCAAGGGCCTGGATGATCCTCGGGTCGGGATCATCTGCGACGACCCCCGCGCCTGGTTGCGCGGCCACCGGCGGCGGTTCGACCTGATCCTGATCCACATGCCCCAGCCCGACAGCGGCCTGAGCAACCGTTACTACACGCGGGAGTTCTTCGCCCTCTGCGCCGCCCACCTGTCCCCCGGCGGGGTGCTGGCCTTTTCCCTGCGGTCGGCCGAGAACTACTGGACGCCCCTGCTCATCCGGCGCAACGCCAGCATCCTGGAGGCCTTGCGCAGGTCCCTGCCCGAGGTGACGATCCTGCCGGGGACCACCAGTGTGGTGCTGGCTTCTCGGCAGCGGTTGCCCGGTCCGGACGAGCTGGCCCGCCGGTTCATGCGCCGGGGCATCCAGGCCCGGTTGATGGGGCCGGCCTATATCCACTACCTGTACACCAACGACCGCCGGCGGGAAATCGCAGGCCAGCTGGCCGGTGTGCATCCGCCGGCCAACACCGATCTGCACCCGATCTGCTACCAGTATTCCCTGGCCCTGTGGCTGTCCCGGTTCCACCGGCAGCTGGCGGGGGCCCGCTGGCTGGGCTGGACCCCGGGCTCGCGAACCCTGGCCGCGGCCGTCGGGGTCCTCCTGCTGGCCGCACTCCTGATGGTGGTCGTCCGGCGGCGCCGCCCGGTCACCGGAGGTGGCAGCCTGTGGGTCGTGCTGTGGGCCGGCTGGTACGGCATGCTGCTCGAAAGCGTGCTCGTGCTGGCCTACCAGACCGCCAGCGGCGTGCTCTACCGCGATCTGGGCATCCTGCTGACCATGTTCATGGCCGGCTTGACGGCAGGAACTTGGTGGTTCGATCATAAGTGGCCGTCATTGCGCGGGAACCGGCTGTTGCGGCTGGTCCTGGCGGGTTCAGCTTTGCCGGTCGTATTGACCGTGGTGCTGTTG
>JANTFX010000165.1 GCA_024763215.1 Candidatus Krumholzibacteriia bacterium | reverse complement strand
CGTGGTCCTGCTATACATCGTCATGGCCGGGATCCTGGAAAGCTTTATCCACCCGCTGACCGTCATGAGCACCCTGCCCCTGTCCCTGATCGGCATGGCCGTGGCGCTATTCTTCAGCGGCCAGACCATCAACATCATGTCCCTGATGGCCCTGGTGATGATGATCGGCATCGTGGTGAACAACGCCATCCTACTGCTGGACTACACCGCCCAGCTACGGGCCCGCGGCATGGGCGTGATGGAGGCCATCCTGGAAGCCTGCCCCAGCCGGTTGCGGCCCATCATCATGGCCAACCTGGCCATCGCCGTGGGCATGATCCCCCAGGTGATGGGCGGCGGCGCCGGCAGCGAGTACCGCGCCCCCATGGCCGTGGTCCAGATCGGAGGCGTGCTGATCTCCGCGGTCTTCACCCTGTTCGTGGTGCCGGTGACCTACACCCTGCTGGACAGGCTGACCGTGGCCGGCCGCGGCAGGCAGATCGTCTGACAGGGAAGTCGGACGCGGAGGCTCCCTCGCTCCTCGGAGCGGGGAAGCCCTCTTATCTCTCGTCGATCATTCAGGAACCGACCTTGCGGACGCAGCGGACGAAGTTGTAGTACCGCTCGCCGCCCTCGCCCAGGGGACCGCCCTCCTTCTTGGTGTCGAAACGGACCGCCCCCGCGCCGTGGACATCCTCTCCCGTGGGATCCACCGCCCGCCCGCAGGCCACGTACCAGGCGTAGTAATATTCCGGCTGGTCGGGGCCGAAGTAGGCCGAGGTGGATGTCCATTCGTAGCCGTAGTCGTCGTTTCCCGCCTCGTTGACCATGGGGGTGCATGAGAACAGGGGATCGACGGCCGGGAACACTCCGGAGTAGTCCACGATGGCCTGCCGCTCACGCACGTCCGGCAACCGCCAGTCGTCGTACCCGGCCAGGGTCAGGGTGTCGGCGTAGGCCAGGGCATGCTCCCAGTCCATGGCCGAATCCGCTTCGGCCTGCATCCACATCAGACCCGTGGCCTCGTCGGTGATGGTCCCGTCGCCGTTGTCGACGAAGTGGTTGAGGCCGAAATCGCCGTTACCGCCTCGGACCGCCCGCACATGCTTTCCCATGGGTCCGGGGGTATCCGCCGGGTAGGCCTTGATGTGACCGGTGGCGTGATTCACGCCGAAAGCCGATGGGGCGCCGCCATGGGTGGTGCCCACTTCGTAGAAATTGGCGGACCAGTACTGGTCATCCTTGGAAAGGACCGGCTCGGCCAGGTCGAAGACCGCGGTATCGATGTAGGGCCAGCCTTGGGAAAAGTCGCTGATGGAGAACAGCTCCTTGAGGGTCGGCGCGCGCCAGTCGTCGTATCCGGCCAGCGTCAGGGTGTCGCAGTAGTCCATGGCCTGGTGCCAGGTCATGTGGGTCGCCACGGGCGATTTCTGCCACACCAACCCACTGTTCAGGTCGGTGACGGTGCCGTCGCCGTTGTCCTGATAAGAAGCCGCGATATTCGCGAACTGGGCGTCCTGGCCGTAAAAGGCCTCGTGCTCGGCCGGCGCTGCGATGGCGGCCCCGTTCCCGTCGTAGCAGCCGTCTTGTCCGGTATCGATCATGACAAAACCGGGTGCGGTCACTCCTCCGCCATCACCGCCTCCGGATCCGGTGTCCACCGGAGCGGTGGTATCGTCCCCGCATCCGGCGACGACGATCAGGGCGTGGAAGGCCAGCAGGACTGCGATGCCCGCGGCGATTCTCCTCAGCTGGTTCATGATGGTTTCCCTTTCGCGGTGAGGGTGGACTCAAGATCCTGTGATGCCCAACCGAACCCGCGGGACCGGATATCCTTTCGCTAAAAAAACCCGGCCGGTGGGACACCGGCCGAGAAATCGGAATCATGGGCGTGGAGGCCTCTCGCCCCTAGGCGGCGGTGGACCTCCCCTGTCCGGGGGACCCGGTGATACCGAGGCCGGGCCGCCCACCACCTCAGCGAAAATCCGCCGTTGTTCAGGCGTGAGCACCCGCGCCTCCGCCGCCAGCATCTGGGCCGAGAGCGAGTCGAGCCGGGAGCGCAAACTGGCCGTGGCGGCGGCCTGCCCCGCGAACCGGTCGGCATCGAAACCCGGAGCGGCGTAGATCCGGGTGAGCAGCAGACTCGATGCGGCCACCGCCTGCTGCAACTCGGCCATGGGCTGGGCGTGGGCCATCAGGACCGACCGGATGGCCTGCTGCTGCTGCTCGTCCAGGTCCAGTTGGCGGGTCATGCCCTGCACGTGGGTCTCCACCATGGCCATGGGATCGGGAAGTGTATCCCCTAGTCCGCCCGGGCCACCGGGGCCAGGCGGCGGACCGCTTTCGTGTCCACGGTGCAGGCGGGAAGCGGCCAGCAGACCGATGTTCAGGCCCAGCGAGGCCGCCAGCAGGATGATGATCACGCGCCTGGTCATAGCGTTCTCCTCAATCTCCCGTGTTCTCGAACACGGCCAGCAGGGGCGATGTGGCCTGTCCGTTCCAGATCGTCATGGTCTCGGTCCAGCCGGATTTCGCGGTGGCCGCGGTCGTGGCTTGGTCGACCGGGCCGAAAACCAGGCCCGCGGCGATGCCCGCGGCGCAGGCCGCCAGGCCCAACCCCCAGCCCATGCGTCCCAGGGGCACCGGACCCCGGGAACCGGGTCTCACCGCATTCCACAGCGGGCGGACCGGGGCGCGGTCCGGATCGGCAGCCAGCAGGGCCGCTACCGAGGCCAGGGCCTCCAGCTCCCCGCGGCAGGCAGCGCAGGAGGCGCAATGCGCCCTGATCCTCGCGGAACGCGTGTCCTCGAGTTCCCCGTCATGGCAGGCCTGCAACTCGGGGCCGGTGGGATGTTCACTCGGAGTCATGGCTCATTCCTCTTGGAGAGCAGATCCTTGCGCAAGGCCTGCATGGCCCGGTGCAGAAGCATCTGCACGGAATTGACGGTGGTGTCCATGGAATCGGCGATCTGCTGGTAGCTCATGTCTTGGTACTGCTTGAGTATCAGGGCGGCGCGCTGGCGTTCGGGAAGCCGGGAGATGGCTCTTCGTACCCGGAGGCGGTCCTCCGCGCCGGTCAGATCGTCCAGGGCGTCCCCTCCGGGCGCCGGCGTCGTGTCGTGCTCCGTGTTCAGGGGCAACCAGCGCAGGATTTTCCGGCGGCGCAGGCGGCTGCGGGCCAGGTTGCCGGCGATGCGGAACAGCCAGCTCTGGAACTTGCCTTCCGGGCGATAACGGTCCGCGGCGCGGATCATCTTGATGAAGGTATCCTGGCACAGGTCCTCGGCCTCCTCCGGCGAGCCCAGCATGCGGTCCAGGAACGCGAAAACCGGGCGCTCCCACCGCTCGACAAGGATGCGCAGGGCCCGTTCCTCGCCCCGGGCATAGGCCATCACCAGCTGGTCATCGCTCCTGTCGGTCATGGTTTCATCCGGCCAAACGCCAGGGCCCGGAAATCCTTTCACGAAAAAATCAGCCGCGGAACCACCCCTGCGTCCGCAGGCAGATCTTGACCAGCAGCAACATCACCGGCACCTCGATGAGCACGCCCACCACCGTGGCCAGGGCCGCCCCCGAGGACAGGCCGAACAACATCACGGCCGTCGCGATG
>JANTFX010000164.1 GCA_024763215.1 Candidatus Krumholzibacteriia bacterium | reverse complement strand
ACGACCAACCTGCCGCTGGCCGTGGATGCGCCGCGGCGCGACCTTACCATGCTGGATTTCTGCCGTATCTGCCGCAAGTGCGCCGCCTGTTGCCCCGCCGAGGCGATCCCCACCGGTGATCCGCAGCCGGTCGCAGAGGTCCGGCGCTGGCAGATCGATCAGGTCAAATGCTATACCTACTGGTGCGCCGTCGGCACCGATTGCGGCAGGTGCATCCGGGTCTGCCCTTTCGCCCATCCGGACAACCCGCTGCACCGCGTGGTCAGATGGTGGCTGCGGCGTTCCTCCCTGATGCGCCGCGTGGCCCTGCGCCTGGACGACCTGCTCTACGGCCGGAATCCCGAGCCCCTGCCCCTGCGGCGGTGGCTGCCCCGGCGACGACGCGTTGACGGGGCGGGATCGTCCCGTTAACCTGATGCTGACCCGGCCGTTCGTTCCAGCTTGCCGCCCGCGGGGGCACCGGAGAGTCCATGATCGATCTGCAGCGCCTCAACGACCATTCGCGGGAATTCGCCACCAGGCTGTTCCGGGTCTATCCCGACTGGATCAGGTTTGCGCGCTACGACCCGTACGAGGATTTCGAGCCGGAGGCCCTGCTGGTCGAGGTGCCGAGGCCGGTCGACGGGGCCCGGCACGGCCTGTTCATCACCACGAGCGAATGGGAGATCTCGGTGGGGTACGGGGAGAGTTTCCATACGCGGTTCGGCGCCGACGGCCAGGACGATCCGGGCGATTTCTACGCCGCGGCCCTGGAGTTCATCGCGGATTTCGTGGGCGAGAGGATCGTGGTGGCCACCGCCAGCGAGGACAAGGAATGGCTGGGGGCCTGGTTGATCGACCTGCGGCGGCAATCCCTGCAGGAGCTCGAGGTGGGTCCCGGGGAGGACATCAAGGTCAGGTCCTGGCAGGGCACCTACGACTGCAGGTTGCAGGGATGAAGCATGACCACGTTTGAGCGCGCGGTGCTCATCGTCAACCCCGTCTCGGGCCAGGCCCGGGGGCTGCGGCTCGGTCAGAGCCTGCGCGGCGCCCTGGAGCAGAGGGGCGTCTTCTGTTCCCTGAAGGTCACCGGCGGTCAGGGCGATGCCAGGGAGTGGGCCGAGCGGGCCGGTCGCGAGGGGTTCGATCTCATCATCGCAGTCGGGGGGGACGGGACCGTCGGTGAAGTCGTTTCCGGCCAGGCGCGGGCCGGGGACAAGATCCCCATCGCCGTGGTGCCCGTCGGCACGGCCAACGTGGTGGCCCTGGCCCTGGCCCTGCCGTTTTTTGCGGGCATGGCCCTGGACACCATCCTGGAGGGGCGCTGCCTGGACTTCGACGTGGGGTACCTGCCCGAGCACGACCGGCACTTCTTCCTCATGTCCGCCATCGGGTACCCGGCCCGGGTGATCAAGGATTCCCCGCGGCGGCTGAAGAACCTGTTCGGGATCTTCACCTACCTGGGCGCCGCCTTCCGCAACGCCCTGAAACTCGACGAGTTCAGGATCTTCATCGAGGACGAGACCGGCAGGGTGCGCGAGCTGGAGGGCGGCACCATCCTGCTGTCGAACATCGGCAAGATCGGGGACCTGAACCTCAAGGTCACGCCCTACACCAGCGCCCACGACGGCAAGTTCGACGTGACGGTGATCTCCAGCCGGTCGCTGTGGGACGTGCTGGTGGTCCTGTTCCGCATGCTGACCTGGCGCTACCGGCCGACAACCCGGCTGCACCACTTCCAGGCCGAGTCGGTCGTCATCGCCACCGACCCCCCGGTGGCGGTGCAGATCGACGGGGAGGATCTGGGCGACACCCCCCTGTCGGCCCGCATCATACCGGCTGCGGTCCGTCTGATCGTGGGCTCGCGCTACCATGCCGACGCGGAAAAGGACGGCTTCAAATGGGAATTCAAGCTGCCGCGTGCCTGGCTGCGGCACAAGAGCCGGAGGTCCTGAGCGGGGGAGTTGCCGCGAGGGGTGTTTTTCCGTATGTTTCATATGCGTTCCCGCCCTGAAATGGCCAACCGCATTAGACATGGCGATTTTTGGGAAACTGAACCATATTCACGGCTGGACACGCGATCTGGGGGGCATGGCCTGCTCCCCATTTTTCTGCTTTCCCCTCAGCCTGAAAAGAACCGATCATGAATATTCGCAATGTGGCCATCATCGCCCATGTGGATCATGGCAAGACGACCCTCGTCGACCAGATCCTGCGCCAGTGCCACGTGTTCCGTGAGAACCAGGTGGTCAACGAGCGCGTCATGGATTCGGGCGACCTGGAGCGCGAGCGCGGCATCACCATCACCTCGAAGAATTTCGCAATCACCTACGGAGATACGCGCATCAACCTGATCGACACGCCGGGCCATGCCGATTTCGGCGGCGAGGTGGAGCGTGTGCTGAAGATGGCCGACGGGGTGCTGCTGCTGGTGGACGCCTTCGAGGGGCCCATGCCCCAGACCCGGTTCGTGCTCCAGAAGGCCCTGCAGCTGAACCTCAAGCCGGTGGTGGTGATCAACAAGGTCGACCGCCCCGGGGCCCGGCCGCACCAGGTCCTGGACGAGATCTTCAGCCTCTTCGAGGATCTGCACGCCAACGACGAGCAGCTGGATTTCCGCGGGGTGTACGCCTCGGGCCGGGACGGCTGGGCGATCAACGAGCTGGAGGACGAGCGCGAGGATCTCAAGCCCCTGATGGACATGATCGTGAAGCACGTGCCCGCGCCGGAGGTCCGGGAAGGCCCCCTGCAGATGCTGATCGCGGCCATGGACCATAGCGATTACGTGGGCCGTATCGGCATCGGCCGGGTGATGCGGGGCCGCCTGGAGGCGCGCTCCCAGGTGGTGCTGGTCAAGCGGGACGGGTCGCGTCAGAAGACCCAGGCCAAGCAGGTCTACGTATTCGATAACCTGGGACGCAAGGAAGTGGACGCGGTGGACTGCGGCGATATCTGCGCCGTGGTGGGGCTCGCGGGGGTGGACATCGGCGACACCCTGTGCGATGCGGAGCATCCGCAGCCCCTGCCCATCATCGCCGTCGACGACCCCACCCTCTCCCTGTTCTTCATGCCCAACGACTCGCCCGGCTACGGTCAGGAAGGGAAGTTCGTCACCAGCCGGCAGGTGCGCGATCGCCTCTACCGCGAGGCGGAACGGGATGTGGCCCTGCGCGTGGAGGACACGCCCTCGGCCGACCGCTTCAAGGTCAGCGGCAGGGGAATCCTGCACCTGTCCATCCTCATGGAAAAGATGCGGCGCGAGGGCTACGAGTTCATGGTCGGCCAGCCCCAGGTGATCTACAAGGAGATCGACGGCCGCAAGGCCGAGCCGGTGGAGGTCCTGCATGTGGACGTGCCCTCGGATCTGGCCGGCACGGTGATCGAGTTCGCGGCCACCCGCAAGGGCGAGCTGGTCAAGATGGACCAGAAGGGCGGGCGGACCTTCCTGGAATTCAGCATCCCCAGCCGGGGGCTGATCGGGTTCCGCAGCCGCATGCTCAGGGCCACGGCCGGGCAGATCGTCATGCACCACCGCTTCCTGCAGTACGAATTCTTCAAGGGCGCCATCCCCGGCCGGACCACCGGCAGCATCATCAGCATGGGCGCGGGCAAGGCCG
>JANTFX010000163.1 GCA_024763215.1 Candidatus Krumholzibacteriia bacterium | reverse complement strand
TGATCGGCAAGGCGGTCATCCAGGGCGAGGACCGGACCCTGGACCGGGAGGACCAGGAGGCCCTGCTGGCTGCCGCGGTCGCAGGCGACATCGCCGGGCTGCGCGGCATGCTGGCTGATCTGGTGGGCCGGCCGGACCTGGAACTTCACAGGGAGGATGGGCATGGCCGCTGACGGTGGCTCCCTCGAGGGGCGCAAGTTCATCTCACGCGAGGAATTTCTGCCTTTTTTCCGGCCTGATGTGAGTGAAACCGAAATCGAAGCGGTGGCCGAGGTGCTCCGCTCAGGCTGGTTGACCTACGGCGCCAAGGTCAGGGAATTCGGCGCGGCCTGCGCCGACTATCTCCAGGTGGACCAGGCGGTGCCGGTGTCCAGCTGCACCGCGGGCCTGCACCTGGCGCTGGAGGCCCTCGGGATCGGGCCCGGGGACGAGGTGATCCTGCCCGCGCTGACCTTCGTATCCACCCTCAGCGCGGTGATCCACCGGGGGGCCACGCCGGTGCTGGCCGACATCGATCCGGTCACCCTCTGCGTGGATCCGGCCGCGTGCGCGGATCTGATCACCCCGCGCACCCGGTTGTTGATGCCGGTGGACATGGGCGGGCACCCCTGCGGCATGGACGCCCTGAGGGACCTGGCCGCAAGGCATGACCTGCGCATCGTCCGCGACGCCGCCCACAGCTTCGGGGCCCGCGAGCACGGCCGCCGCGTGGGGTCCGGCTGCGACGCCACGGTCTTCTCCTTCTACGCCACCAAGTGCATCACCACCGGCGACGGCGGGTTGGTGGCCTGTGACGCTGCGGACCTGGCCGAGCGCATCGCCCGGCTCGCCCTGCACGGCATGGACGGCAACGCCTGGCAACGCTACGGCGACAAGGGGCGCTGGTACTACGAGATCCTCGAACCCGGCTGGAAGTACCACCTGGGCGACCCCGCGGCCGCCCTGGGCCTGGGGCAGCTCGCCCGCGCGGACGAGTTCATGGCCCGGCGCACGGAGATCGCCCGGCGGTACAGCGAGGTCCTGGCCGACCTGCCCGGTGTGACCACGCCCCAGGTGGCCGCGGGCATGATCTCGGCCTGGCATCTGTACCTGTTGCGGGTCGATCCGGAAATCGTTCCGGGCGGGAGGGACCAGCTGATCGCCGACCTGACCGCCAACCGGATCGGATCGTCGGTGCATTTCATCCCCCTTCACCACCATCCCGCCTTCGGGGAGCTGGCCACGGCCTACGGGGACCGGCTGCCGGAGACCGAGCGCTATTTCCGGTCCGCGGTCAGCTTGCCGTTGTTTCCGGCCATGAGCGACCAGGACGCCGACGACGTGATCGAGGTGGTGCGGGCCAGCATCCTGGCCGCCGTGGGATGAGGGGCGTGGCGGAGCTACAGGATCCAATCGTCTGCGAGCAGTCCGCGGCGTTGCCCGAGGACTGGGACGACCTGGTCCTGGCTGCCGAAGGTGCCGAGTACACCCACACCGCCCACTGGCTGGCATCCGCTCGCCTGCACTATCCAGGCGCCGAACTCGTGGTGCTGAGCGTGCGCCGGGAGGGCCGGCTGGTCGCCGGGCTGGCGGCCGTCGTCAGGCGGGTCGGCCGCCTGCGGCGGCTGGACAGCGGGCTCGAAGGCACCACGGGTGGCCCCCTGCTGCACGGGGATCTGGACATGATGGCGCAACGCCGGCTGTTCCTGGACCTGGTCCGCAGGTTCCAGGCCCTGCGCCGGGGCCCTCTGAGCGCCCTGGGCATGGCCCTGAACGCCGGCGCGGAGGAGGCCTTCGGACCGTTGCTCGCAGGAGAACGCCGCTGGCGGCGCCACGACGCCCCGACCGCC
Source organism: Candidatus Krumholzibacteriia bacterium (assembly GCA_024763215.1). Lineage (GTDB taxonomy): Bacteria > Krumholzibacteriota > Krumholzibacteriia > LZORAL124-64-63 > LZORAL124-64-63 > JAHJTW01. Next base: position 1,804 of record JANTFX010000163.1, on the reverse strand, counting down.
GTGGTCTCCCTGGCCGGTGGCATCGACGACGTCGAGAAGAACAAGCTGGTGATGAACAAGCGCAACGAGCGCAACCGGGGCCTGCGGCGGGGAGCCGAGGTGTTCGCGACCAGGGATCCGCAGTGGCTGGAGCCCTACTACCGGCTGTACCTGCAGGCGGCACGCCACTGGAAGGTGGAACCGGTCCCGGCCTCTTTCCTGCGCGCGCTGCTGGCCGGCCCCGGGGACGGCCGGGGTGCCGGGGATGTCTTCTTCACCTGCGTCAAGGTCGGCCGGCAGGTTATCGGCGGCCATGTGAACCTGCACCTGGGGGACCGGGTCTTCGCCTGGAACGGGGTCACGGACCCGGAGTTCGCCCGCACCCATTTCCCCGCCACCCTGTGCTTCTGGGGCGACATGGTCGAGGCGTGCCGGCGCGGGGCGCTGTGGCTGGACTTCGGCGCCAGCGGTGTGGCCTCCTCGCTGTTGACCTTCAAGAAGTACTTCGGCGCCACCATGCAGCAACGTGGGTATTACACCAGCGAGTCGGATGTGCTGCGCCTGGCCCGCTGGCTGCGCGGCCGGTACGCAAATCTCGGCGACCGCCCGTCCCGGTGGCACGACACCGTGCGGAGGCGCTCGTGAATCTCGTCGGCCCCGGCCTGCGCATCTTCGTCAGCCGTCTGGTCCAGGTGGCCGCCAACGCGGCGGTGGTCCTGATCGTGGCCTCGGCCCTGGGGCCCGAGGGCCAGGGGCACTACAGCCTGACCGTGGCTCTGGGGCTGTTGCTCGCCTCCCTGCTGGCCGGAGGCCAGGGGCTGGCCGCGGTGCCCCTGCTGCGGGGCGGGGCCGTGCCTGGGCTGCGGGTGTTCAAGGCCCAGCTGCTGTGGGCGGCCGGCGCCCTGGGGTTGTTGTCGCTGCTGGCCTGGTCGACGCTCGCGTCCGGACCGGCGGCCTTCTTCGCCGCCCATCTGGGGTGGTTCCCCGGGCTGGGTTTCGTGGCGGCGGGGGCGGTCACGGGGATCCTGCTGTTCGAGATCTTCTCCTACGATCTGCTGGCCCGCGGCAGGTTGGTCGTCGGCGCTGTGATCAACGGGACGCGGGCCGTGACCCATCTGGGGCTGGTGGCCCTGGTGGCGTTGACGATGACCCTGAGTCTGGGCCGGGCGGTGGGGCTGGTGGCGATGGCCCAGGTCCTGGGGGGATGCCTGGTGGTGGCGGTGGCCTGGCGGGAGATTTCCGCCCGCCGGAGTTCCGCAGCGGGATCATCCTCCCCGGAACCTGGTGGCGGGGCCATGCCGCTTGGCCGGCTGATGCTGCTGCTGGCGCGCCGGGGCTGGCTGGGGCAGCTCTCGGCCGTGGCGTATTTCCTGTTGCTGCGCCTGGACCAGGCCCTGCTCGAACATTTCCGGGGGGCGGCCGAGGTGGGGGTCTATTCGGTGGCCGTGTACTTCGGGGAGATGCTCTGGTTGCTGCCCGGGGCCCTGACGCCCCTGCTGGTGCACAGCGCCACGCCCGAGCGCGGCGACGGGTCCGGAGACAGGGATTCCCTGCAGGCGGTGCGGCTGGGGCTGGCTGTGACCCTGGCCGCGGGGATCCCCCTGTATTTCCTGGCCGGCCCCCTGTTGCCGCTGCTGGCCGGCGGATCCTACGCCCCCTCGGGCCCCGCCCTGCGGGCCCTGCTGCCGGGCATCGTGGCCTTTGCCCCGGGTGCGGTCCTCGCGGGGGATTTCATCGGGCGTGGGCGTCCGCACTGGAACACCCAGGCCAGCCTGGCGACCCTGGCGATCAACATCGCCGCCGGCCTGTGGCTGATCCCCGGCCA
>JANTFX010000162.1 GCA_024763215.1 Candidatus Krumholzibacteriia bacterium | reverse complement strand
AGCAGGACCATGGGCGCCAGCAGGGCGACCAGCAGGTGGTGGCTCAGGTGCATGACGGGCGCCAGGACCCAATCGCGGTCCACCGCCGTCATCAGGATCCAGTGGGCTCCGGGAACTTCGGCCATGGTAAGATAGGTCTGCCCGGCGTTGACCGGATCATGATCCTGCTCCCTGAAGACCGTGGCCCGGTCATCCCGGTTCCCGGTGGTTTCGAATTCGGCCGCGATCAGACCGGCCTCCCGGGGCGACAGGTCCTCGACGGCCTCGAGCAGGCGGACCTGCAGGTCGGCGACCGTATCGACTCCCGCCGGGGGCAGAGCCGTCTGCTCGTGGGCCCGGTAATCGTCCAGGAGCCCTTGGAGGGGCGGGAAGACCTGGCCGCAGGTGGTTTCGCCCAGCTTGAGCTTCATCGGGCCTGCGGCGGGGTCCGCGTCTTCGGCCTCCCCCGTGGTCCCCCGGATCCTGCCGCTGGGATACGTGATGAAGCGCCCGGCGCGGTCGAGCAGGAAGGCGTACCCCCATTGGGAGGGGATCAGATCCCGGATGATCCCGGACATGCAGGTCAGCTTGACGTCCACCGTGACCACTCCGGCCAGCTTGCCGTCCCGGAAATAGGGGACCGTGCAGGTGGTCATGGGTTCCCGGGAATAGGGGTCGAGGTAGGCGCGGGACCAGTAGGCCCGCACCGAGGTCTGGATGACCGCCGGGGCGTACCACTCGGCCCGGAAGTAGGGAGGATTCCCGGGGTCGTTGTAATCGTCGTAGAAGCGCAGGCGGCCGTCGGCGGACCGGCCCCAGAAGAAGCTGCAACGCTCGCGCGCGGGGTCGAAGGCGTAGGGCTCGGGCCAGACCCCGCCGCCGGCGATGATGGAACCGGCGTTCCCGTCCTGGAGCAGCTTGGGCACCGTGGCGGTGAGCAGGTCGGCATCCCGGGGCATGGTCGAAGCGGTGGCCGCCAGGGCGTAGGCGGTGGCGCTCACGCTGTTGACCGTGGACTCCAGGCGGGCGATCAGGGCCTGATTGTGGATCTTCAGCTGCTTGCGGGACTGGTCGAGCAGGATTTCCCGGCCCGCGGTCTGGAGGACCCAGGTCACAGCCGCCACTCCGCCGACGGCCAGCAGGACGAACAGAGCCAGGGGCATCAGATGCTGGCTCTGCCACCACACCAACGGAAAAGGTCTGCGACCCGTGGTTTGCGGTTCGGACAAGGACATCCCCCTGATTCTGAAATCCTCTTTCATCCTGTATTTCGGAACAGGATCGGCAGACTTGAGCCCTATGGGGGGGATGGGGGAAATTTCTTCCGACATCGGATCTGATTTGCGATTTCAGCTCCGGTCGTATAAATTGCGCCTCGCCACGCCTGCCCGCCTGATGTAAGGTTCAGCAGGCGTGTGTGTTTTTCAGTGCCGGCGGCCCGGAGCCCCGGACGCCACACCGCAAGACTACAGGGCCTAGCGCCCTGGACGGGGACAAGTACCATGAGCGACGATCTGAGCAGGATCAGGAATATCGGCATCAGCGCCCACATCGATTCGGGCAAGACCACCCTGACCGAGCGCATCCTCTACTACACCGGGCGGATCCGCGCCATCCACGAGGTGCGCGGCAAGGACGGCGTCGGCGCCACCATGGATTCCATGGAGCTGGAGCGCGAGCGCGGGATCACCATCCAGAGCGCCGCGACCTACACCACCTGGCAAGGCCACCAGGTCAACATCATCGACACGCCGGGCCATGTGGATTTCACCATCGAGGTGGAGCGGGCGCTGAAGGTCCTGGACGGGGCGATCCTCGTCCTGTGCGCCGTGGCAGGGGTGCAGAGCCAGTCCATCACCGTGGACCGGCAGATGCGGCGCTACTCCGTGCCCCGCATCGCGTTCGTGAACAAGTGCGATCGCAGCGGCGCCAACCCGGCGCGGGTGACCGAGCAGCTGCGCGACAAGCTCAAGCTCAACGCGGTGATGATGCAGATCCCCATCGGCCTGGAGGACAAGCTGGAGGGCCTGGTCGACCTGGTCACCATGAAGGCCTTCCGTTTCGAGGGCGAGAACGGCGAGAAGATCGTCGAGACCGAAATCCCCGCCTCCTTGCAGCTGGAAGCCGAGGCCCGCCGCGAGGTGATGCTGGATGCGGTCAGCATGTTCAGCGACGAGCTCATGGAAGCGATCCTGGAAGATGCGGTCACCGAGGAAATGATCCACGCGGCCGTGCGCAAGGGCGTGCTGGACGGGGAGCTGGCGCCGGTCTACATGGGCAGCGCCTACAAGAACAAGGGCGTCCAGCTGCTGCTCGACGCCGTGGTGCGCTACCTGCCGGCCCCCACGGACATCACCAACACGGCCTTGCGGGTCGAGAGCGACGGCACCGAGACCGAGTTTCAGCTCAGCAGCAGCCCCGAAGATCCCCTGGTGGCCAACGCCTTCAAGCTGGAGGAGGGCCCATACGGCCAGCTGACCTACATCCGGATCTACCAGGGCGTCGTGCACAAGGGCAGCGACATCTACAACAGCCGCACCGGCCGCAAGGTCAAGGTGGGGCGGATAGGCCGCATGCACGCCGACCAGATGGAGGAGATCGAGGAAGCCTCCGCCGGCGACATCATCGCCCTGTTCGGCGTCGACTGCGCCAGCGGGGACACCTTCACCGGCGGCGAGCGGGTTTCCCTGTCCAGCATGCACGTGCCGGAACCGGTGGTCTCTTTGGCCGTGACACCGGTGGACAACAAGGCCTCGGCCAAGATGAGCAAGGCCCTGCACCGGTTCACCCGCGAGGATCCCACCTTCCGCGCGGCGGTGGATCCGGAGACCGGTGACACCATCATCAGCGGGATGGGCGAGCTGCACCTGGAGGTCTACATCCAGAGGATCAAGCGGGAGTTCGGAGCCGAGGTCAGCACCGGGGCGCCCCAGGTCAAGTACCGCGAGACCATGACCAAGCCCGTGGAGTTCGACTACACCCATAAGAAGCAGACCGGCGGCTCGGGCCAGTACGCCAAGGTCCAGGGCATCCTCGGGCCGAGCGAGGACGGCGAGTTCCACTTCGAGAACAAGGTGGTGGGCGGCCGCATCCCCAGCGAGTACATCGGAGCCTGCGAGAAGGGTTTCGCCACCTCCCTGGACGAGGGTCGGTACATCGGACACCCGGTGCAGGGATTGAAGGTGACCCTCGTCGACGGCGCCTCCCATGCGGTGGACTCCTCGGACATGGCGTTCACCACCGCCTGCCGGGCCGCGTTCCGCGAGTTCTACCTCAAGGGCAAGCCTGTGGCCCTGGAGCCCTTGATGCTCGTGTCCATCGAGGGCCCCGGCGAGTACCAGGGCGACATCATCAAGACCCTGATGCAGCGGCGGGGGGTGATCGTCGGCACCACCGAGGACGAGGGCTTCATCCGCGTGGACGCCAACGTGCCGCTGGCCGAGATGTTCGGCTACGCCACCGTCCTGCGCTCGGCGACGGCCGGCAAGGCGGAGTTCACCATGGAATTCGCGCGCTACGCCCCGGCTCCGGCCGAGGTGGCCGAGGAACTGGTCCAGGCCTACCAGACGCGGCGGGCCGAGGGACATTGACCGCACACGGGCCCAGGCCCGTGGCAGGGTGTTACACCAGCAGCAGTGAGGAAAACCATGCCTGAG
>JANTFX010000161.1 GCA_024763215.1 Candidatus Krumholzibacteriia bacterium | reverse complement strand
GGATGGTTAACAGCGCGCCAGGAAAGGCGTTCTCGGATTTGCTCGGTCAACGTACCGCACCGGGTACGCCTCCCTCGCAAATCCTTGCGAGCTCCTTCTCTGGCGCGCTGTTTCCTCATCCTCGCTACGCTCCTTCATGTCATCGCCTTGCGGGATCGCGAAGCGATTCAATAATGCGGGTTATGGGGGTTCGGTTGGCGCGGGGTGGCCGTTCTGGGGTATAATGTGCGTCGTTGCCCGCGACCTGTCCCTGGATCGAACCCGGATGGACCGAGATGCCCCGTATCACACGCCGAGACCTGAAGCGCATGGCCGCCGAGCGCATCCTCGTGCTCGACGGAGCCATGGGCACCATGATCCAGGGGTACGGCCTGGGGGAGGAGGATTTCCGGGGCGGGTTGCTGGCGGATCATCCCCGTCCCCTGCGGGGCAATAACGACCTGCTGTGCCTGACCCGGCCCGATGTGATCCTGGAGATCCACCGCGGCTACCTTTCGGCGGGCGCGGACATCATCACCACCAACACCTTCAACGGCACCTCGGTATCGCAGCGCGATTACGGGACCTCCCACCTGGTGCGTGAGATCAACCTGGAGGCCGCCCGTCTGGCCCGGCAGGCCGCCGACGAGGCCACAACCGCCGCCGGGGACCGCCCACGGCTGGTGGCCGGTTCCCTGGCCCCGACCAACCGCACCTGCTCCCTTTCGCCGGACGTGAACGACCCGGGCCTGCGCAACATCACCTTCGCCGAGCTGGCGGCCGCCTATGCCGAGGAAGCGGACGCCCTGCTGGACGGCGGCGTGGATATCCTGCTGATCGAGACCGTGTTCGACCCCCTGAACGCCAAGGCGGCGGTGTTCGCGGTGCTCGACCTGCTGGCCAGGCGGGGCACCCCCGAGGTGCCCCTGTGGATCTCCGGCACCATCACCGACGCCAGCGGGCGGACCCTCACCGGCCAGACACCCGAGGCCTTCTGGGTCTCCCTGGCCCACGCCGAGCCGACGGTCTTCGGTCTGAACTGCGCATTGGGGCCCGAGGCCATGCGGCCCTTCGTGGAGGAGGTCGCGGCGGTGGCCGACACCCTGGTCTCGGCCCACCCCAACGCCGGCCTGCCCAACGAGATGGGCGGCTACGACATGGGCCCGGAAGAGATGGCGGAGATCCTGGCGGGGTTCTGCGCCGACGGCCTGCTCAACGTGGTCGGAGGTTGTTGCGGAACCACGCCGGCGCACATCGAGGCCATCGCAGCCGCGGTGGACGGCATGCCGCCGCGCCGGGTTCCCGAGCGCAGGCCGGGCACGCAACTGGCCGGGCTCGAAACCTTGCACATCACCGAAGATTCCCTGTTCGTGAACATCGGCGAGCGCACCAACGTGGCCGGTAGCCGACGCTTCGCACGCCTGATCCGGGAGCAACGGCTGGAAGAGGCCCTGGAAGTGGCGCGCCAGCAGGTCAGAAACGGCGCCCAGATCATCGATGTGAACATGGACGACGCCATGCTGGATGCGGCCGCGGCCATGCGGGGCTTCCTCAACGTGGCCGCGGCCGATCCGGAAATCAGCCGCGTGCCGGTGATGGTCGATTCCAGCAGTTGGCAGGTCATCGAGGCGGGCCTGCAATGCCTGCAAGGCAAGGGCCTGGTCAACAGCCTGAGCCTCAAGGACGGCGAGGACGAGTTCCGGCGCCGGGCCCACCTGGCGCGGCGCTACGGGGCGTCCGTGGTGGTCATGGCCTTCGATGAGCAGGGCCAGGCCGATACCCTGAAGCGGCGCCTGGAAGTATGCCGGCGCGCCTGGCGGATCCTGGTGGACGAGGTCGGCATTCCGGCCGCGGACATCGTTCTGGATCCCAACGTGTTCGCCGTGGCCACGGGGATGCCCGAGCACGACCGCTACGCGGCGGATTTCATCGCCGCCTGCAGGCTCATCAAGCAGGAGCTGCCCGGATCCCTGGTCAGTGGGGGCATCAGCAACCTCTCGTTCAGCTTCCGGGGCAACGACGAGGTCCGCAGCGCCATGCACTCGGTCTTCCTGTACCACGCCATCGCCGCGGGGCTGGACATGGGCATCGTCAACGCCGGGCAGCTGGCCGTGTACGAGGAGATCCCCCCCGAGCTGCGCGAGGCCGTCGAAGACGTCATCCTGGCCCGGCCGGCCCGCGACCCTGAAGGGCCGTCGCCGGTGGAGCGCTTGACCGCCCTGGCCCAGGGCCTGACCGGCGGCCGCCGCCGGGATGCCGAGGATCTGTCGTGGCGCGCCGGGGATGTTGCCGCGCGGCTGGAGCACGCCCTGGTGCACGGGGAGACGCGCTTCGTGGGCGAGGATGTCCTGGAGGCCCTGGAGCGGCTCGGCGAACCGCTGCTGGTCATCGAAGGCCCCCTGATGGCGGGCATGAACCGCGTGGGCGAGCTGTTCGGGGCGGGCAAGATGTTCCTGCCCCAGGTGATCCGCTCGGCCAGGGTCATGAAGATGGCCGTGGAGGTGCTGGATCCGTACCTGGCCGGCAGCGGCGGCGAGCCCGCCGCCCGGGCCGGGACCGTGCTGCTGGCCACGGTCAAGGGCGACGTGCACGACATCGGCAAGAACATCGTGGGCGTGGTCCTGGGTTGCAACAACTACGAGGTCATCGACCTGGGCGTGATGGTGCCGGCCGAGACCATCGTGCAGACGGCGCTGGACCGGCAGGTGGACTTCATCGGCCTGAGCGGCCTGATCACCCCTTCCCTGCAGGAGATGGTCCATGTGGCCGAGCGCCTGGCCTCGGCCGGTTTCAAGGCGCCCCTGCTCATCGGCGGGGCGACCACCAGCCGCCTGCACACGGCGGTGAAGATCGCCCCCTGCTACGAGCCGGGGGTGTTCCACGTGCAGGATGCGTCCCAGGTGGCCGGTGTGGTGGGCGACCTGTCACGCCCCGGCGCTGGAGGCGGCCTGGCCGAGGCCACCTTCCGGGAATACGCCCAGCTGCGCCGCAACAGGGAGGACAAGGGTCCGGGCCGGGATCTGCTCACCATCGATGAGGCCCGCCTGCGGGCGTTGCGCATTGACTGGTCGCAGGGAACGCCCGTGCCGCCCCGGCAACCGGGTCGCCAGGTTAACCGGGATGTGGACCTGCAGGAGATCATCCCCTTCATCGACTGGACCCCGTTCTTCCAGACCTGGCGGCTCAAGGGGGCCTATCCCGGCATCCTGGAGGATCCGGACCTGGGCGCGGAGGCGCGGCGTCTCTTGGGCGATGCCCGGCAGATGCTGTCCGAGCTGGTCGCCGGCGGCGGTCTGAAGGCCGCGGCGGTCACGGGCCTGTACCCCGCCGGCGCCGACGGGGATGACCTGGTGATCTTCAGCGACGAATCAAGAGACCGGATCAGGATGCGCGTGCCCTTTCTGCGCCAGCAGCGGCGCAGCGTGCGCGGGGCTCCCAATATCTGCCTCACCGATTTCGTGGCCGCGGCGAACAGCGGGGTGGCCGACTGGGTGGGGGCCTTCGTGGTCACCGCGGGCCTGGGGGCCGGCAGGATCGCCGCCCGGTGGCGGGATCAGGGCGACGATTACCGCTCCATCCTGGTCAAGGCCCTGGCCGACCGTCTGGCCGAGGCCCTGGCCGAGAAGATGCACCGGGAGGTCCGGCGCCGCCTGTGGGGTTACGCCCCGGACGAGGGGCTGGACAACGAGGCGCTGATCAGG
>JANTFX010000160.1 GCA_024763215.1 Candidatus Krumholzibacteriia bacterium | reverse complement strand
GCCGACGCCTGGACGCGCGAGGACTGGCTGGTGGTGATCCTGTCGCCGGTGGCCATGGCCGGCCTGATGCTGGGGGTGGTCAAATCGATCCTGTTGCAGACCGGCGGCATCCTGGTGCTGCTCGGGGCGGTGGCGATCATCTTCCTGATCTACTGGATCATCGACCCCAAGCTGCGGGCGATTTCCGCCGAGTATGAATCCCGGCAGGCGCAGTACGTGAAGCAGCTCGAGCAGAGCCTGCGCTGGCAGGAACAGGAGGAGGCGTGATGGACAAGGGGCTGGTCACCCTCATCGGCATGAGCATCGCCTATGTGGCCTCGTTCGTAGGCCTGGGCCTGGCATGGTGGAGCTGGCGCAAGCGGCACCGGAAGGACGGTGAGTGATGCTTTCACCTTTGCCCGTGGGCTCTCCCCTGAGCGGATTCATCTGGACCTGGCTCGTGCCGCCGGCCCTGTTCGCCTTGACGGCCGTGGCGACCTGGCTATTGTACCGTCACTTCTCCGGCAAAAAAGGGGATTCCTGAGGAAGGGGAATTTTCCGGATAACCACGGTTTCAGGAAATCCCCGGGTTGGGGCATAATGGGCCCTCGTCGGCCGATCCCCCCTGCCGAAAGGTGCACGCGTGTCGTTGCGGTCCCTGTCTTTCGCCCTGCTGATGGCCCTGTGCCAGGTCCCTGCCGCCCCTGCCGACGGTTCCCTGGCCGACCACGTCGATCCGTTCATCGGCACCGGCGGCCATGGCCACACCTTTCCCGGGGCCTCCTTGCCCTTCGGCATGGTGCAGCTATCGCCGGACACGCGGCTGACCGGCTGGGACGGCTGCTCCGGCTACCACGATGATGACCGGGTGATCTACGGCTTCAGCCACACCCATCTTTCGGGCACCGGGGTGAGCGACTACGGCGACATCCTGCTGATGCCGGTCACAGGCAAGCCGCATCTGCGCAACGGTTACCCCGACAGCGTGGACACAGGCTACGGCTCACGCTTCAGCAAGGAGACCGAGCACGCCGGGGCAGGCTGGTACGCCGTGCACCTGGACGACTACGGCATCGACGTGGAACTGACCGCCACCGAGCGCACGGGTGTGCACCGGTACGTCTTTCCGGCCGGCCAGCCCGCCCATGTGATCATCGACCTGGAACACCGCGACCAGTTGCTGGACGCCGACCTGGCCGTGGCCGACGAGCGCACCGTGACCGGGTTCCGGCGCTCGGCGGGGTGGGCTAACGACCAGTGGGTGTTTTTCAAGGCGGCGTTTTCCAGGCCGTTTACCGGCACGAGGGTGGTCGAGGACACGGAAGGCAGGCCGGTCAAGGCCGTGCTGGATTTCGGCGACGAGGGCGGCGAGGTGATCGCGCAGGTGGGGATCTCGGCGGTGGACGCCGACGGTGCGGGCGGCAACCTCCGGGCCGAGTGGGCGGAGTTCGACTTCGACGCCGCCCGCAAGGAGGCGGCCGCAGCCTGGCAGAGGCAGCTGGCGCCGTTCACCGTGACCGGGGCCACGGATGAGGAGCAGACGATCCTGGCCACCGCCCTGTACCATAGCTTCCTCGCGCCCAACCTGTTCGGCGATGCCGACGGCCGCTACCGGGGGCTCGATCAGCAGATCCATACCGCCGATCGCCGCGATCAGTACACGGTTTTTTCCCTGTGGGACACCTACCGCGCCACCCACCCCCTGTTCACCCTCGTCGAGCGGGACCGCACGCGGGATTTCGTCGGCACCATGCTGGCGCAGTTCGAGCAGAGCGGGCGTCTGCCGGTGTGGGAGCTGGCCGGCAACGAGACCAACTGCATGATCGGTTACCACGCCGTATCCGTCATCGCGGACGCCTACTTGAAGGGCATCGGCGGGTTCGACGCAGATACGGCCCTGACGGCCATGATCTACACGGCCGATGCCGATGTCTTCGGGCTGGGTGCGTACCGGCGCGACGGATTCCTCTCATCCGACCAGGAATCCGAATCGGTGAGCCGCACCCTCGAATACGCCTACGACGACTTCTGCATCGGGCAGATGGCCCGGGCCATGGGCCGCGATGACATCGCGCGCGAGTTCGATGTGCGGTCTCAGTCCTGGCGGCACCTGTTCGACCCGCAGACGCGCTGTTTTCGGCCCCGGCGCAACGGCCAGTGGCTCAAACCCTTCGATCCGCGCCGGGTGGACAACAACTACACCGAGGCCAACGCCTGGCAGTACCGTTTCTCCGCCCCGCAGCACATCACCCAGCTGATGGATCTGTACGCGTCGCCCACTGATTTCGCCGCCGCCCTCGACTCGCTGTTCACCGCCCCGACCGCGACCACCGGCCGTGACCAGTCCGACATCACCGGGCTGATCGGCCAGTACGCCCACGGCAACGAGCCCAGCCATCACATCGCATGGTTGTACCACGCCGCCGGACAGCCGGAGAAGACCCGCCAGGTCGTGGGCCGCATCCTGGACGAGTTCTACACCGCCCGGCCCGATGGCCTGATCGGCAACGAGGACTGCGGCCAGATGTCCAGTTGGTACGTGCTGGCGGCCTACGGGTTGTATGACATCGCCCCCGGGGATGGGATCTGGTGCGTGATCCCGCCGCATTTTCCCGAGATGACCATGCGCTTCGAGGACGGCCGCACCTTCACCACGCGGCGTGTGGGCGAGGGCGCCGTGGCGTCGGTGACCTGGAACGGCAAGCCCCTGACGCGCAGCTACCTGACCCATGCCGAGGTGACCGGCGGCGGGGAGCTGGTGTTCCACCTCGGCAAGGCGGGCAACTGGGGCCGGTCCGAGGCGGATCGCCCCGGCTCGCGGGATCTGCATCTGGAGAATGTGGTGGCCGCACCCTGGGCCGAGGCGGAGGCGGACGTGTTCCGGGGCCGCATCCAGGTGGCCCTGCACGCGGCGGATCCCCAGGCGGATGTCTACTACGAGGGGATCCCGACGCCGTTTTCCCCCCCGCCACCCTATCTGGCGACCGGGCCGCTGACCATCGTCACCGATGCCACCCTGCGGTTCTTCGCGCAGACCGGGACTGCCCGCAGCCCCCAGGTCACAGCAGAGTTCCACAAGTTGCCCCATCCCGACTGGCGGGTCACGGTGGCCTCCGTACCCAACCCCCAGTACACGGCCGGCGGCCCCGAGGCGCTCATCGACGGTCTGCACGGCGATGAAAACTGGCGCACCGGAGGCTGGCAGGGTTATCAGGGCCAGGATTTCACCGCGACGGTGGATTTCGGCACGCCCCTGGCGGTGCACGAGGCCGGCGCGGAGTTCCTGCAGGATGTGCGCTCGTGGATCGTCATGCCCACCGAGTTGTTGGTGGAGACCTCGGCCGACGGCGTGCATTTCACGGCGGCGGGCACCGTCACCAGCGACGTGGAGGACACCGAGGAGGGCAGCTTCACCCAGGAGTTGATCATGGTTCTGGACGGCTCGCCCCTGAGGGCGATCCGGTTCACCGGGAAGAACTACGGCAAGCTGCCGGCCTGGCACCCGGGGGCCGGGGGCGAGGCGTTCATCTTCGTGGATGAGTTGATCGTCGAGTAGGCCTACCCCACTGTCCCACCTAGTTCCTGAAAACAGTTGGTGGTGGGACACTAGGTGGGACACCAGGTGGGACACAATATATGTATATATACAGTAACATGTTATTATTTAACAAGTTATGGCTTAAGCATACCAGGTATGACAAATGCTCCCTTTTCGAGGTGGGTTCTTCTCGCTTTGCAGGTCAACC
>JANTFX010000159.1 GCA_024763215.1 Candidatus Krumholzibacteriia bacterium | reverse complement strand
CAACCACAGCAGGGCCATGAGGGTGAAGTCGGCCATGACCACCATTTCCTCGTAGGACATGGGCCCCAGCTCGCTGCGTTCCCGGTACAGCACCTCGTGGTCGATCACCAGGTCGGGCGCGCCCAGCTTGTAGAGCAACGACAGCTCTAGCCACATCACCGCCAGGGCGATCACCGCAATGGGAAGGCCCAGAACCATCCAGCCGGCGAACGAGATCTCCGGGGCGCCGGGGAACATCAGCTCGAAGTTGCTGACCAGCAGCGGGTTGGGAGGGGTGCCGATGAGCGTGGCGAGCCCGCCCACCGAAGCGCTGTAGGCCACCCCCAGCAGCAGGGCGGTGCCGAACTGCCGCGCGCGCTTGGCCCCCAGGTCGTCCTGCAGCCGCGCGATCACGGCCATGGCCACCGGGGCCATCATCATGGTCGTGGCCGTGTTGCTGATCCACATGGACAGGAAGGCCGTGGCCAGCATGAAGCCCAGCACGATGCGCCGTGGCCCGCCGCCGATGGCCGTGATGATGCGCAGGGCGATGCGCCGGTGCAGGGTCCATTTCTCCATGGCCAGGGCCACCATGAAGCCGCCCAAAAACAGGAAGATGATCCAGTTGAAGTAGACCGGGGCGACGGCCTTGCCGGACATGATCCCCAGCAACGGATACAGCACCACCGGCAACAGCGCCGTGACCGCCAGGGGCGCGGCCTCGGTCAGCCACCAGATGGCCATCCACAGGGCGACCGCGGCCATGGGCGTGGCGGACGGGTGGCCGGGGTCGAGATTGGTGAAGGCCATCAGGGCGACGGCGACCAGCGGGCCGGCGATCAGGCCCAATTGTGAGGCATCGAACTTATTCCGTGTCATGATTGGAATTCCTCTCCAGCCCTATCCGGATTTCCATTCAAGCAGCTCCTAACCTTTGCCAAGGTCAGCGTGCCTCCTCAGCATGAATCTGTCAAACTGAGGCACCGTAAACGCCGCATAACCGTGGCCGGGGGTATAGAGGAGCCCCTTGGCGATCAACCGCGAGCGAACGGGACCCGCCTGTTCGGTCGTGCGGCCGATTTTCCGGGCCACTTCGCTGGCGCGGTGGGGTCGGGGTCCCAGTTCGGCCATGGCCAACAAGTATTTCAACTCCAGGTCCGTGGTCCGCTCCACCCGAACACGAAAAAAACTTTCATCCAGTACCGCCTCGACCAGGGGCAAAACCTGGGAAGCATCGTGCAGAGTGATGGGGCTGTCCGATGCTTCTTCCCACAGGATCTTGCCGTATTCCTGCAGGAAATAGGGATAACCCTCGGTATATTTCACCACGAATTCCACCGCTTCGGGTTCATAGCCAACCCCCAAAGTCCGGACCGGCAGAACAAGTGCATCCCGGGCATACACCGGATCCAGCTTGCCGATGCTGGGAAACTTGAACAAGCGCTCACTGTAGGATCTGGCTTCTCCAGCCAGGCGTGGAATCTGAGGCAGGCCCGCCCCCACGAATGTGACAGGCAATGACCTTCTGGCGCATTTATGAAGAGCGGTGATCAAGGCCTCCAGCTCCTTGATCGGCAGGAACTGGATCTCATCCAGCAGGAAGATAACTCCCGTCTTTTCTTCACGAGCGGCCTCTCCCAGGGCCACGAAAAGATCGGTGAGATCCTCGGTGATGGCTCCGCTGTCGCTGACCCCGGGGCTGGGTTCCACATCCAGACCTGCGGTGACCGCGCCATCGGGATTGAAGGTGATGGAAAAAGATTTCAGGACCGAAGCGGCCTTGCGAACCCTGGCTGACCAGCGAGCTTTGGGTGCGATCTGCAAGAGGGCGCGGCGGATCTGGGCGGAGATCTTGGCTTCGAACGAGGTGTTTTTCTCGACCTCCCATTCCACTGTGGCCCATCCGCGTGCTTCGGCCATATCCCTGAATACATCCAGCAGGACTGTTTTGCCCACACCTCTTAATCCGGTGATGATCATGGATTGTTCCGCATAGCCGTTCTCGAGGCGCTCAAGGAGGATATCGAACGCTTCTATCTGGGTATCCCGGCCCACCAGGGCGGGGGGTTTGGTTCCCGCTCCCGGTGCATAAGGGTTTTTCCTCGGGTCCAATACAAGGCCTCCTTTTCAAACTAAGCGGATCTTATCAAATTTTGTTTAGTTATGTCTAGTCTGTAAAGTCCCGCCTCGGGTTTGCTATAACCTGATGGTAAAACATCTGTATCCTATCTCCCGACAAGGACATACTTCTGATACGGCGTCACCCCTACTTGACACCTCTTGGTCTTGTACAGGACCGGGCTCGGACTAACCCTGATGATTCATGAAGGTCCGTAGCAAGGAGGAGATCGATTCCGTGGTGGTACAATTCTGGCATTATCAGGGCCAACCTTCTCCCGGTCGGGATAACCCCCATGAAAACCATGTTCCTGTTTCTGCTGGCGGTATTGCTCTGCACCCAGGTCCCAAACGCCACCGCCCAGATCGCCATCAACGAGATCCTCGCCGACCCGGCCCGCGATTGGGACCAGGACGGGGCGATCGATTTCCGCGGCGACGAGTGGGTGGAAATCGTCAACCTCGGCACCACGACCGTGGACCTGCAGGATTACTGGCTGCGGGACGACTCCTCGCGTTTGCCGGATATCGGCCTGTCGGGGATGCTCGCCCCCGGCGCCGTCAAGGTCGTGTACGGCTCCGACGTAATGGCCTGGCAACACGATATGGGCTGGCTGGAAACCGGCTTCGGCCTGAACAATAGCGGCGGCGACTATGTTTTCCTGCTGTATGGCCCGTACAGCGAGGAGCTCGACTACCAGATCCTGGAGCAGGTTTGGGTCGGGGACCACGAGGCGGAGGACGACCGCAGCAGCGGCCGCGACCCCGCATCGGGGCAGTGGGTCCTGTTCGACGGCCTGAACCCCTACACCGGCAGCACCGAGCCGCTCGGCAACGGGTGCGAACCCACCCCCGGCGAATCCAACTACTGCGAACAGCCCATCCCCGATCAGGCCATGAGTTTCGGGGGTCTCAAGGCGCGGTTTCGCTGAGCGAAGATGGCGTATTCCTGATCCAAAGGGCCAGCAACAGCGGAGGGGCACCGGCCAGAAGGGTCGTGACCCCCAGGCCCAGCATGGGCATGAACAGCAGGCTGCCCAGCACGCTGGCCAGGCTGCCGCCCAGCAGGTCGACGGCATACACGGGACCGATGCCGTCCACGGAATCCCGGCTCCGGGCTCCGGTCACCAGGGCAAACAGCGCCCCGGTGATGCCCCCGGTCGCAACCAGCAGCAGTGAAGTGATCACCAGGCCACTCCGGACTCCACCCAGCAACAACACCACGGTCAACACGACCGGCAAAGCTGATCCCGCCAGGACCAGGCGCAACAGCCGGATCCTGCGCATCAATGGCGACTTGTGACCAAACCACCAGGCCCCGGCCGTCAAACCGGCCATGAACATGGTCAGCAGGATGCCCAGATCGCGGTAGAGCACGCCGCTGGCGGTCTGGTAGACCAGCACGAGCACGCTTTCGAGCAGCATGCCGTACCAGCCGGCCCACAGCACAACCCACAGGCGGCCGCCTCCGGTAGCCGGGCGGCGCCGCCGACCGACTACCATCAGGAGTACGGCCAACAGGAGGATCCCGACGGCCGCGGCAAGGGTCCGCGGGCCCGGGGTCCAGCCCAGCCAGCGGGCACCCGCCAGCTGCCGGTGGAACCGGGACAGCCACAGAGCCAGGGAGTACTGGTAGCAGATCGGGTGCAGGTCGGTGTTGGCGGGCGGATGCAC
>JANTFX010000158.1 GCA_024763215.1 Candidatus Krumholzibacteriia bacterium | reverse complement strand
TTGATCAAGCAATCCCGGTCCCGGGATACCCTTCGTGGGGGCGACCTGGTTTCGACGTGGTCGGGGGACCGCTGGCTGCATGCCGAGATTCCATCTGCTCGTAAAACGGTGGAAAACCAACAAGTGACGAAGCTAATTTCGCACTGGCTGCCTAAATAAAGGCAACCCGTCCCGGGGTCGGGGGGTCACCGAACTGATCTCAAGGGGCGCCGTTTTCGGTGAATAGTTCGCGCTCAGGTCCCTGGTGCGCGGGCGAAACAAAAGTGGGACTGGCCGGAACAGGCGGCGCGTGGCCTGGCCTCCTCTCCGGTGAAATAACAGGCCACTAAGCATGTAGACGCCGACGGGGTACCGGTTACGGACGCGGGTTCGATTCCCGCCGCCTCCACCAGTTTCCATTTTCGATTGGCAATATCCACCAACCGAGCTCGCAGGGGGAGCGGATGGTTCCGTTATGTTGGCCTGTGGCCCGTCATGAGGGTACGAGACTCGGTGCCGGATAGAAGGCTCGGTGCCTTGCTCCGCTCTTGAAAAGTCTTCTTTAACTCGTGCTGAAAAACCAATATTATCTTTGCGGCCTGGTGCCCGACACCGGGCGTTCCGAGTATCCGGTTCCTGCTTGACAGCTCTTGCTGAGGACATCCGAGGGAGCCGCCACCCGCAAAGGAGAACAGGCATGACGCTTCGCCGCTTGCACACATCCATGTTGATCCTGGGCTTGATCTTTTTCGCG
Organism: Candidatus Krumholzibacteriia bacterium; assembly: GCA_024763215.1. Taxonomy (GTDB): domain Bacteria; phylum Krumholzibacteriota; class Krumholzibacteriia; order LZORAL124-64-63; family LZORAL124-64-63; genus JAHJTW01. Next base: position 3,156 of record JANTFX010000158.1, on the reverse strand, counting down.
GGATGCGGAGGCGGAGGCGGTGGGGGCGATGTGTTCACACCTCCGGCAGACAACGACCAGTTGCTGACGAGTGCGGCCATCGGGACGGCCGGTGGGACCATCGCGGCCGAGAACCTGGCCGTCACCGTGCCGTCCGGGTCCTTCGCCTCGGACCGGGAGTTGAAGATCTACAAGTCCGGGGATGACGACCCCTTCGGCGGCACTGCCGTTTCCCCCGTTTACAAGCTCGACGGTTTGCCGGCCACCTTCAGCCAACCACTCCAGGTGAGTTTTCCTCTGGCGGGCAAATCCGAAAACACCCTCGTGGCCATGGGCGAGACCTCGTTCGTCAACAGCGGCAACGAGATGTTCACCGGTTACAGGCTGCTGGACGTCAGCTACACCGATTCGACCGTCGTGGCCGTCATCCCCGCCGCCCCCGATGTGGTCGATGACGGTGGGCAGGGTGTGGCCGTTCACCTTGTGAACCTGGCGGGGTATACGGGGAAATCCGGTGGAACCGCACCGGGGCTCAAGGTCACCAGCACGACCCACTTTCGGATTGTCCATACCGGCCAGGATGCCGAGGTCGCCAATCTGGGAACCTATCTGGAGAACGCGTACAATACTTTGGCATCGTGGGGATTCGTTTACACCGCGCGGACGAGTTGGCCCGTGCAGGTGTTCATTCTCGACCTGGATAAGGAGAGATTCGGGGAGTTCGTGCCCTCCATGTGGGGGGATAACCACGGGTACCTGAATTTCAACGCCCAAAGGCTGGATGAAACGGACGACCTGAAGGTCACCGCCGGCCACGAGTTCTTCCACCTGGTGCAGGCCTTGTACGACAAGCGCAACCGGTTCAACAAATCCAAGTTCGCCTCCGACCGCTACTGGCTGGACGAGGCCTGCTCGGTGTGGAGCGAGCGCACCTGGATGGGGGATCCGGACTATCTCTCCACCAAGGCCCGCGACGGCCACCAGCGGTTGCCGTTCCATCATTTCCACGTGCCGTCGAACGGGGACCATCCCGACTACCACGGCTACGGCATGTCGGCCTTCATCCAGTACATGGTCAACCGCGCAGGCCCGACGTCCCTGGGCGCCGTCTACGATTACATCCTGGCCCACGGCAACGACCCCGTCGCGGCCATCGAGGATGTCATGGCCGGCCGCCTGCACGAGGAATTTTCGCAGTACCATCCCCTGTTCGCCCGCGATCTGATCCACGGCGACCTGTACAGCGACGTGAACGTGTCCATCGCGGTCAGCTATGACACCGATACCTGGGATATCAAGACCGCGAGCGACAACGCCAAGACCTTCGACTTCGACTATGCGGCGGGGGCTTCGCGCTTCTTCATCCTGAATCTCGAAAACCCCGATTTTTCCGCCGACGCGGTCCTGACGCTCGAGACCGAGGATGGCGAGGGGACCATCGAGGTCTTCAAGTTCCATGGCTCGTCTTCAACCCTGCTGGGGATGGGCCATGGCGTGAACATCGAGCACCTCGACCAGCTGCACGACGACGGGCAGCATCTGCTGGTCATGGTCGTCAATTCCTTCCTCGGGCCCCATTACGATCTTGATACCAACATAACCCTGTATGCGAACATCCAGGAGCACCCGGTCTTCCGTCTGGGCAAGATCTGGATCAACGGGCTGGGTACCATGAACGTCCATGAGACCAACTCCACCGGCCTGGACACCACTTATACCATCGAGAACTATACCTGCCAGTTCGACGGGTCCCTCTTCCTGCAGCCGGTGGCAGGCAGTTCGGCCGGGACGACCTTCACCGCCTATTACGATTCCCTGGTGATACCGGAAAACCTCCACAAGACCGGCACGATCAGCATCAGCGTCGATGACGCGGACAACCCCACCGAGGTGACGAGTTTCACCCTGGACGCCACCGAGGTGAATCCCTATACGGGGGAAGTGTCCGATATCAAGACCTACAACATCACGGGTTTCGGAATTCCCACATTGTACGGGCCTGGAGATGACAACACCTTCCGGATTTCCGACGCCAGCGCCGCCTCCCACATCGACCATGCCGAGTATGAGGAGGTCAATTACTGGATCGGAGCCAAGACCTACACCCTGACGGATCTGAACGCGGACTTCATCGAGATCAGATTGATCCGTTGAACCGGATGCGGGGCCCGCTCCATGGGGCGGGCCCCCACTTGATTCTTGACGGCGCTCGGGGATGCGTTTATTCAGGTAATGCTTTCTGCCGGGTTGCTCCGGGTCGCCTGCCCTCTTGGCGACCGCCTTTTTGACCGGGCTCCAGGAGACCGTTGCGATGCCCTCGTTGCCGTTCATGGACCGTCTCCAGCGCCTGTCTCCCGCCCAGGCCCTGGTCTTCTACTACTCGGTGGCCATCCTGCTGGGTGCGGTCCTGCTGACCCTGCCGATCGCCGGCCACGGCGGCGGCCTGCCTTTCCTGGACGCCTTGTTCACAGCTACCAGCGCCCAGTGCGTCACCGGCCTGGTGGTCTGCGACGTGGGGACGCGCCTGACGCTGTTCGGGCAGCTCGTGGTGCTGGCGCTGATCCAGATCGGCGGCCTCGGGATCATGACCTTCTCGGTGTACCTGTTCTTCTACCTGGGCATGGGGGTGGGGGCCAAGGGGCGCTGGATCATCAACGAGACCCTCTCGCACACCCCCGTCAAATCCCTGCCTGACCTCGTCCGCCGCATATTCCTGCTGACGGCCGGGGCCGAGGTCATCGGTGCGGTGTTGCTGGCCTTCTCCTTCGTGCCGAGCATGGGTTTGCCGAGGGGGCTCTACTACGCCCTGTTCCACAGCATCTCGGCCTTCTGCAACGCCGGTTTTTCCCTGTTTCCGGACAGCCTGGTCTCGTACCAGGGCAGCTGGCTGGTCAACCTGACGGTCATGGGTCTGATCATCACCGGCGGCATCGGTTTCCTGGTGGTGATGGAGGTCATCGCACGCATCCGCGCTACCGGCGCCGGGCAACGCCGACGGCTGTCGTTGCATTCGCGGCTTGTCCTGGTCACCACGGCCATCCTCCTGGTGCTCGGCACGGCGGCCATCGCCCTGATGGAATGGCACGGCTCCCTGGCGGCCATGCCTGCGGGCCGGGCCCTGCTGGTGTCCCTCTTCCAGTCGGTGACCACGCGGACGGCGGGCTTCAACACCATGGA
>JANTFX010000157.1 GCA_024763215.1 Candidatus Krumholzibacteriia bacterium | reverse complement strand
AGGTGCGTTATCACCCTGACCGCTACTATACGGTCGGTCACATTCCCGGTGCGGTACAGGTACAAAGGTTCAAGGACCTGGGGGACAACAACGCCAATCCATTGATGCGTTTCCCGTCCCGCGCCGTGTTCCAGGACACCTTGCGTGCATGGGGTGTCAACAACGATTCCACGCTCGTCATCTATGACGATTCCCGTACCGCCCTGGCGTCACGGCTATATTACCTGTTGGACCTCTACGGCTATGACATGAGCCGGGTCAAGATCCTGAACGGCGGCACCATCGAATGGAGCGCGTTCGAGGAGATGAGCACCGATGCGGCAAACCCCGCGCCGGGAAACGTCACACTCGAAGACGCGGATGCGTCCTTGTTCGTGGAGTGGACCTCCGTGTATGACCACGTGGTCTCCCGCCGTGACCCCAATGTGGTTCTGCTGGATGCCCGCCCCCATGACATGTACACCGGCAAGGTGATCAAGCACGCCATTCAGGGCGGACACATTCCCGGGGCTATCAACGTGGTGAGCCTGGACGGCACCGACGGCCAAAGCCAGAAATGGCTTTCCGATGAAACCCTCGCTGAACTCTACAAAGAAATCCCCAAGGACAAGACGGTCTATGTCTATTGTCACGATGGCTTCCGCATGGGCCTGGCCTGGCTGCAACTCAAGCACCTGGGATACAAGGACGTGCGTCTATACAACGGCGGCTGGTCCCACTGGGGCAACCGGCTGACACTTCCGGTCGTGGAAGGTGAGCCCCCCTACAGTGGGGACTATGAACTGTAGACGAAGGACTAAGGGCTCTCGTTCCGTTGCCCCGCGGTGGACAGGGCCCGATGAACTGCCTGCTCGCCGCCTGGGACCAGAACGAAGGGGCGCTGCGCGCCTTCCTGATCCTGCGCGCCGCCGACCCCCACCTGGCCGAGGACCTGCTGCAGGATGTCTTTCTCAAGGCGCTGGCGGAAGGTGGGAGTTTCTGCGGCCTGACCAACCCCCGCGCCTGGCTGTTCCGGGTGGCACGCAACCGGCTCATCGATTACCTGCGCACCCACAAGGCCCTGGGAGAGCTCCCGCCCGAGTTTCCCGCCGGGGAGGAAGAGCCCGCCCCTCTGGCCAGCCTCACCGCCTGTCTCCCCAGGGCGTTTTCGGAGATGCCCGAGGAAGACCGCGAGGCGCTGACCCTGTGCGACCTGGAGGGCCTGTCCCAGGTGGAGTACGCCCGCCGCAAGGGACTCAGCCTGCCCGGCGCGAAATCCCGGATACAAAGGGCGCGCCGGCGCCTCGGCGAACACCTGAAGACGGCCTGCCAGGTGCGTTTCGACGAGTCGGGCCGCGTATGCTGCTTCGTGCCCCGTAAGGCGGATGGGTCGTAACCCGGTGCATCCTCTTCCGGTCTGGTTCGTCCACGTCGGTAAATCGGCAAAATTCCCTTGCTTGGAGAGGCTTGAAACCCGTGGACAATACCGAAACCCTGGAAGCCCCAAAACGCCTTGGCCCGACGACCTGGCTCATGGCCATTGCCGCCTCCGCCGTCGTTTGGGTGGCGGCCTACGCCTATTTGACCGAATTCGCCGACCTGCTGCTCGGCCTGACCGGCCTGAGCCGCGATACCCACCTGGGCGAGGCGGTCCACTTCTTTCTTTATGACACCCCCAAGGTGCTGCTTCTGCTCACCGGCGTGGTCTTCCTCATGGGCGTGATCCAGACCTTCTTCGCCCCCGAGCGCACCCGCGCCCTGCTGGCGGGGCGGCGGCTGGGTATCGGCAATATTCTGGCCGCGCACCTCGGTATCGTCACCCCCTTCTGCTCTTGCTCCGCCGTACCCCTGTTCATCGGCTTCCTGTCGGCGGGGGTGCCCATGGGCGTCACCTTCTCGTTCCTGATCGCCGCCCCCATGGTCAACGAAGTCGCCCTGGTGCTGTTGTTCGGCCTGTTCGGCTGGCAGGTGGCGGGGCTCTACCTGGTATTGGGCAGCGGCTGCCGCAACTGCGAGATCACCGCCAACGTCATCGCCCAGGCGGCGAAGGAGGCGGGTGTCGAGATCGAGTTGGAGAAGGTGACCGACATTGCCCGGATCATGTCCTTTGGAGTGATGTCCACGCCAGGCGTGGTGGTGGATGGCGAGGTGCTGCATGCCGGCGGGGTGCCGGGGCCGGATCAGGCGCGGGATTGGGTGCGGTGAGTCCGCGCACCCCCTGACAGCCTTAGGAGTCATCCAAAAATAACTTCCCCTTTTACAAACAAGGCACTACTTTTGGATAAATACGGATATATTTACGGATATTCGCAAATCTTCATTGCACTTATGGATATATTTGGATATATATTTGGGTATGAGCTTGAACACCAACACCTTAGGAATCACCCGTGAAATCCTCTCGCTGATCGCCGAGCTGGATGAGTTCAAGGGCGCGTGGCGGGCACTCGGGACCTTGGCCCCGGAGCGTCTGTCTGCCCTGCGCCGGGTTGCGACGATTGAGAGTATCGGCTCATCGACCCGTATCGAAGGCAGCAAGCTGTCGGATCAGGAAGTCGCCGAACTGCTCGGCAACATCGAAATCAAGAAATTTGATTCCCGCGATGAACAGGAGGTGGCCGGATACGCCGCCGTGATGGAAACCATCTTTGCGCGTTTCGATGCCATCGACCTAACGGAAAACCACGTCAGACAACTGCACCGCGACCTTCTTGTTCACAGCAACAAGGACGAACGCCACCGGGGGGATTACAAGACAAACCCCAACCATGTCAGCGCCTTTGATGCGGACGGCCATGAAATCGGAATTGTCTTTGAGACAGCCTCGCCGTTCGACACGCCCCGGTTGATGACCGAATTGGTGACATGGGTCCGCACTGCGCTTAAGGAACAACAGCTTCATCCACTGTTGATCATTGCCGTCTTCACGGTCGTGTTCCTGGAGATCCATCCATTTCAGGATGGCAATGGCAGGCTTTCCCGCATCCTGACAACGCTTTTACTTCTACGAAGCGGTTACACCTATGTACCTTATAGCTCACTCGAAAGTGTGATCGAGCACACCAAGGAAGGATACTATCTGGCACTACGCAGCACCCAAGGTACGATCCGGACGGACACCACGAACTGGCAGCCCTGGGTGGCGTATTTCCTGGGGGCCTTGCAAAAGCAAAAACAGCGGCTGGAAGCCAAGATTGAGCGAGAGCGGATTCTTGCATCAGCCCTGCCCGAGTTATCGGCGCAAATCCTCGAACTTGCCAAAGAGCACGGTCGGCTGACAGTCAGCCAGGTGGTTCAGATGACCGGCGCAAACCGAAACACTGTTAAGAAACACCTGCAATCTCTCGTGGCAGCTCAGCATCTCGCGCAACATGGCAAGGGTAAGGGAACCTGGTACGCAATGCCATTAAGTTAGCGATAACACACTGAAACCGATAGAATATCTCGCGGCCAACATAACCCAAACAGGAGCAAAACCGATGGTAATCCGACCCAAGAGCGTGGAACTGACCGACAAGGAAATTCAGTTGACAAGTCAAATTTGAATTCATTTATACACCTATAAGTCAATTCTTGGCGTCAGAGTCCTTCGCCGCCATTGCCCGAGTAAACCCCGAGGATTTCACCCGCGATCGCGCCTTACCGTTACCGACCCTGGTGACCTTCTTGCTGAATCTTCGCAAAGGGCCAATCAGGATGAGCTCGACCGCTTCTTCGAGGTGCTCAGCGGCCAGTCCGTCATCCAAGCCGTTACTTCATCGGCCCTCTGCCAGTCACGCAAAAAGCTCAAGCCCGGCGCTTTCATGGTCCTTAACAACAAACTCTTGGAAGGCTTCTACCATCATTTCGCGGCACGCCGCTGGCATGATCTGCGCTTGTTGGCGGTCGATGGCGCCACGGCCCGCCTGCCCGCGACAG
>JANTFX010000156.1 GCA_024763215.1 Candidatus Krumholzibacteriia bacterium | reverse complement strand
CCCTGGCCGTGGCCATGCTCTCGCTGGCCGGGATCCCGCCCATGGTCGGGTTCATGGCCAAGTTCTACATCTTCAGCGCCGTGGTTCACGCCGGACTGATTCCTCTGGCCATCATCGGCGTCATCAACTCGCTGGTCTCGGTCTACTACTACCTGCGCGTGATCGTCGTGATGTACATGCAGGACGGGGATGATACCTCCTACAACGGCACCGAGTGGGTGTCGGTGGCGGCAAGCGGCCTGCTGGCCCTGCTGGTCATCTATCTGGGAGTGATGCCGGATGCCTTCCACCGCGCGGCGGAGATCGTGTTCCGGCAGGTTCATTTCTAGCACGGCCGATCGGAGCCGTGCCGGGGGGCGTGACCACCATGAGCATCAGCACGACCAATCCCGCCACCGGCGAAGAGCTGCAGTCCTATCCCCTGCAGACGCACGACCAGGTCATGCAGGTGGTGGACCGCGCCCACACCGCCTTTACCTCCTGGCGTGAGGTGCCGGTGGCCGAGCGGGCGGCCCTGCTGCTGCCTCTGGCCGAGCGGTTGCGGGCCAGCGCGGATGATCATGCCCGCCTGATGAGCCTGGAGATGGGCAAGCCGTTGGCCGAGGCCCTCGCCGAGGTCGAGAAATGCGCCTGGCTGTGCGAGTTCTACGCGCAGCATGCCCCCGGGTGGCTGGCCGATGAATCGGTAGCCGCCGACGGCCTGGCCCACCGGGTCACCTTCCAGCCTCTGGGCGTCGTGCTCTCGATCATGCCCTGGAACTACCCCTACTGGCAGGCCCTGCGCTTCGGCGTGCCCACCCTGACCGCCGGAAACACCAGCATCTTGAAGCATGCCGGTTGCGTTACCGGCTGCGGCCTGGCCATCGCCGAGCTGTTCGCCGAGGCGGGCTTCCCCGCGGACGTATTCCAGACCATCGTGGCCGATCACCGCAGCGTCGAGGCGGTGATCGCCCGCCCGGAGGTCCAGGGGGTTTCCCTGACCGGCTCGACCCGTGTCGGGGTGCAGGTGGCCCGGATGGCGGCGGCGGGCCTGAAGAAGGTGGTCCTCGAGCTGGGGGGCAGCGACCCGTTCATCGTGCTTGAGGATGCTGACCTGGACCAGGCCGTCGCCGGGGCCGTCACCGGCCGCATGCTCTGCACGGGCCAGAGCTGCATCGCGGCCAAGCGATTCATCGTCGCACGGACAGTCGCCGAAGAATTCGCCTCGCGCTTTGCCGACGCCATGGCGGCCCTGCGCCTTGGCGATCCCCTGGACCGGGATACCCAGGTGGGCGCCATCGTCAACGCGGCCGAGCTGGTGCGCCTCGAGGGCTTCGTCACCGATGCGGTGGCCAAGGGCGCCCGGTTGCTGGCAGGCGGCAGCCGGCTGGATCGCCCGGGCAGCTTCTTCACGCCCACCGTGCTGGCCGATGTGACCGCGGACATGCGCGTGTGGCAGGAGGAGGTCTTCGGCCCCATCGCCCCGGTCATGGCCGTATCCGGCGAGGACGAGGCCGTGGCCGTGGCCAACGCCTCCGAGTTCGGCCTCGGCGGCAGCGTCTGGACGCGCGATATCGCACGGGGCGAGCGCATCGCCCGCCGGCTGGAATGCGGAACGGCCTTCGTCAACTCCATCGTCAAGTCCGACCCCCGCATGCCTTTCGGGGGCGTGAAAATGAGCGGTCTGGGGCGGGAGCTGGGGCGTTACGGGTTGATGGAGTTCGTGAACATAAAGGGCCTAAATATATACTCTCCAGGCAATTGAAGTTTACCTGAAAGCCTGTTCGCCTGTGATGTCCGCGCCCACGATCAGCGTGTGGATGTCGTGGGTGCCTTCGTATGTGAGCACCGATTCCAGATTGGCCATGTGGCGGCCGGGGGAAAACTCATCGGTCACGCCGGCGGCCCCCAGGATATCCCGGGCGGTGCGCGCGCACTCCAGGGCCATGGCCACGTTGTTGCGCTTGGCCAGCGAGACCAGGGGCACCTCGTTGATCCCGCGGTCCTTGAGCCGGCCCAGCTGGAGGATGAGGGCCTGCGCCTTGGTGATCTCCGTCAACATGGCCACGAGCTTGGCCTGGACGAGCTGGAAGCCGGCCAGAGGCTTGCCGAACTGCTGCCGCTGCCGGGAGTAGGTCAGGGCGGTGTGGTAGCAGTCGGAGGCGGCGCCCACGGCGCCCCAGGCGATGCCGTAGCGGGCCTCGTTCAGACAGGACAGGGGGGCGCGCAGGCCCCTGGCCAGCGGCAGACGGCTGGCCTCGGGCAGGCGAACCTCGTCCAGGACCAGTTCCCCGGTGTCGCTGGCCCGCAGGCTCCACTTGCCCTTGACCGGGCCGGCGCTGAAGCCGGGGGTGCCTTTCTCCACCAGGAAGCCCATGATCCCCTCGGGTGCGCGGGCCCAGACGACCGCCACGTCGGCCATGGTGGCGTTGGTGATCCAGAGCTTGCTGCCGCGCAGGACCCAGTGGTCCCCGTCGGGCTCCGCGCGCGTTTCCATGCCGCCGGGATCCGAGCCGTGGTTCGCCTCGGTCAGGCCGAAGCACCCGATCTTGCGGCCGGCCGCCAGCTCCGGTAGCCACCGCTGCTTCTGCTCCTGCGAGCCGTAGGTCGCTATGGGCCACATCACGAGGCTGCCCTGGACCGAGACGAAGCTGCGCAGGCCGCTGTCGCCACGTTCCAGCTCGCGGCAGATCAGCCCGTAGATGGTGTGGCCGAGGCCGGGGCAGCCGGGACCGCTGATGGACGCTCCCAGCAGGCCCAGGGAACCCAGGACGGGGATGAGTTCGGTGGGGAAGGTGCCGGCGTGGAAATGCTCCCTGACCAGGGGCAGGAAGTCCCTGTCGACGAAGGAGCGCACCACATCGCGCACGCCGCGTTCGGCGTCCGAGAGGTTCTCGTCCAGCCGGTAGTAGTCCACGCCCGTGAAGCCGGTCACCTCAGATCTGCTCCACGGAGATGACCTCGGGGATCTTGGCCTTCAGCCTGGCCTCGATGCCCTGCTTCAGGGTCATCAGGCTCATGGGGCAGCTGCCGCAGGCTCCGGTCATGCGGACCAGGACCACGCCGTCGTTGAAATCTATGAATTCCACGTCCCCGCCGTCGTTCTGCAGGGCGGGGCGAATCTCGTCCAGGACCGCGATGATCTTTTCCTTCATGACCAGCCTTCCGGTTGGGTTGCGTGTTCGACCTCCGCTACAAGCTAAAGCCTGACCGAAGCATGTCAACCGCAGGGGATAGGCGTTGTCCCGGACCCCGCGGTGGCCTATGATCGGTGCACCTGGCGGGAACCGGAAACCAAACCCCAACCACAAGAGGGCTCAGGTGGCACCAAAGTCTTCACGGCGGGAACTGGAGGAATTGCGGCGGCTGGTCCTGGAGGCGTCCGAGGTCATCCTGGCCCAGGTGCGGGCCGTCCACGAACTGGACCCCAAGGCGGGCACCGAATTCGTCACCGAGACGGACCGCCGCAGCGAGGAGCTGGTGCTGGCCGGGCTGGCGCGTCTTTTTCCCGGCGAACCGGTCATGGCCGAGGAATCGGGCGACCACGCCGGCCGGGGGGAGCGGACCTGGTACGTGGACCCCCTGGACGGCACCACCAACTTCGCCCACGGGTACCCCTTCTTCTGCGTGTCGGTCGGGGCGCGGGATGCCGCGGGCATGCAGCTGGCCGCGGTTTGCGCACCGGCTCTCGGCGAATGCTACCTGGCCGGCCGCGGATTGGGCGCCAGCGTGCTGTTGACCGCAACCGGGCGGGAATCGCCCCTGGGGCAGCTGAAGCCGGTATCCCTGGACAGGGCCTTGCTGGCCACGGGCTTCCCCTATGTGAGGGATGAACTCGTGGCCCGGAACACGGAGCTGGTGCGGTCTTTCCTGCAGGCGCCCTGCCACGGGGTGCGCCGGGCCGGCAGCGCGGCTCTGGACCTGTGCCATGTCGCGGCCGGGCGCCTGGACGGGTACTGGGAGTTCCGGCTGCGGCCCTGGGACACGGCCGCGGGAATCCTCGTGGCGCGCGAATGCGG
>JANTFX010000155.1 GCA_024763215.1 Candidatus Krumholzibacteriia bacterium | reverse complement strand
CTGCCAGTCATGCGCTCTCCCAGCTGAGCTATGGCCCCACCCGAGGCGTAGGGCGGAAATATAGCAATTCTCGCCGCGGTGTCAAACTTTTCCCCCGCTTGACATTCGCGAGGCCGCTGGCTAACATCCCCGCCTACCAGCCCCTGCAAAAGGGGCTTTGGCTCCGGTGCCGGAGTGGTGGAATTGGTAGACGCGCTGGACTCAAAATCCAGTGTTCCTTTGGAACGTGTGGGTTCAAGTCCCACCTCCGGCACCATCTTCCCCTGGATGCGCCATGGCTCCGCCTCTACCTGATCTCGACCGATTCCGCCGGCTCCTGGATCTGTGGTCCAAGGCCTTGCCCGACCCTGCCGACCAGCCCCCTCCGCTCCCCCTGGTCCCCCGTCTGGCCGCCGCGGCCGACCTGTTGTCCCTTGACGCCTGGACCTCCCTGAACCTGGCCGGCATCCCCGTCACCAGCGGGGTGCTCCGGACACGCGCCGCCAAATGCTTCCCGCCGTCCCCGGCAGATCCCTGGCCCGCCCCGGACCCGGCCGCCCGCATCAAGGCTCCGGCCCCCCAGGATTTCCTGCCCGGCGAGGTGGATCCCGTGGTCCTGGCGGCGGTGGACGGCTACCTGGCCTGCCAGCAGGAATTCAAGCTGACGGTCATGCGCATGCTGCAGGACGGCCACCCGCCCGCGACCCTCCTCGGTGATCTTCCGCGCTGGTATGAGGCGCTCATGCTGCCCTGGTCCCAGGCCGGCTTGGCGCAACCCCTGGACATCAAGCAGGGACGCCGCAGGCAGGCCACGGTTTTCCCGGTGCGCCATGACCCGCCCGCTCCCCGGGCCGTCGCGCCTTGCCTGGAGATCCTGGGCGCCCGCCCGGATCTTGCGCGCCAACCGGTCCTGGCCCACCTGGCCCTGCTGTGGCTCCAACCCTGGACCGCGGGCAACGGCCGCCTGGCGCGCCTGGCCCAGAGCGCCCTGATGATCACCGGCGGCCACACCTGGCTGTTCATCCCCGCCACCTCACGCGCGGAGTATCTGGCGGCCGTCCAGACCGCCTTCGACTACGCCGACCCTTTGCCGCTGGTTGGCCTTTACAAGGACCCTGCACCATGAAATCGGGGGCGGCCACCCGGCCGCCCCCTTGTGCCACCCCATCGTTCCGGTCTGCTACCGATGCGACATGTACGGGTACGGATACGCCCGCGGCGGGTCGAACGTCTCCTTGATGGTCCGCGGGCTGACCCACCTGACCAGGTTCAGGTAGCTGCCGGCCTTGTCGTTGGTCCCGGAAGCCCGGCTGCCGCCGAAGGGCTGCTGGCCGACCACCGCCCCGGTGGGCTTGTCGTTGATGTAGAAGTTGCCCGCGGTGCCGCGCAGCTCGCTCTGCATCCTGATCAGCGCGCCGCGGTCCTGCCCGAAGATCGCTCCGGTCAGGGCGTACGCCGCCGAGGTGTCGCACAGGCGCAGGGTCTTCAGCAGATCCTTGTCCTCGTACACATGGATCGTCAACACCGGGCCGAAGATCTCCTGGACCATGGACTCGTAGTGGGGGTCGGTGGCCTGGATGACCGTGGGCTCGATGAAGTAGCCCTTGCTGTCGTCGCAACCGCCACCGGCGATCACGCGCGCCTTGCCGCGGGCGGCGCGGCTCTTGGCCCGGTCGATGTAGCCCTTGATGGTATCGAAGGCGCCCCGGTCGATGACCGCGCCCATGAAGGTGCGGAAGTCCGTGACATCGCCCATGCGGATGGATTCGATGCCGGCCAGCAGCTTCTGCTTGACCTCTTTCCACAGGCTCTTGGGGATGTAGGCCCGGCTGGCGGCGCTGCACTTCTGGCCCTGGTATTCGAAGGCGCCCCTGATCAGGGCCGTCACCAGGGCGTCCACATCGGCGCTGGGGTGGGCGAACACGAAGTCCTTGCCCCCGGTCTCGCCCACGATGCGCGGGTAGCAGGCGTAATTGTGGATGTTGCCGCCCACCTGCCGCCACATGCCCTGGAACACGGCGGTGCTGCCGGTGAAATGGATCCCCGCCAGGTCACGGCTGGCCAGCACCGGATTGCCCACCTGGCCCCCGCTGCCGGGCACGAAGTTGATCACCCCGTCGGGCAGGCCCGCTTCCTTGAAGATCTGCATGAGGTAATAGGCCGAGAACACGGCGCTGGAAGCGGGTTTCCAGACCACGGTGTTGCCCATCAACGCCGGGGCGGTGGGCAGGTTGCCGGCGATGGAGGTGAAGTTGAACGGAGTGACGGCGAACACGAACCCGTCCAGGGGCCGCTGTTCGACCATGTTCCACATGCCCGGAGCACTCTGGGGTTGCTCCGCCATGATCATCCGGGCGTAGTAGGGATTGAAGCGCCAGAAATCGATGAGCTCGCAGGCGCTGTCGATCTCGGCCTGGAAGGCGTTCTTGCTCTGGCCCAGCATGGTGGCGCTGTTGAGGATCATGCGGTACCGGCCGGCCAGCAGCTCGGCGGCCTTGAGCATCACCGCTGCGCGGTGCTCGAACGGCGTGGCGGCCCATTCCTTCTTGGCCTTCATGGCCGCCTTGACGGCCTGCTTGACCTCCTTCGGGCCCGCCTTGTGATAGCGCCCCAGCACGTGCTTGTGGTCGTGCGGCATGACGCAGTCGCCGAGGTCGCCCGTGCGGATCTCCTGGCCACCGATCACCACCGGAATCTCCACCTGCTCGGCGGCCATCTTCTTGAGCTCCGCCTTGAGCTTCTTCTTCTCCAGGGAGCCTTCCCGGTAGCCCTTGATGGGCTCGTTCCGGGGCTCTGGTACGTCAAAAATCAGGTCCGACATGGCTTCTCCTTCCGGAACAGGAACCGGCTACGAAGTATCTGACCGGACCATGGCAAACCGGACGGCAAAAGGCAAGTGTTGTGCGGGACAAAAATGGCGTTAATATGGAGCAGCCCAACCTCGTGCGGGAGGGCTTCGACTTCCGTCGGCCTGAAACCAAGGAGCAGCCATGACCCAGGTGCCCGGCAACCTGCAGACCATCGAATCCCACATGCTCGAACTCCAGAGCCTGCACCCGGGCGCCAGCGGCGACTTCACCGGCCTGCTCAACGACATCACCTTCGCGGCCAAGATCATCGGCCGCGAGGTCACCAAGGCCGGCCTGGTCGACATCCTGGGCGCCACCGGCGAAGAGAACGTCCAGGGCGAGGTGGTCCAGAAGCTGGACGACTACGCCAACAAGGTGTTCATGAACTGCCTGGGCAGGCGGGGCCAGGTCTGCATCCTGGGCAGCGAGGAGATGGCCGAGCCCGTGTTCACCCCCGTCAGCCAGGGCTCGGGCCGGTACATCGTGGTCTTTGATCCCCTGGACGGCAGCTCGAACATCGACGCCAACGTCTCGGTCGGGACCATCTTCGGCATCTGGCGCCGCCGTTCCGACCGCACCCATGTCGGCATGGACGACCTGCTGCAGCCGGGCCGCAATCTCGTGGCCGCCGGATACATCGTCTACGGATCGAGCACCATGTTCGTCTATACGGCCGGCAAGGGCGTCCACGGCTTCACCCTCGACCCGAGCATCGGCGAGTTCCTGCTCAGCCACGAGAACATCACCACGCCCTTCCACGGCCAGGTCTACTCGGTCAATGAGGCCTACGAGCAGGGCTGGGACGACAAGATCCGGACCGTCGTGGACACCCTCAAGATGGGCCGGCCCGGTCGCGAAGGCAGGATGTCCGGACGCTACATCGGCTCGCTGGTGGCGGACTTCCACCGCAACCTGCTCTACGGCGGGACTTACCTCTACCCCCCCACCAAGGACAAGCCCCGGGGCAAGCTGCGCCTGATGTGCGAGGCCGCGCCCCTGGCCTTCATCGCCGAGAACGCCGGCGGCTACGCCAGCGATGGGGCAGGCCCCATCCTGGACATCACTCCGGACACCCTGCACGCGCGGGTGCCCCTTTATATCGGCAGCAGGGAAGATGTGCTGTGGATCGAGAAGAATCTCTCCAGCGGCGGGCATAACCTGTAGACGTCATCCGCCTCCGCCCCGCCGGCAAACTCTCCGGCGGGGCCGCCAACCCGGGCTAGAC
>JANTFX010000154.1 GCA_024763215.1 Candidatus Krumholzibacteriia bacterium | reverse complement strand
AAAGGTCACCACCAGCGGCAAGCAATCCTTTCGGTATGGTCGCATGGAGATGCGGGCCAAGCTCCCGGCGGGCGGCGGCCTGTGGCCCGCCTTCTGGATGATGCCGCAGGACGACGTCTACGGCGGCTGGGCGGCCAGCGGGGAGATCGACATCATGGAGTCGGCCAACGCCATGACCTCGGTGGGGGGGGCGTTGCATTACGGTGGTCAGTGGCCGGATAACGTGAGCACTTCCAGCTCCTACTCCCTGGGCGGGACGAGCTTCGCCGACGACTATCACGTGTACGCGGTCGAGTGGGAGCCCGACGCCATCCGCTGGTACGTCGACGGGGTGCTCTACGGGACGCGCACCAGCGGCCAGTGGTACAGCAGCGGCGACCCCGGCAACCCGCGCGCGCCCTTCGATCAGGATTTCTACATCATCCTGAACCTCGCGGTGGGGGGGTATTACACCGGCTGCACGGAGACCGGCTGCATCACCGCGGCCCTGCCCCAGCAGTTCCTCATCGACTATGTGCGCGTGTACCAGGACATCGCCAACTTCCCCCCGACCGTGGCGATCACCGCCCCGTCGTGGGATGAGAACCTGCCTGCCGGCGATGTCGCCATCAACGCCTCGGCCTCCGACAGCGACGGCAGCATCAGCGCGGTGGAGTTCTACAACGGGACGGCCCTGCTGGGGACCGACACCACGGCGCCCTATTCCTTGACCTGGAGCGGAGCCGGCGACGGCTGCTACACGCTCTATGCCCGGGCCATCGACGATCTGGGCGCCGTGGCCAGCGATTCGGTGGACGTCACCGTGGGCGCCGGCTGCGGACAGGCGGCTTACGCGGGCTCTCCGCCGGTCTTCCCGGTGCGCATCGAGGCCGAGGATTTCGATGTCGGCGGCGAGGGTGTGGCCTACCACGATCAGGACCCCGGCAACAACGGCAGCCAATACCGGCCGGGCGAGGGTGTGGACATCGAGATCTGCAGCGATACCGGTGGCGGGTACAACGTGGGCTGGATCAACGCCGGCGAATGGATGGAGTACACCGTTGATGTGCTCTTCTCGGGCCAGTACACCATCGAGGCGCGGGTATCCTCGCTCGCAAGCGGCGGCGCTTTCCATCTGGCCTTCGACGGGGCGGACCTCACCGGGACGGTGGCCGTGCCTTCGACCACCGGCTGGCAGACCTGGACCACCGTCTCGGCGACCGCCACGCTGACCGCCGGAACCCACGTCATGCGTTTCGTGGCCGAAACCGACGGCTTCAACCTCAACGCCTTCGAGATTCCGGCTCCTTCGCCGGCTTTGGGCGCCCCCCTGGCCCGGGCCGTGCTGCATCCCTGCTACCCCAACCCCTTCAACCCGACCACGACCATCGCCTTCGACCTGCCGCAGGCCGCGGCGGTGGACCTGGCCGTCTACGACCTGGCCGGGCGCCGGGTGCAGGTTCTGGAACCGGGCACGGTCCTTCCTGCCGGCCGCCACGAAGCGGTGTGGGACGGCCGCGATGGCCGGGGCGCGGTTGCTCCGGCGGGGGTCTACCTGGTGCGGTTGCGGGCGGGCGGCGATATATCAACCAGGCGCATCACCATGATCAAGTAGCCCGGCCTTTTACCGCGGAAAAATGGGGCGCCTTCCGATGAAGGCGCCCCTTTCGCGTGCCGGAGTCCCCAGGACGAAATTGCGGTCACATCGCCAGATGCAGGTACGTCCGCAGCTCCCATTCCCGCCCCTCGTCCAGGCCGTCGGGGTAGAGGTCCCCGGGCACCAGCGGTGCGTCCACGCCCTCGGGCTGGTACCGGTTGGAATAGCGGTCCAGGGTCCGGTAGGTGAAACGGACGCCCAGCTTCGTCTGCGGGAATCCGAACCAGCGCGGCCGCCCCAGGGTGTAGGACAGGTCTCCCATGAGCTGCACCGGATAGGTCAGGTTGTGGTCGTGGTGGTAATCGTAGGGGCCATAGTCGTTGAACTTGGCGAACCACTGGAACGCCACGCTGGGCCACACCATGCGGCTGTCCACGCTGAAACGGTGCACCAGGCGGGGGTTGTCGCCCCGCGGTTCGGCGGTGCCGAAGACGACCGTGCTCACCATGCGGGCGGATGAGGACAGCCGGTTGACCACCCTCGCGTGCAGATCCCACAGTTCTCCGAAGTCCCGGGCGGGGGTGCCGCCGGGGAAGGGATAGACCGCCCCGGTATCGGAGACGAAGAGCTGGGCGTCGGCGGTCGTTGCATGCTCCTTGAGGGTCAGGCCGATGCTGGCGGCCAGATCGGCATCCTCGCGCTTATCACTGTCCCAGGCCCACATCCAGGTCGCCGGGGTGGGGTCGTAGGTCAGCATGATCTCCGCGGCCTTGGTCTCGCGGTTGCCCAGGACGGCGAAGGGGTCGCCGATGACGTCGCGGGTGTGGCCGGCGGTGCCCGCCAGGTCCGCGTTGTTGGGCATGGGGCCGACGATGGGCTTTTGCCACAGGAAGTTGGGTCCGACCTGCCAGTTGCCGCTGACGTTGTAGGCCACACCCGTCAGGGCGTTGGCCTGGTTGCCGGAGCCGCTGTCCTTCAACTGCCAGCCGGTGAAGGTCGTGGTATTGGTCGGTCCGGCTTCGGCCACCAGGCCCATGTAGGCGCCCTGCCCGTACCAGTGCCACTTGCCCTTCTCCCAGGTGAGCTTGGCCTTGAAGCCGAAGGTGTCCTCGTCCTTGACGACATCCTGCTTGATATCCCCGGGGGCGTAGGGACCGCCCCGCTTCACCAGATCCTCGTCCATGAGCTGGAACGATTCCCCGATGCGGGGCTGGCCGGACCAGAGCACGCCGGTCTGGATGCCCAGGCCCCATTTGCGGGTTTCCATCTGCACCGAGGCCTTGCGGTTGTTGCGCACGGGGATGGCGATGGAACTGACCGCGACCTGGCGCTGGGTGAAATCGTTCTGGAAGACGGCGGTCCAGTCGGCGCCGAGCAGGTGCCGGTTGTACTTGAGGAAGACCGCCGGGTTGGCGCCCCACCACAGCTGCGGGCCGAAGGCCAACTTCAGGCCGGTCAGCGATTTCTTGCCGGCGATCTCGAAGCCGATGGGGGCCTCGCCGTTGTAGATGTCGATGTTCTCGCCGTAGTAGGCGTCCCGGTACAGGCCGAAGAAATCGCCCTCGTACTGCCAGTGCAGATGCCCCACCCGGTAGAAGCTGTCGAGGGTGAACCAGCGGTCATCCCAGCTCAATGAGCCCTGGTAGACCTGGACGCGGTTGCCCTGGGGGATGAGCACCCGGTTCCCATCGCTGTCGTAGGTCACCTTGGGCCGGCCCCGGTTCTCGTAGAAGATCTCGTCGATGGGGTTGTCGGCCACCTTGCCGATCATGTTCACCGACACGCGGGCCAGCACGTTGTCATTGGGCTTGGCCTCGAAATCGGCGTAGAAGGATTCCATGTGGTCGAAGCCCCGGAAGGCCGGATAACCATCGGTCAGGGGGTGGTTGATGTCGGGGGTGGAGATGTTCTTGCCCCCGGTGCCGAAGGTCTCCATCTCCATGCGCAGCCCGGACAGGCGCACCTTGCTCAGCATGTCGCCCTGCAGGGCCGCCGCGTCGCCGCGGGCCTCGAGCACCGCGGCCATGGGCTGGATGTTGCCGTACCAGGTGCGGATGCGGTCCAGGTCGGTATCCTTGCCGTAGGGGTCGAGCCGGAAAGCGTCGCGCAGGGCGTAGTAGGCCGCGCGGGGATACACATCATACAGGCCGCGCGCGTCGGGGAAGCCCTTGGCGCAGATGCCCCACCACTCCTCGTTCATGTTGTTCTCGCCGGGGCGCAGATCCTCGGGATAGCCCCCGTTGGCCCACGAGGCATGGGTGTCGTGGATATCCAGCCGCTCTTCCTGCTTGTACTTCCACCAGCCGTCGCTCCACTGGAAGATCGTCCCGCCGATGGCGTTGCCCACCCGGCCCTTGCCGGCGGACTGCTCGTAGATCTCCTCCCACTGGCCCAGCAGGTAACGGGCCTGCATGGCCTGGTCCTCCTTCATGGTGACGGCGTTGAAGGCGTCGCAGCCGAATTCGGTGAACATCACCGGCAGGTTCAGCTTGTCGCGCACTTCCTGGAACAGGTCACGCGCCGAGATGCCGCGGTAGACGTTGGTCCCCAGGACATCCAGGCTCTTGCACTCCTGGGCGATCAGGTCGATGTACTGGATGTCGCCGTTGGCGATGGCCACCGGGTGGCCCTGATCCACCGACTTGATGTCGGCGGCGATCTCCCCGTACAGCGAGTACAGATAGCGGGCGCGGGCCGTGTTCCGCTCGCCCTCGGGAAGGTTCTCGATCTCGAAGGACGACCAGGACAGCCCGTAGTTGTTCTCGTTGCCCAGCAGCCACATGAGGATGCCCGGGGTGTCCTTCATCTCCACGACCGTGTCGTGGATCTGC
>JANTFX010000153.1 GCA_024763215.1 Candidatus Krumholzibacteriia bacterium | reverse complement strand
GCACACGGTGACCTGGCAGGCGGCCGACAGCCCGAGCGGCGTGTACTTCTACCGCCTCGAGGCTCCCGGCTTCGTCCAGACCCGTAAGATGATCATGCTGAAGTAGGATCTGCAGCAGGCAAACCTTCAACGAGAGGCCGCCGGGGTGACCCGGCGGCTTCTCTCTTGGCTTGCGATGGACTATATTACGGGCTGGTATCCATCCTGAACCCCGTACCGGAGAAATGCATGTTCCGCTCCCTGCGCACCACCTTGATCCTGGCCGCCGTCTGCGGCGTCCTGCTGGCGGCCGCCTGCGCCAAGACGAAGTCCGGCCACAAGGACCCCGAGGCCGAGGTGGCCGCCTCGACCCTGACCAAGGTCGGCGACATGGCCCCCGATTTCACCGTCACTCAGCTCGACGGGGAGGCCTTCACCCTTTCGGCCCTGCGCGGCAAGGTGGTGCTGGTGAACTGGTGGGCCACCTGGTGCCCGCCCTGCGTCGAGGAGATGCCGTTTTTGCAATCGCTGGTGTGGGACCGGTTCAAGGGCGCCGACTTCGCCATGGTGGCGGTCTCGCGGGCCGAGAAACCCGAGGTCGTAAAGCCCTGGATCGAGAAGAAGGGATTCACCTTCCCGGTGGCCATCGATCCGGACCGCAGCTCCTACGGCAAATACGCCTCGGCCTACATCCCCCGCAGTTACGTCATCGGTCCGGACGGCCTGATCCTGTTCCAGTCCCAGGGCTACGAGCAGCCCGAGTTCGCCGCCATGATCGACGTCATCGTCACCGCCCTGGGAGGGGGGGTCTGACCCGATGAACACCTACGGCCGCATGCTGCGCATGATCAGGCCCTATATGGGGCAGGTCGTGCTGTCGGTGGTGTTCATGGTGGTCTTCTCGGTGCTCAGCGTGCTGAGCATCACCATGGTCTCTCCCTTCCTCAAGGCCCTGTTCCTCGATGAGCAGAACACGCCGGCGGTGGTGGCCCAGGGTGCCGCGGCAAGCGTTCCCGTGACGGCGACCGGCCCGGCCACCCCCGACAGCACCGACGCCGCCCACGCCCGCCTGCAGGACTTCCAGGAGAAGCTGTCCTGGGTCGAGAACATCAAGCTTGAGTTCTCGGTCTGGGTGCAGGACACGCTGTTGCAGGGCAGCGACGAGGAGCGCCTGCTGCGGGTCTGCCTGGCCATCTTCTTCCTGTTCCTGGGCAAGAACATCGCCGGCTACCTGCAGGAAATCCTCATGACCTACGTGGGCCAGGCCGTGATCCGCGACCTGCGCAACCTGCTGTTCGTCAAGTTCACGGCCCTGCCCCTGGGCTTCTACCACCGCAACAAGGCCGGCGAACTGATCAGCCGCGCGACCAACGACGTGCTGGTGGCCCAGCAGTGCGTCTCGCTCAGCTTCACCAAGCTGATCAAGGATCCCATCCAGTTGCTGATGTACCTGGCCGTCGCCCTGATCCTGAGCTGGAAGCTGACCCTGCTGGCGGCGGTGCTGCTGCCGCTGAGCCTGGGTGTGATCATCCGCATCGGCAAGCGCCTGCGCAACCTCAGCCGCCGGCAACAGGAGCAGATGGCCGACCTGACCAGCACCCTGCAGGAAACGGTCTACGGCATCCGCGTGATCAAGGCCTTCGCCATGGAGGATTTCGAGAACCGCAAGTTCCTGGCCCAGAGCCAGGAACTGTTCCGGCAGATCTTCAAGTTCAACTGGGTGATGAAACTCAGCTCGCCGCTGACCGAGCAGCTGTCGATCCTGGTGGGCCTGTGCCTGCTGTGGTACGGGGGCAGCAAGGTGTTCACCGGCGGGCTCATGGCCCCGGACCTGTTCGTGGTGTTCCTGATCGTGATCTTCTCCATGGTCAGGCCCATCAAGAGCCTGGGCCAGGTCAACAACGAGATCCAGGCGGGGATGGCGGCGGCCGACCGCATCTTCAGCATCCTGGACGCCGAACCCGAGGTGGCGGACGAGGACGCCGGCCTCAAGCTGGACCGGATCGAGGGCCGCGTCGAGCTGGATGATGTCCATTTTTCCTACCTGCCCGGCGAACCCGTGCTGCAGGGGGTGTCCCTGCAGGTCGACCCGGGGGAGATCGTGGCCCTGGTCGGCAGCAGCGGAGCGGGCAAGAGCACGTTGATCGACATGATTCCGGGCTTCCACCACCCCGACTCGGGAAGGGTGCTCATCGACGGCCACGATGTCCGCGAGCTGAACCTGGCCAGCCTGCGCCGCAACATGGGCATCGTCACCCAGGAGGTGATCCTGTTCCACGACACCGTGTTCAACAACATCGCCTACGGGATGCGCGGCATGGACCAGGAGGCGGTGGAGGCGGCGGCGCGGGCGGCCAACGCCCACGAGTTCATCATGCGCATGCCCCAGGGCTACCGGACCGTCATCGGCGACCGGGGCCTGAAGCTCAGCGGTGGCCAGCGCCAGAGGATCAGCATCGCCCGGGCCATCCTGAAGAATCCGCCCATCCTGCTGCTGGACGAGGCCACCAGCGCCCTGGATACCGAGTCCGAACAGCTCGTGCAGGAGGCCATCGACCGCCTGGTCCGCCACCGCACGACCATCGTCATCGCCCACCGGCTGTCGACCATCCAGAACGTGGACCGCATCTACATGCTGGAGGCTGGCCGGGTGGTGCAGGTGGGCACCCACGCCGAGCTGCTGGCCAAGGGCGGGCGCTACAAGGAGCTGCACGACATGCAGTTCCAGGGGGGCAAGGCCTAGATGCGGCGCAGCTTCCTGGTCATCCGCCAGGACCGCATCGGCGATTGCGTGCTGGCCACGAGCCTGCCCCGCGCCCTGAAGGCCCGCTGGCCCGGCTGCCGCGTGACCATGCTGACCCGCTCGGCCACCGCCCCCCTGTTCCGGCACAACCCCCACGTGGACGCGGTCTGGACCGACGACTGGGACGACCCGGCGCGGCGCGACTCCTTCTGGACGCTGGTGCGGCGTTTGCGCCGCGGCCGCTTCACACACGCCCTGATGCTCCTGCCCAAGGCCCGCTACAACTACGCCACCTTCTGCGCCGGCATCCCCGTGCGCGTCGGCCACGGCATCATCCTCTTCCACGCCCTGACCCTGGTGCGGCCGGTGATGACCCGCAAGTTCCGCAAGGGGAGGCACGAGGCGGATTACGCCCTGGATCTGGCGCGGGCGGTGGGGGCGCGGACGACCGACGCCACACCCGAGCTGTATCTGAGCGCAAAGGAGAAGGCCCCGGTCCAGCGGCGGCGCGAGGCCTGGTCCGCGGGGCCACCGGCGCGACGCATCGTGGGCCTGCATACGACCAGCGGCGGTTCGGCGCCCAACTGGCCGCCCGAGGTGTGGGCCGAGCTGGCGGCGCGCCTGGCCGCCCGTCCCGAGTTGGCGGTTGTGTTGACCGATCCCGAGCCGCCGCCGGAATTGCTGGCGGTGCCGGGGGCGGTTCATGCCGGCCGGCCGGCCGATCTGCGCGAGGGCATGGTGAACTTCGCCGCGCTGGACGTGCTGGTTTCGGCCAGCACCGGGCCCATGCATATCTGCGGCGCGTTGGGGGTGCCGACGGTGTCCCTGTTCTGCCCCTTGCCGTCGTGCGAACCGGCGCTGTGGGGGCCGCTGGGCAACCGGGCCGAGACCGTGCTGCCGCGCCCGGAGTACTGCCGGGACCGGTGCCCGGGCGATCCGCACGTCTGCACCTACGCGGGGGGCAGCGGGGTGGATCCGGCGCGGGTGGAGGAGCGCGTCCTGGCCGCGGTTCAGTCCTCGGGCTCGTCGTAGAAGTCGATCAGGTCCACCGGCATGACCACCGTCGAGGCGATGTTGCTCATGTGGGCCACCAGCCGCTTGTAGAACCTCAGCACCAGCACCAGGCAGACCGCATCGCGGGTGGCAAGATCGCTGGCGGTGATCTCGCGGATGGCCGCCTCCAGTTCCCGGCCCATGGCCTTGGCGGTCTTGATGACCTGGCCGGCCTTGGCCTCGTCGCTTTCGGCGAAGGCCTCGCGCGTGGTGGCGAACAGCTCGTTGATCAGGGCGGTGGGTGCGGCCAGCTGCTTGCGGTACAGCTCGCGGTCGGGGTTCTCGGGCATCATGTCCGCGACCTCGTGCAGGTTCTTGATGTAGTCCCCCAGCCGTTCACCGTCCTTGACCACGTTCATGAAGATCAGGGCCGTGGGCACGTCCTTGGCGTCGTTGCCCACCGACAGCCGCGAGACCACCCGGCGCCGGGTCTTGCGCTCGAGCTGGTTGATGCGCAGGTCGCGGTCGTAGATTTTGGCCTGGGGGTCGTCGTCGGGCGCCCCCTCGACGATCACGCTGCTGGCGTGCCGGAACATGGCCTCGGCCAGTTCCAGCATCTCGGTGATCCTTCCGACCAGCTTGTTGCTCCAGTTGTCCTGTTTGAACAGGTCGAGCAGGGTTCCGAAACTCATGACGGCCTCCCG
>JANTFX010000152.1 GCA_024763215.1 Candidatus Krumholzibacteriia bacterium | reverse complement strand
GTCCTGCTGATCCTCGGCGCCTCGCTGTGGGTCCAGATCCGGATCACCCGCCCCATCACCTCCATGGCCGACCTGGTCGGCAGGGATCCGGATCAGACCAGGGCACTGCCCATCGGCCGTCATGACGAGCTGGGATTGCTGGCCCACTGCTTCAACGAACGCACCGAGCGCCTGAAAAAGGCCATGGCCGCCGAACGCGAGATGGCCCGCGCCCGCAGCATGTTCCTGGCGAACATGAGCCACGAGATCCGCACCCCCATGAACGGGATCATCGGTGCGGCCAATCTCCTGCAGGACATCTCCGGCAGCGAGAACCGCTACCTGGTCCGGCTCATCAGGGATTCCTCGGAATCACTGATGACCATCCTCAACGACATCCTCGACTTCTCGAAAATGGAAGCCGGCAAGTTCACCATCGCGGCCGAGCCCTTCGACCTGGTCGAGACCTTGAAGGCATGCCGGGATCTGCTCATGCCCACGGCGCAGGCCAAGGGGCTGGAACTGGAATTCCATAACGAGCTGGGAGCGAACTACTGGGCCAGAGGCGATTCCTGCCGGATCCGGCAGGTCACCATGAACCTGCTGGGCAACGCCCTGAAGTTCACCAGCAAGGGCCGCATCGTCCTCAGCGCCCGGGCCTCGGCCACCGGCAGCGACATGATCGACATCGCCGTCGCCGATACGGGCATGGGCATCAAGCCTCGTGACCAGGAGCGGATCTTCAAGGTATTTTCCCAGGCCGACAACAACCTCACCCGGACCGCCGGCGGCACCGGCCTGGGCCTTGCCATCAGCCAGAACCTGGCCCGGCTGATGGGAGGCAACCTGGAAGTGGAGAGCACTCCGGGGCGGGGCTCGACATTCACGGCCCATCTGCGCCTGCCCGTGACGACGCCCATGGCAAAAGACGGGATCCAGTCCGCTTTCGAGGACGACTCCGTCCTGCAGGGCATGCGCATCCTGCTGGCCGAGGACAACGCCACCAACCGCGCCATCGCCATCAGGGTCCTGGAAAAACTGGGTTGCGAGGTCAAAACCGCCCCCGACGGCGAGCAGGCCTGGCGCAAGGCGGCCCAGGGCACCTTCGACATCATCCTGATGGACTTGCAAATGCCCCTCATGGACGGGATCGAGGCCGCCAGGCGCATCCGCAGGCTGCCCGCGGACCGGGCCCGGGTGCCCATCGTGGCCCTGACCGCCAGCATCGTCCCCGAGATCAAGGATGCTTGCTACGAGGCCGGAATGGACGACTACCTGACCAAGCCGTTGCGTCCGGCGGACCTGCGCGCGATGCTGGTCCATTTCCGCAAGCAGGGCCCATCCCCGGTGGACGAGCCCTGCCTGCATTGTTGATCCCTTTCCTCCGGATCAGATCACGCCCAGCCTGCGGCCCACGGTCGCAAAGGCATCCAGGCATTGCTGCACCTGCTGCGTGGAGTGGGCGGCCGAGACCTGGAGCCGGATGCGCGCCTGGCCGTGGGGCACCACCGGGAAGCTGAACCCGATGCAGTAGATCCCCTCGTCCAGCAGTTCGGCGGACATCTTCTGCGCCAGGACCGCATCGTTCTCCTGCTTGCGGAAATGCACGGGGATGATGGGATGCTCGCCGTCCTCCACATCGAAACCCAGTTCCTTCAACCCGCCGCGCAGCTGCTTCTGGTTGGCCTCCAGGCGGCGCAGGGGCTCGGGATCCTCGCGCAGGATGCGCAGCACCTCCAGCGAGGCGCCGCAGACCATCATGGGCAGCGAATTGCTGAACAGGTAGGGGCGGCTCTTCTGGCGCAACCAGGCGATGATCTCCTTGCGGCCGCTGGTGCAACCGCCCAGGGCCCCGCCGAGGGCCTTGCCCAGGGTGGTGGTGATGATGTCCACGCGGCCCATGACGTCGAACCGTTCGCAGGTGCCGCGGCCGGTCGGGCCCACGAAACCGGTGGCGTGGCTGTCGTCAACCATGACCAGGGCGTCGTGCTGCTCGGCCAGGTCGCAGATGCCCTGCAGGTTGGCCAGATCCCCGTCCATGGAGAACACCCCGTCGGTGACGATGAGCCTGAAGCGGGCCTCGGCGGCGGCGGTGAGCTGCTGTTCCAGGTCGGCCATGTCCGCGTGCTTGTAGATGAAGCGCCGGGCCTTGGCCAGCCGCACGCCGTCGATGATGGAGGCGTGGTTGAGCTGGTCTGTGATGATGGCGCTGTCCTGATCGATCAGGGGCTCGAACACGCCGCCGTTGGCATCGAAACAGGCCGCGTACAGGATCGTGTCCTCGGTGCCCAGGAAGGTGCTCAGCTCCTGCTCCAGCTGCTTGTGCAGGCTGGTCGTGCCGCAGATGAACCGCACCGAGCTGAGGCCATAGCCCCACTGGTCGAGGGTCTTCTGGGCGGCCGCGACCACCCTGGGATCCGAAGCCAGGCCCAGGTAGTTGTTGGCGCAGAAGTTCAGGACCTTGGCGCCGCCCACGGTGACCTCGGCGCCCTGCGGGCTTTCCAGGACACGCTCTTCCTTGAACAAGCCCTGCTCACGGATGGACGCCAGCTCGGCGGCCAGGAATTCCCCGAATTTTCCGTACATGACATCTGACTCCCGCTGCTGTGCGGCCCGGTGCCGCTTTGAAACTCTAATAACGCTTGGCCATCTCTGCGAGGCTCACATGAGGCACCTTGTCGCCCCAGCCGGCTTGACCGAAGGCGATCATGCGCGCCTTGACCACCTCGACCATGGCCTGGCGGGCAGGCTTGAGGTAGTCGCGGGGATCGAACTTCTCCGGATGCTCCATGAACACCTTGCGAATGGCCCCGGTGATGGCCAGCCGGCTGTCGGTATCGACATTGACCTTGCGCACCCCGTGCTTGATGCCCTTCTGGATGGCCTCCACGGGCACCCCGTAGGTCTCGGGCATCTTGCCGCCGTACTCGTTGATGATGTCCACCAGCTCCTTGGGCACCGAGCTGCTCCCGTGCATGACCAGGTGCGTGTTGGGCAACCGGCGGTGGATCTCCTCGATGAGGTCCATCTTCAGCACGTCGCCGGTGGGCTTCTTCTTGAACTTGTAGGCACCGTGGCTGGTGCCGATGGCCACGGCCAGGGCATCGCATCCGGTGTCGGCCACGAACTGCTCCGCCTGCACGGGGTCCGTCAGGTGGGCCATCATCTCCTCGCCGGACAGGCCCGCCCCTTGCCCGTCCTCGATGCCCCCCAGGCAACCGATCTCCGCTTCCACGGTCACACCCAGCTCGTGCGCGCGCGCGACGACCTGCTTGGTCACATCCACGTTGTACTCGTAGCTCGAGGGTGTCTTGCCGTCCTCCTGCAGGGAGCCGTCCATCATCACCGAGGTGAAGCCCTGCTCGATGGCACTGAAGCAGGTCGCGGGGCTGTTGCCGTGGTCCTGGTGCATGACGATGGGCAGCTTCGGGTGCAGCTCGACCGCCGCCAGCATCAGGTGGCGCAGGTAGGCGTCCTGTGAGTAGGCCCGGGCCCCGCGCGAGGCCTGGACGATGACCGGGGAATTGGTCTCCTCGGCCGCCTGCATGATGGCCTGGATCTGCTCCATGTTGTTGACGTTGAAGGCGCCAACTCCGTAGTCGTGTTCGGCGGCGTGGTCCAGCAAGACACGCATGGGGATCAACGGCATGATCTTCTCCTTCTGTAAGCGCCCGCCCAGGCGGGCGTGTGCGCGAGGGCGGGGAAGCCCCGCTCAGGAATCTTCCAGGGATTTCTCGAGGTCGTCGGTCTTGCCGATCAGGATCATCACGTCGCTGTCCTTGAGCAGGTAGTTGGGCGGCGGCACGGTGATGAACTTGTCGGTCAGGACATCCTTGATGGCGATGACGGTGACCTGGTGCTTGCGGCGCAGGTCCAGCTCGATGAGGGTCTTGCCCAGGAAACTCTGGGGCGGCACCATCTCGGACAGGGAATACCCCTCGGCAAGGGGAATGTACTCCAATACGTTGGGACTGGAAAGGCTGTGGGCCACTTTCCTGGCCATGTCCTTCTCCGGAAAGATCACCTCGGAGGCCCCGACCTTCTCCAGGATGCGCCCGTGGTCCTCGCTGACGGCCTTGACCAGGATGCGCGGCACCCTCAGTTCCTTCAGATACAACGTGATCAGGGTGGACAGGTGGGAACGTTCCCCCGTGGAAACGACCACCGCGTCCAGCTCGTGGACACCCTGGTTTTCCAGGAATTCCTTGTGGGCCGCGTCGCCCAGCACGGCGTAGGTGCAATGGTCGCGCACGGCCTGGACCTTCTCCTTGTCCAGGTCCATGGCCACCACTTCGTGCCCCTCGTCGAAAAGGGTCCGGGCGACATGGTGCCCGAAATTTCCCAGTCCGATCACACCGAAACGCTTTTTCATACCGGGTCAGCTCCTTTGCCTCAGCCGATCATGATGTTCTCTTCGGCATACCGGGTGGGGTAGTTGCGCGTCCGGCCCGCGATGGCGAACGCGACGGTCAACAACCCGACCCTGCCGATGAACATCAGCATGATGATGATCCATTTGCCGGCCATGGTCAACGCGCCGGTCAC
>JANTFX010000151.1 GCA_024763215.1 Candidatus Krumholzibacteriia bacterium | reverse complement strand
CAGCAGCCTCGCCGCCAGGTTGAAGGTCAACCCCATGACCATCAGCAAGGCGTTCAGCGCCCTGGTCGACGAGGGCATCGCCCGGCGGCGGCGCGGGGTGGGCATATTCATCGCCCCCCGGGATCCGGAGCAGGTGGACAAGGACCGCCAGCGGGTCCTGACCGAGGCGTTGTCCCGGGCGGCCGCCCTGGTGGTCCGCCTGGGCATCGCCCCCCGGCGTGCCCTGGACCTTTTCCAGCACCAGATCGATAACCTGGCCGCCAAGAACAGGAGTTCAAAACCATGACCAGCCAACCGGTTATCAAGACCCGGGGCCTTTGCCGGGATTTCGGCAAGAGGCACGCCCTGCTGAACGTCGACCTGGATATCCCCGCCGGCACGGTGGTGGGCGTGCTCGGCCCCAACGGCAGCGGCAAGACCACCCTCTTCAAGCATATCATCGGCATGCTGATCCCCACCCGGGGCAGGGTGGAAACCTTCGGGACATGTGCCGACCGCCTGGATGCGGCCCAGGTCGCCCGCATCGGATACGTGAGCCAGCAGAACGAATTGCCCGACTGGCTGACCGTGGGCGAGGCCATCGATTTCTACCGGGCCCACTACCCGGCCTGGGACCGGGAGTTGTGCCGGCGGCTGCGTGGGGAACTCAGCCTCGATGAGGGCCAAGGCATCGGCGGCATGTCCACCGGGCAGAAGCAGCGCCTGAGCATCCTGCTGGGTGTCTGCCACCGGCCCGAGCTCCTGCTGCTGGATGAACCGGCCGCCTCCCTGGATCCTGTCGTGCGCCAGGATTTCCTGGACCTGCTCATGGAACTGATCCTGGAACCGGGCCGCACCATCCTGATCAGCTCCCACATCCTGACCGATGTGCAGAAGGTCATCGACAAGGTGTTGATCATCAACGAAGGCCAGGTCCACTGCCACCAGGATCTGGACGACCTGCGGGAACAGTACTACCGGATCACCCTGAACAGCCTGGACGGGGAACTGCCCCGGACCTTGAACCTGACCGGGCTGGTCCAGCTGGAACGCGGGGGACACTCGGCGGTGGCCACCGTCTGCAACGGCAACGCCGTCCAGGTGCAGCAGGAAATCGACCAGCTGGGCTGCCAGGCCGATCTGCACCGCCTGGATTTCGAGGAGATCTACCGGCTCATCGTCACCGGAAAGTGAGGGATCATGTCCGTCCTGTCGGCTCATTTCAAGCTTTTCGACCACAACAGCAAGCTGGGTCTGGCCATGTTCGCTTTGGCCGCCGTGTTCCTCGTCCTGCCGGCTGTGATCGCCTCCCATGCCCACCGGAATGCCTGGTGGTTCTTCATGGCTGCCCTGATCCTGATGCCGGCGGTCATGGCCGCATTCACCGCTGAAACCCAGAAGAACCTGATGAGCTGCGGCGGCAGTTTCCTCCTGCCGAACCTGGAACGCACCGTCCTGCGGGCCCAGGGTGTGGTCATGGCCATTGTCGGCACATCGGTGTTCCTGGTCGCCTACCTGAGCCCCACCCTGGCGCCCCTGATCCAGGGAGCATTCCCGACGGCCCTGGCGCTGACGCTGATGACCCTGGCGCTGTATTGCCTGGTTCTGCTGGGCAATTGGCTGTTCGCTTACGCGGCCTCGGTGATGTCCATCCTCGTGCTGCCCTATCTGATGCTGATCAAGATGGGCAAGGTGGCCAGCCTGGCCGCCTACCGGGATTTTTTCTCCCACGCCGGAACCATCATCCCCGTGTGTGCCGCGATCATGCTGCTGGCCTACCTGATCGTCTCTCGCAGCCACCTGACCCGCAGGCTCGCCGAGCAACCCTACCTGTCGCCGCTGGACCTGTACCGGCCCGCCAAGGCGCGGCGGTTCAGGAACCTCAGGGCGGCCCGCCAAGGCACTGCTGCTGCGGGCAGGCGCCCCCTGCAGGGCTGGATGGATTCCTGCCTCGACAGGGCCCAGCGGGCCCGGTCGGCCGGGAACGAGAGCACGGCCCTGGCCTGGGAATCCCTTTACCTGGGCCTGACGGAGGCCGTGCCGCGGCAGTGGTGGAAGGCCGGGCTCCTGGGGCTGGTTCTGGTGCTGTTCTCCCTGGCCACCGGCTACTTCGATTCCCGTTATGCCTCGGATCCCGGCGGGGGGCTCTACTGCTGGTTTTCCGCCTTCCCCTTCAGCTTCACCCTCATCCCGGCCACTCTGATCAAGTACCTGGATACGGGCCTTCCGGGCCATCCCCGCAGCCGGGCGGCGAACCTCGCCGCCGCCGGCCGCCTGCTGGGCTGGATCGTGCCGGTTGTCGCGGCGCTGTCCGGCCTGGTCTGGGTCCTGTTCCGGCTGGCCCCGGCCCTGTTGCCTACCCTGGAGATCGGATCCCGAAGCTGGTATTTCCTGGCTCCGCAACGGCCACACGTCCCGTTTCTGCCCCTGCTCGTCCTGCCTGCCATGCTGGTGGTATACCTGCTGTGGCGCAGATCCAGCGCCCCATCTATCCTGAGCATCGCCGGATTCGAGATCTTCATCCTGCTGCACGCGGTCCTGAACATGGGCGGATACGGTTGGCCGCTGGTGGCGGTGCTCGCGGTTTCCTGCGCCTCCGGGGCCGCGGTGCCCTTCCTGTGGAGGCGCAGGATGCGGCGGGACTGGGCCTGAGAACCCGACCAGACCAAAGGAGCCGACATGGACTGGACGCAGCGCATCAACGACATCGCCTCGGGCTACAAGAACGCCGCCATCCTGCTCAATGCCCTGCGGGCGGGGATCTTCGAGGCCCTGGGCGACCGCCGGCAAACACCGCAGGAGGTGGCCTCCGCCTGCAACCTCGATGTCCGGGCCACGGACATCGTCATGCACGCCCTGGCCGCCATGGGCATCCTGCACAAGGACGGCGAGCGCTTCGCCACCGACCCCGGCGCCCGGGCCGTCCTGCTGGACGGCAGCCCCACGAGCATGAAAAGCATCCTGAGCCACAACCTGTTCATGATGCGGGGCTGGGCGCACCTGGACAAGATCCTGGCAACCGGCCAGCCCCTGCCGGGCGAAAAGCGCAGCGAGCAACAGATGCGGGATTTCATCTGCGGCATGGAGAACGTCTCGCGGGCCAGCGCCCGGGATGTGGCCGCCAGGATCGACCTCACTGGGGCCGGTCGCCTGCTGGATCTTGGCGGCGGGCCCGGCACCGCGGCCATCGCCTTCGCCCGGGCCAACCCCCAGCTGCACTGCGTCGTTTACGACCTGCCGGGACCGGTCAGCATCGCGCGGGAACAGATCGCCGCCGCGGGCCTCGAGGAGAGGATCACCACGGTCGCCGGGGATTTCCACACGGACGAGCTCGGCGCCGGTTTCGATGCCATCTACATCTCCAACATCATCCACATGCTGGCGCCGGAAGAGACGCTGGCCCTGTTCCGCAAAACCCATGCGTCCCTGACCCCGCAGGGCCGCCTGCTGCTCAAGGATTTCTTCCTCGAGGATTCCCGGCTTGAACCGGCCGCCAGCGCCCAGTTCAGCGTGAACATGCTGGTCCACACCGCAGGCGGCAAGACCTACACCCGCAGCGAGACCCTCGGCTTGCTGCAGGAAGCGGGGTTCAAGGTTCTCGAGAAGGTCGATGTGCCGCCCCACAGCGAGGTCATGGTGTGCTTGATGGTTTGATGCGGGGCTATTGAGCCCCTTCAGACAATTCAATGGCCGAAAATATCGGCGCCGGGACCAAGGCCCCGGCGCCGACATTCTCCTGCATCCTCATCCTACCTCGCAGCCAGGATCTCCAGCGCCCGTGCACTGGCGTCGTTCAGCAGGGCCATGGCGTAGGTGTGGTTGTGGAAACCTCCACTCTCATCCGAAGCCGCGAAGTCCAGGTTCGACTGGGCCTCGTCCAGCTTGTCCAACAGAGCCTGGTCGCTGGACCCGACCAGCGCTTCGGCGGCCGCATCCACGTTGCCCGTCGCGGTGGTCAGCAGGGTGCCGAATTCGTCCTGGAATTCGGTGATGGTTTCCTCCGCGTCCTGGGTATCCATACCGAAGTGGCAATGGGTGCACGAAGTCGTGGTCGACCCGTCCTCCTCGGTCACCGTGATGGCGAAGCTGTGCCCGTGGTACATTTTCGAGCGGG
Source organism: Candidatus Krumholzibacteriia bacterium (assembly GCA_024763215.1). GTDB lineage: Bacteria > Krumholzibacteriota > Krumholzibacteriia > LZORAL124-64-63 > LZORAL124-64-63 > JAHJTW01. The sequence goes on along the minus strand of JANTFX010000151.1, from coordinate 442 downwards.
TATCGTCCTCGCCGCTGGCGAACATGTGGCAATCGGCGCAGGAGATATCCCCCATGAACTGGTCGGCGGGGATCCCGACGCCGTCGGTCCCCTCGATCATGTTGTAGCTGCGGTGGTCCGTGCCGGCAAACCGCAAGTTGCCGTGGCACTGGCCGCACAGCTCGTTGACGCTGTCCATGGGCTCGTACTGCCCAGTCGCCGAGTTGAAGTAGGAACGGCCGTCGGGATTGTGGGGATCGTGGCAGGCGACACATTCGACACCCGGCCACTCGTCCGCGTGATCAACCGTGGTGCCCGAGGAGAAGATGCCCCCGCTGGTGGTGAAGAAATAATCCAGGGCCGCCACCTCGCCCATGCCGCCGTTGGCCAGCACCGCGGTCGGCCCGTGGCAGGCGATGCAGTTCTCGGGATCACCGCCGGTCATGACCTCGCTGGGGGATTC
>JANTFX010000150.1 GCA_024763215.1 Candidatus Krumholzibacteriia bacterium | reverse complement strand
CCTCGCCCATGCCGCCGTTGGCCAGCACCGCGGTCGGCCCGTGGCAGGCGATGCAGTTCTCGGGATCACCGCCGGTCATGACCTCGCTGGGGGATTCGCCGGCCCGCTCCTCGGCCAGTTCCTCGGCGACATCCTCCTGGGTGTCCGCATGGCCGCTGCCGATCCAGGCGTCGTAGGTCAGGTGATCGGTGTCGGGGAACTTCAGGCTGCCGTGGCACTGGCCGCAAAGCGACGTCCTGTTGTCCAGCGCTACGGACATGCCCAGACCGGAGTCGAAGATCCCCAGGGCCGGCAACGAGGCCGGATGGTCATCGCGGACGTCATGGCAGGTCTGGCAGGTCACATGGGGCCATTCCTGCGGGTGGTTCAGTTCCGTGGCGCCGCTGAACGTCCCTTCCGTGGTGGTGAAGAAGTAGCCCAGGGCCTCGGCTTCGGTCATGCCCCCATTGGCCAGAACCGCGCGGGCGCCGTGGCAGGCGATGCAGTTCTCGGGCTCGGCCCCGTGCAGGACCTCATCCGGTGTTTCTCCCGCACGTTCGGCGCCCAGTTCATCCGCCACATCCAGTTGCGTGGCCGCATGCTTGCTCCGGTGCCACTGCGCCGCGATGGTCTTGTGGCACAAGGTGCAGTCCTGCGCCTTTTCCACTGGTGGAGGAGGCGCCGTGACGTCCTCGTTGCTGCAACCGGCCACAGCCGCCAATAGCAGGATCATCCCCGCGATGCAGACCAGGAATCTCGTACGGGGCGGCAGCGCCCTTGTTTGCCCTTGCATGCGACACCTCCATATCTCCAGGTTCTGGTTCATGACTCGCCGTCCAGCGGATCATCCGTCTTGATCATTGGTCCAGCAGGCCGTGGCAGCGGATACAAACCGGCTCGGATCCGCTGTGGCACTGGGCGCAGTTGTTCAGGTCGTTCTTGGCCTCCTCCCCGTGGTACAGGGGGGATGTCCACTGGGTCAGATAGTGATTGCCGGGCCGGATATCGTTTTCCAGGTGGCAATCGCTGCAGAATTTCCGGGTATCGTGGCAGGCCCGGCATTCCTCGGTCCCCTTGTAGTAGGTCAGGGGGTGGTTGTAGGCCCAGTTCCGGTCATGCGCGATGTAGTCCACCTTCTCGCCGTGATGGCAGGCGATGCAGTCCTCGGAATTCCGGTGGCAGACCGCGCAGTCGTCATCGTCGTTGCGGGCGGTGAACTGGTGTTCGTACCGGTAGTTCGCCTCGTGGCTGGCCGGATAAGGCGGCATGGGCCCCAGGTCCCCCTCGCCGTGGCAGTCGAGGCAGACGGCGCGGTCCGGCATCCTGGCCTTGAAACTCGGTTCCATGGACCCCGGGTTGTGGCAATCGGCGCAGCTCAGATTTTTATCCGCGTGGACCGCATGGTCGAAATCCCCATAGTGGAGTGTGGCCGCCGCAGCCGGCGTCACACCCAACCCCAGGATCATGACCAGTGCGGCAGCCCCGGCCGCCATGAAGGTGAACCGTTTCATCACCACACCTCCCTGTTGCTGTTGCCGAGGTTGAAGTGGTAGGCGATCTGCAGCCGGGCCCGGACATCGTGGGAGACGCCAGGATAATCCAAAAATTCCAGCGCTCCCGACAGGAACCAGCCGCGGTCCAGGGTCTGATCGGCGCCCATGATGGTCGAAGCGGTGACATCACGATGGAGACTGTTGCCCGGCTGGGCTTCGTAGAAGTAGCGATAGGAAACCCGGTTGTAATCCGCCCACACCCGCGTCCCCGGGCGGGCCCGCCAGGTGAAGTGGCCGTAGAAACCGTCCTGCAGCCCCCGGTAGCCCCGCAGGCCCCGGTAGCCTGTCCGCAACAGGCCCTTGCCCACCGCAACATCGATCCCGTCGCTGTTCTGTTGGCCGTCCGGGTAGACCTCCACCACGTCGGTCATGACCCGCCATCCCCGCAGGAAATCAGGCTGCAACACCAGGTGCCCGCGCACCTCCTGGACCACCCGGTCGACCGCTCCGTCGAACCAGGGTTCGAAACGGAACTTGCGGAAGATGTAGGAATCATCGAGAGCCGGGTCGTGACCATCCCGCCGGTTCCAGGCCAGGGCCGCCGACCCGCCGGGGAACCGGTAGCCTGCGTGCAGGTGCTGGTAGTAGGGCACCTTCTGATTCAACTCGTAGCGGTTCTCGTAGAAAAGGTTCCAGCGATGATCCGGGCGGCAGGAAACCGCAAAGCCAACCCGTTCACTCTCCTCGGTGCCTTCCCACATGGAGCGGACCCAGCTGGCATCGAGCTTGAAGATCTTCGCCACCTCGGGCGTGCGGTAGTAGGCGCCGACCCAACCGGATTGATCCCAACCGCCGGCATCAAGGGAGTGCACGGTCTCGCCACCGGGATCGTTGAAGCCCCGGGTACCGCCGATCAGCGACAGGGTGCCGGGACGGCCGCGCCACAGGATCCTGGCGCCGTCCACCCGGCCGCTGCTGACCCCGGCATTGGCCCAGACGCGCCCGACCTGCACCTTGAACCGGCGCGAGGGCAGATACTGCAGGTAACCGCGGTAGACGCGGTTGCTCATATCCGAGAAACCGTCATGGAGCACTTCCCCGGTGGCCGTACCCATGTAGAAGGCCGACCAGGCCGGGCCGCCCAGATCCTGGACATCGAGGGTCAGCCGGCCCAGCAGATCCAGGTTGCGACCGGACCGGGGAACTGCGTAGGTATTGACCGGATCGTAGAGATAGGAAATGGTTGACACTCGACCAGAAACCCCCATGGCATGAGATGGCATTGGTGGAAGGAGCAAGCACAACAGCACTAAATACGTTAACATGTAAACATATTTTCGAGGGCATATTGACCATACCTTGGCAAATTGAATAGCCATGGGAATCTCCCTGCTGAACGGGTATTATTCCTTCTCTTGCCTCTGTACAAGGAATTATACCTCTTATGAATAACGGTCTTCAATAGGATTCTCGAATTTTTTTCTAGCGGTCTGGGGACATGAAAAGACCATTTTTTGCCAATTAATGTCAAATAATAAACATTTTTTCGATTTCCAGGATAGGGCCCTAGTTGAAAATAATGTCCCAGAAGGAAAAATGACCGCCAGGCCTGCATTGATGAATTGCGTTCCGACGCCAGACATAATTTCGAAGGTACAACATGATTTTTTTGACAAAATGGAACGGCTGGGCTGTTCGGTATACCGTGGGTTAGTCCGCAGTAGACCAGAGCACACCACCCGAAGGGAGCCCAGCCATGACCCAGTATACCACCGATACCATCTGGGTGGGGATGGATGTTCACCAGGACTCTATCACCGCCGCCATCCTGTTCGGCGATGATCCTTCGCCCCAGGTCGAGCGCCTACCCAGCGACCTCAACGCCGTCCGGCGGATGTTCCGCCGCCTGGAGACCAGAGGTACGCCGCGTAGCTGCTACGAGGCCAGCGGCGCAGGGTACGTTCTACAGCGTTGCCTTGAACACGATGGGTTCCATTGCGAGGTCATCGCGCCAAGCCTGGTACCTAAGAAGCCTGGTGACAGGCGCAAGACCGATCGTCTCGATGCGATCCACCTGGCCCGGCACTACCGGGCCGGCAACCTCACTCCGGTCACGGTGCCGTCAAGGGAGCAGGAAGAGATCCGCCAACTCGTCCGCTCCCGGCTGGCCGTGCAGTCCCACGTTGTGCGTCTGAAGCACCGGATCGTCAGGGTGCTGGCCACCCACGGCCACCGGTTCACCGGCGGCAAGAGCAACTGGACGCAGAAGCATCGTGCGTGGCTCAGGAAGCTGCATCGAGAGCTGGAAGGCCCGTTGCAAACGGTCTTGGCACATCACCTGGAGCACCTGGAGTACCTCGAAGGGCAGAAGCACTCGCTGGAGGCGGAGATCGATCGCTATGCCCGCAGCGATCCGTTCCGCAGCCGGGTCGAGGCGTTGTGCTGCTTCCGCGGCATCAAGACCCTGACGGCGATGACCATCCTGACCGAGCTGGGAGACATCCGCCGGTTCGGGCGGCCGACCGGCCTGATGGCTTTCGCCGGGCTGATCCCTTCGGAGCGCAGTAGCGGCAACGTGCAGCGTCGCGGGTCGATCACCAAGGCCGGGTCACAGGAGCTCAGGCGGGTCTTGGTCGAAGCTTCATGGCATTACCGCAAACGGGCGTCCGCGGACCTGATCCTCTCTCGCCGTCGTATGGGACAGGACCGGCAGGTCGTGTCGATTGCGATCAAGGCCCAGCATCGGTTGCAGAAGAAGTACTGGAAGATCGCAACGAAGAAGCATCCGTGCACCGCCGTGACCGCCGTTGCCCGCGAGTTGTGCGGTTTCCTGTGGTCGGCGTTGTGGGCATTGGAAAGTCAGGCGAGCTGACGAAGCCGTATCGGGGAAGAGGCACGCGGTAAGGGCGATCCTCGTTTGAAGTATGCGGTAACCAACCCGCGTCACTAGACAGAGGCAGGCCCGTGACGGAGAAAATGGAGTGCGGTAGCCAACCCGCGGATATCAGTCTGATCGACCGTCGTTGAAGCCTCTTCCCCGTAACGAAGAGGCCCCGGGCAAAGCCCGGGGCCAAAGGAGAACAGACT
>JANTFX010000149.1 GCA_024763215.1 Candidatus Krumholzibacteriia bacterium | reverse complement strand
AACCATACCCCGGCGCAGATGAATCATTGTCGGGAAACCGATGGAAAAACGAATTCCTTTGGAAAGGGAAGAAACCGGTCTTTTCCTTCCCATAATGAGTTTCCGGATCTGGAGCCGGTGTTATAGGCCCATTCGGCAATCCTGAGTGAACCATGGATATCGTGGGGAATAACCCTGGAATCGAAATATTCGGCCATGACGTTCCCATGCATATCGTTTCTCATAAGCCAGCGATCAAGGTGTCTTGGTGCCGCCAGGAAGTCCCTCTTGTTGTTGTTGCAGGATCGGCAGGCCAGGACAAAATTATGGCCAAGATCAACGCTGTACCTGGACCAGGGTATGAAATGATCAACCTCACTCGTGCTGATGTGTTTTCCGCAATAAAAACAGCAGGAGTCCTGAATTTCCCTCAGCAATGGGCGGAATACCTTGAGATCCACCCGACCGGTCCCGAAAAGGAAGGCCCCCAGATCGGTCTTTTCGCCCAGCAAATCTCGGTTTTGTTTCCTTTCCCGGATAAACCTAATCCATGCATCCTGAGCGAGCCGGTACACGAAGCTGTGGAAAGTGCGGAAACATGAAGCAATCCCCGGCCGCAGAGTGATGGTGTTGCCTTTGCGAACATTCGGATATAGAAAATCTTCATCGGACCGCTTGAGGGTCTGGAGCTTCCATAAGGGCATTTCCCGAACATTCCGGGCGACCATCTTCACGAGCTTTGAATTCTGGAGTAGATGCTTGGATGAGTACGGGTCGTTCCAGGTATAGTCTGCCATGGAGTCGGCAACCCAATTAATTATCGCGGCCTGTTTTCCCGTGTTCTGGTGAAGGACGGAAACCCCTCCCTGTGAATTGTTGTCGATGGCGACAAATGGCCGGGCCTGCCTGCTGTAATAAAGTATGAATTTTTTGGCGATATCCTTGGAGTGGATTTCAAGAGAAGTGCCTTGATCATCTCCCAACTCCACCGACAAATCGGCAAGGGCCATCAGCAATGCGAATTTATAGGTGGCCGTGAACTCACCCTCATCCAGCAACCGTTGGATGAAGGTAAGAAACTTGATCTGGAATTCCGGTGTCGGAGGAGACATGCCGTCAATCCTGCCAGTATTGGGCTTTGTCGGGGAAGATCCAGCGGATACCGCCGCGCGGATCCCTCACATCCCCTGGATATCGGGGAATCAAGTGGAGATGGAAGTGCATCACCGTTTGTCCTGCCTGAGCGCCATCGTTCCAGCCGATGTTATAGCCCGCGGGGGAAAACTCGGTGTCGAGAGATGATTTTACCAAAACCAGGAGCGATGTCATGGCTGTAACTTCATCAGCCGTCAAATCAAACCAGGATGCCGCATGGCGGCGGGGGATCAATAGCGTGTGGCCCCGGGAAACAGGGAAACCGTCACGAATGGCAAGGAAGTACTCGTTCTCGGCAATGATAAATTTCTTGTCCAAGGTGCAGAACGGACATTCCTGGCTTTCCGTTTTGGGTCCCATCATTCCTTTCTCCTTCTGAAAACCACCAACCCCCACCTCGCCCGGGTCCCGCCCACGTACAGGAACCGCTCCGCCACGCTCGGGGTGGATTCGTCGAATACTTCGGGGATCATGCGTGCCATGGGGGGATCTTACCGCAGATGGCCCGGTCGGGGTACCGGGAATACCTATTGCCAAACCCGACCGGACGTGGCTCTTGATGATTCGCTTGGAAGGGGGTATAATCAATGTATATACAGGAGGGCAAGATGCGTTCAAAGCTCGTCAAATGGGGCAACAGCCTGGGGCTTCGTTTGCCCAAGGTTTTTGCCGCCGACCTCGGACTCCGGGCCGGGTCCGAACTGGAAATCACCCTGGAGGAGGGGCGGGTGATCATCGAGCCGGTCGTCAGGCCGCCCCTGGTCCTGGAGGATCTGCTCGCAGGCATCACCCGGGAAAACCTTCACCAGGAAACCGATACGGGCGATGCGGTTGGTGGCGAGATATGGTGAACCGCCGCCGCCGCATTCCTGCACAGGCCGCGGCTCCCGAACGCGGAGACCTGGTCTGGCTCCAGTTCAACCCCCAGGCGGGCCACGAACAGGCCGGGCGACGACCGGCCCTGGTCGTGTCGCCCGGCGTTTACAACGCGCGGGTCGGATTGGCCCTGTGCTGCCCGGTCACATCCCAAATCAAGGGGTACCCGTTCGAGGTGCTCCTTCCGGATGACGGCCCGGTATCCGGCGCCGTTCTATCCGACCAGATCAAGAGCCTGGATTGGCGGGCCCGCCGGGCCGAGATCATCGGTCCCGCCCCCGCGGACGTCACCGCGGGAGTTCTGGCCCGTATCGCAACCCTCGTCGGCGGGGGGTCATGATGGGCGAAATTGCCAAAAACAGGCTCTATTCGGCGAATAGAGCCTGATATCGGGGATATCGATCCCCCGGGGGGATCCGGCGGGTGCCCCAAACCGTCAGGACCGTGCGCGTATGCAGCGGGACATCGGCAAAAGGGGCATACCCGTCCGCTACCCGGCCTTTAGGAATTTTTCAAAACGGCGGGCCAGGCGGTCGCGATCGGGGCGCAGGTCTGCGCGTCGCGGCACGATCAGCCGGGATCCCTGAAGTTCCTGCAAACCGTGGCGTAGCATGGGGCCGTCCTTTTCGTGCAGGATGTCTTCGCGCACCAGGATCCGGTAGTCGGGATCGACGCCCAGGATGTTCTGGTCGAAGGCCGCGTGATGAATCTTGCACAGGGACAGCCCGTTGGGCACAACGGGATCCCCGCCGGCCTCGGTGTCGCCGATGATATGGGCGGCGTCCAGCAACTCGGCATGCTTCAGTCGGCACATGGCACACTGGCGGCGGTAAGCCTGCATGACCCGTTCGCGGAACCCGCGCTGATGCAAGCGCTGCCGCACCTGGGATGTGATGTAGACACGCCGGGCAGAGGCGTCATCAGCCGCCCCGGTTCCTCGGGCCAGCCCATCACGCACGGTCTGGGCATCATCCACAGCCACGGTGAAGGTCAGGCCATGAGGGTCGTCACCGACGATGAATACGGGCCAGACCGCCAGATATTTACCGGGTACGACGCCGTGGAAGTAAACCAGGGGTGTGCCCCGCCGCATGGCCAGGCGCAGGCCGGCATTATCCCGGTGCCGAGGGTCGGAGCCGCGGTAACGATACGCCAGCAGACCGTCAGGGCCGAAGCTGTCATCATAAGGTCCGCGCGGCGCTGTGGTGATCGAGAGGGGAATATCGGGCAGGATTCGTGGCTTGAAGATTCCCTTCGGGCTGATCAACGGAACCCTGTGTCCCTGGAACACGAACCCCCGCGACAAGAGGGCGCGCGGCAGAACATCATCTCCCAGAAGATCCATCTGCTCCCGCAACCAGGCAAATGCGGCCGAGCGTACCTGCATATCCATGTTGGGATAGAATTCCATGACCGGATCATACCACCCCCACTCCGGATCGTCCACGCCATGAAAACGGCCCTTAAACACCAGTTTAAAGGCTGAATTCGGCATAATCGATCCCCCGGGGGTACCTCCCGGCTTTCCCGATTGCCCAACGGGCGCCCGGTCGGTATGGTTGGGGTGCAGCGCCGAGTCCCGGCGTGGAACCGGCCCATGCGCAGCCGCGTTTGGCCCCTCGAACTTTAGCCTCACCGGAGACCGCCATGCTCAACATCGTGATCGTCGTCGCCGCCCTGGCCCTGGCTGCGTACCTCGCGTTCTCCAGGCGCCTGGCCGGCAGCGGGAGCTGGAAGGCCACCGTTACCCCGCTGGCCTCGATCATGGGCAGCGGCTTTTTGGTCAGCGCCCCGCTGCTGGCCGGGGTGGTGGGCAACCTCGCGGTGGTCTTCATGGCCTTGCTGCTGGTGGTGGCCTACATGGTGGGCAGCGCGATCCGTTTCAACATCCGTTACTTCGAGCCCGTCGAGAACGTCGGCCATGGCCCGGTCCACGAGATCGCCTTCGCCTCGCGGATGGTCCTGTCGGGGGCCTACTTCGTGTCGGTCAGCTACTACCTGCAACTGCTGGCGGCCTTCGTGCTGGGCTACTTCAACATCCACGATCCGCTGGCCGCCAATTTCATCGCCACGGGCCTGCTGCTGGTGATCGGCGGCATCGGCATCTGGCGCGGCCTGGACGAGATGGAACAGGTCGAACGCTTCGCGGTCAGCTTGAACCTGGGCGTGATCGGGGCGCTCCTGCTGGGGCTGCTGGTGTTCAACGGGCGGCTGCTCCTGTCCGGTAACTGGGCTCTGCCCCAACTGGATACGGTCATCGATCTGCACAGCCTGCGCGTGGTGCTGGGCCTGCTGATCGTGGTGCAGGGCTTCGAGACCTCGCGGTTCCTGGGGGACGAGCATCCGGCCGAGCTGCGCATCACGACCATGCGCAGGGCCCAGCTCGTCTCCGGTGTCATCTACATCGTGTTCATCGCCCTGGCCACCGTGCTGTTCCGCAAGGGCTTCGGTGAGGATGTCACGGCCATCATGGCCATGACCCGCCCGGTGGCGGTGGTCCTGCCGCTGCTGATCGGCATCGCGGCGGTCGGCAGCCAGTTCAGCGCCGCCATCGCCGACGA
>JANTFX010000148.1 GCA_024763215.1 Candidatus Krumholzibacteriia bacterium | reverse complement strand
GCACATCCGAGCCCTCGGCCGAGCCCACGGTGTTGACGCCCTTGTGCAGCTCGTGCAGCCCGACCAGGGTCAGCCAGCCGGTGTCGCTCCTGAGGCGCTCGATGCGCCCGGAGTGCCACTGGTCGATCTTGGCGACGTAGGCCGGGTCGGTGGCGGGTTCATGGGAACAACCGATCTGGCAGGCAGATAAGGCCAAGAGGATTACCATTGGCAGCAGGGTGCGGCGCATGGAAGCCCCCAGGACCACAGCGAGCAGACATCTGGCCATCGGCTTCCCCTTTTCCGAATCACCCCCGCTTCCCGTAGTTGGGGGCCTCCTTGGTGATCTGGATGTCGTGGGGATGGCTTTCGACCATGCCCGCACCGGTGATCCGCACCAGCTGCGCCCGCCGCTGGAAGTCCGCGATGTTGGCGCACCCGCAGTAGCCCATGCCGCTGCGCAGACCGCCCACCAGCTGGTAGAGTACGTCGCGCACATGCCCCTTGTAGGGCACCCGCCCCTCGATGCCCTCGGGCACCAGCTTCTCGGTCTCGGTCACGTCTCCCTGGAAGTAGCGGTCCTTGCTGCCCTGCTGCATGGCGCCCAGGGAACCCATGCCGCGGTAGGACTTGTAGACGCGCCCCTCGAACAGGACCTTCTCGCCGGGCGATTCGTCCGTTCCGGCCAGCAGCGACCCGGCCATCACCACATCGGCCCCCACGGCCACGGCCTTGGCCACATCCCCGCTGTAGCGCAGGCCCCCGTCGGCCACCAGGGGCACCCCGGCGGCTTTGGCCACCGCGGCCACGTCCATGATGGCGGTGATCTGCGGCACGCCGACCCCGGCGACCACCCGCGTGGTGCAGATCGAGCCCGGTCCGATGCCGACCTTCAACGCGTCGGCGCCGGCGCCGATCAGCGCCCGGGCCGCCTCGCCGGTGGCGATGTTGCCGGCCATGACCTGGACATCCGGCTGAGCCTTCTTGATGGCCTTCACCATCTCGATGACGTTGCGGCTGTGGCCGTGGGCGGTGTCCACCACGATCAGATCGGCGCCCGCGGCCGCCAGCAGTTCGGCGCGCAGCAGGGTGTCAGGCCCCGTCCCCACCGCCGCGGCCACGCGCAGGCGGCCCTCGGCGTCCTTGCAGGCGTGCGGGTAGTCCAGCTTCTTCTGGATATCCTTGACCGTGATCAGCCCCCGCAACTCGCCCGCCCCGTTGACCACCAGCAGTTTTTCGATGCGGTGGCGATGCAGGATCTCGGCCGCTTCCTCCAAGGTGGTGCCCTCGGGCACGGTGATCAGGTTCTCGCTGGTCATCACCTCGCGCACCAGGCGCGAGGTGTCCTGCACGAAGCGCAGGTCGCGGTTGGTCAGGATGCCCACGAGCTTCGTGCCCTCGGTGATGGGCACGCCGCTGATGCTGTAGTGGCTCATCAGGGCCATGGCCTCGTCGATGGTCCGGTCCGGGCCCAGGGTGATGGGGTTGGTGATCATGCCCGATTCCGAGCGCTTGACCCGCTCGACCTCGGCGGCCTGGGCGCGCGGCTCCATGTTCTTGTGGATCACCCCCATGCCCCCGGCCCGCGCCATGGCGATGGCCATCTCCGACTCGGTCACCGTGTCCATGGCGGCCGAGAGGATGGGGATCTGCAGGGAAATGGTGGCGGTCAGGCGGGTGCCGGTGTCGATGTCGCGGGGGATGATCTCGGAGTAGCCGGGCACCAGCAGCACGTCGTCGAAGGTCAGCCCCTCGCGGATCCGCTCGGGCTGCCCGGCGCCGGCGCGGGGATTCTGGTCAGCTGTCATCACTCACGCTTTCATGATGCCGATGAACGGCAGATTCCGGTACTTCTCGTCGTAGTCCAGGCCGTACCCGATGACGAACTCCTCGGGGATCTCGAAGCCCACGAAATCCAGGGGCACTTCCTTGGTGCGGGCCGGTTTCTTGTCCAGCAGTGCGGCCACACGCAGGCTGCGCGGATTGCGGGTCTGCAGCAGTTCCATGAGGTTGTCGATGGTCAGGCCCGAGTCGATGATGTCCTCGACCAGGATCACGTCCCGGTTGGTGATGTTGCTCTTGAGGTCCTTCTCGATCTTCACCACGCCGGTGCTCTTGGTGCCCCCGTCGTAGCTGCTGACGGCCATGAAATCCACCTCGTGATCCACCGACACGCACCGCGTCAGATCGGCCAGGAACGGGTAGGCGCCCTTGAGGATGCAGACGAAGATGGGGGTCGAATCCCGGTAGGCCTGGCTGATCTCGTTGCCCAGCTGGCGGATCCGCAACTGGATCTCCTCGCTGGAGATCAGGATGCGCTCGATGAAGGGGTAGCGCTGCAGGTATTCCTGGTCGTCGAAGGTCACGTTTCTCTCCCTGGATTGGACGGTCTGGAGCCTATGAGTCTTCCTCGGTCCGGCTGTCGGCGTGGGCCTGGCGGACCTGGCGATCCAGCTCCCGCAGGCGGTCCCGTTCACGAATGATGTCGTGGATCTTGGTGGCTATCAGATCGATGGCCACCTGGTTGTGGCCGCCCTCGGGGATGATGATGTGGGCGTGCCGCTTGCTCGGCGCCACGAACTGCAGATGCATGGGGCGGACCACCGTCAGGTACTGCTTGATGACCGACTCGACGGTGCGGCCACGCTCGGCGGTATCGCGTCGGATGCGCCGCAGCACCCGCTCGTCGGCGTCCACATCCACGTACAGCCGGATATCCATCAGCTCCCGCAGTGCCTGGGGCTCGAGCACCAGGATCCCCTCGATGAACAGGATGTCCGGCGGCGAGACGGTCTTGGTCTCGGCAATGCGGCTGTGGGTGCTGTAGTCGTACTGCGGCACCTCCACCGCATGCCCGGCCTGCAACTCGCGGATGTGACGGACCAGCAGGGCCGTCTCGAACGCGTTGGGATGGTCGTAGTTGATCTGCGCCCGCTCGGCCATGGGCAGGTGGCTGTTGTCGAAGTAGTAGGAATCGTGGTGGATGATGCGGATGGTCTTGCCGGGGCAGGCTTCCCGCACCCGCAGGGCGACCGTCGTCTTGCCGGAGCCGGAGCCGCCGGCGATGCCGATGATCACGGGGGGAAGAGGATGCCCTGCTGGTTCTGACATGGGCGTAAGATATCCGCACGGGGCGGGGCTGTCAATCGGGGGCTGAAACACCCGGCCCGGCCCCTGCGGCGGATTGCCGCTGGACCGGCCGGGCCTCATGACCCACAATTACCGCTGCACCTATCCCCTCGTGAAGGAGACCGCCCGTGCCCGAAAACATCATCTCCCTGCTGGGCATCTTCGTGTTGCTGTTTCTGGCCTGGCTGCTGAGCAACAACCGCCGCCTGTTCCCCTGGCGCGTGGTCTGCTGGGGCATCGGCCTGCAGCTGGTGCTGGCGGTCATCCTGCTGCGCACCCCCTGGGGGTTGGCCGTGTTCGGGGCGGCCCGCAACTTCATCGACCGCCTGCTTTCGTTCACCGACGCCGGCACGGCCTTCATGTGGGGCAACCTGTTCCGCACCAGCGGGGATCTGGTGGCCAACCTGCACCCGGAGCAGGGCTACGTCCAGGTGACCAATTCGGCCACGGGGCAGCTGGTGCCTCTGGGCACCATCTTCGTGATCCACGTCCTGCCCACGATCATCTTCTTCTCCAGCCTCATGGCCGTGCTCTACCATCTGGGCGTCATGCAGCGGATCATCCAGGGCATCGCCTGGGTCATGCAGAAGACCATGGGCACCAGCGGCAGCGAGACCCTCTCCTGTTCGGCCAATATCTTCGTGGGCCAGACCGAGGCCCCCTTCGTGATCAAGCCCTATCTGCCGACCATGACCGGCAGCGAGGTCATGGCCGTGATGGTGGGCGGCTTCGCCACGGTCGCCGGCGGGGTGATGGCAGCCTACGTGCGCTTCGGCATCGATGCGGGGCACCTGCTCGCGGCCAGCGTGATGAGCGCTCCGGCGGCCCTGGTCGTGGCCAAGATCATGTATCCGGAGACCGAGCGCTCGGCGACCGGGGACGGGGCCACCCTGGACATCCCCCGCGAACACGCCAACCTGATCGACGCCGCGGCCGGCGGTGCGGCGGTGGGTCTGAAGCTGGCAGCAAACGTGGGCGCCATGCTCCTGGCCTTCATCGCCCTGATCGCCATGATCAACTACGGCCTGGGCTTCGCGGGACTTTCCCTGACGCAGATCTTCGGCTGGGTCTTTTCCCCCCTGGCCTGGGTCATGGGCGTGCCCTGGTCCGAGGCCCAGACCTTCGGCAACCTGCTGGGCACCAAGATATCCATCAACGAGTTCGTGGGTTACATCGAGCTGGCCGAGGCGGCCAAGCAGGGGCTGCTCTCGCCCCGCAGCGTGATCATCGCGACCTACGCCCTGTGTGGGTTCGCCAACTTCTCCAGCATCGCCATCCAGATCGGCGGCATCGGCACCATCGCGCCGGACCGTCGCGCCGAGGTCGCCAAGCTGGGCGTGCGAGCCATGTTTGGCGGCGCCCTGGCTTCGTGGCTGACCGCAACCATCGCCGGAGTGTTGCTGAGCTGAAGCACCCTCCTATACCGGATTTTCTTGTCTGGCGGGCCCCGATGAGGTATGCTCCTCTTATCGCCCACCCTATATGGAACCGGTCCGTTTATCCCTTCCGATCTCGCCCATCCGGATTTGGCCTCGCCCTTCCATGCCTTG
>JANTFX010000147.1 GCA_024763215.1 Candidatus Krumholzibacteriia bacterium | reverse complement strand
GCCCCTGGAAGGCGCCATCCAGCGCTACGACGAGTGGGAGCGCACCCGGCCGGATGCAACCATCAAGGCCAAGCTTGAAATCCTGGTCGAGCTGATCTCCCTGTACCGCCTGGACCTGCTGCCCGACATCGCTCGGTTCACCCTTTTCCGGCGCACCATCTTCCGGCAGGCGCCGCCCGGGATCGCCGACCCCTTCGACCGTCTGCTCGACCGCATGCATCATTCTCCCCAGCGCCGGCCCGAGGCCATGGTCGAGCTGTCGGACCTGCAGGCGGCCCTGACGGACCAGGATGAGCGCCTGGCCTTCTCCCGGATGGCCTTCCCCCACTGGAAACACACCCAGACGGTGAGGATCAAGACCCTGGGCGACCCCGCCCACAGCCGGACGGTCGTCCATTCCACCCTGCGCGACCGCCAGGGACAGGCCTACACCGTCGGCGAACCGTCCTCGCCGGCGGAGGTGGGCCTGCTGTACCGCCTGTTCCTCCAGGCGGGTTTCCCCAAGACCGTCAGCCCCCAGGACCGCCACCTGGTGGTCATGGACCAGGCCGAACAGATCATCGCCGGAGCCGTTTACCGCAGCTTCGACGAGGAGACCGTGTTCCTGGACGGAATCGTGGTCAGCCGGGCCCTGCTCGAACGGGGCATCGCCGCCGGGCTCATGCAGGATTTCTGCACCCGCATGAAGGCCGTGGGCATCCGGAAGATCCGCACCCAGTTCTTCCTGCGCCCCTTCTACGAGAAACACGGCTTCCGGGTGGCCAAGAGCGGCGCCGGCCTCGTGCGCCATCTGTGAGCCGGCCCCGGCCTCAGCGAGGATCCTGATCGGGATCCGTGCGGGGCGTCACGGGAATCTCGTGCTGCAGGAAATCCCCGAACATGCTCGTGGCCCGGGACATGATGTCCTTGTAGGCGGCGGCCCTGCCCAGGGCCGCCAGGTAGGGCTTCAGCTCCTCGAAGCGGAACCCCTCCTGCACCCGCAGCAACTTCAACCGGTCCGCCAGCAGGCTGTCGGGCTGCGCACGGGACAGCAAATCCGGCGCCACCCCCAGCAGATCCAGGGCCCTGCGGACGCTGTCCCGCCGGGCGGCGGCATTGTGGCTCGGCGAAGCGGCTGTGGTTCCTGCATCCAGGCGCACGGCGGCCCCGCTGAGCCACCAGTCCGCGGGCTGGAATTCCTCAGGCACCGGTTGGTGCGCTTGCGGAGGCGGTTCGGGCACAGCCTTGACGACCTCGATTTCGGGCGGAGGGGTCAGCACCAGCCAGGACCCAGGAACGCGCTCCGGCACCTGCGACCGCACCGCAGGCAGCGGCCGCACAGGGAGGACCCAGCCGGGCGGGACCAGCCAGACCCCCAGCAGCAGCAAGGCCACGGCGATGCCCGTGCAAAGCGGCCATTTCAAGGGATGGGTGGTGCGCATGGCATGCATACGCGGCCAGCGGGCAGGGGTTCCCGCATTGATCTCCTATCCTATTAATTGGAGTTATGAAAAGATCTTTGCACCCCGGGAGGCCTATGCTAGGGTGCCTGCAACTTCCATTTGATTTCCGTGTGCCGCATCCACGGAATCCCTCCCTGATCCGGGTTTCCATGATACGGCAATTCAACGTTCCAAGGAGGCGTTATGCGCAGATCAAGCATGTTCGTTCTGCTGGCGGCCGGGCTGGTCCTGGTTCTTCCGCAACTGGCTGCCGCCGCCGGCTTCAGCATCTACGAGGCCGGCTCACGGGCCACCGCCCTGGGCGGGGCTTTCACCGCCACGGCCGACGACGGTTCGGCCATGTTCTACAATCCGGCGGGCATCAGTTTCATGTCGGGCTCCAGCCTGGATGTCAACGTGTTCGGCATCGCTCCTAAAATGAAATTCTCCCAGGCCACGACCCTGGGCGGCGGCGACTACTACAACGAGACCAAGGACAAGACCTACATCGCTCCCGGTACCTTTTACACCACCCACCTGAACGACAAGACGGCCTTCGGCATCGGCGCCTACGCTCCCTACGGCCTGGGCGTCGAGTGGCAGAACCCGGCAACCTGGATCGGGCGCCAGGTCAGCTACCATGTGGAGATCCAGACCTTCTACGTCACCCCCGCCTTGTCGGTGGAATTGGCCGACGGCCTGGCCTTGGCCGTGGGCGCCGATGTGGCCGTACAGCACCTCGAGCTGCACAAGTTCACCCAGCATCCGACCCTCGGCGTCAACGCCCTGGACACCGAGATCAGCGGCACCAGCGACCCGGACGTGACCCCCACCTTCGGCCTGATGTACCGACCCAACGACAAGCTGTCCTTCGGGGTCATGCACCACATGGAAAAGACGCTGGATTACAACAATAAGGACGCCACGCTGGCCAACGCCATCGCCCCGGGCCAGGACGGCTACGAGTGGTCCAGCCAGTTGCTCGCCGGCCTGGGCGGCAGCGACCAGACCGTCTCGGCCAAGTTCAACCTGCCCTCGATCACCACGGCGGGCTTGGCTTACCAGTTCAGCGACCGTTTCCGGGCCGAGTTCGACTACGTCTACTTCACCTGGTCGAATTTCGACAAGCTGGGCCTGGACTTCACCAACGACGACCTGGACCAGAACATCGAGTTCTATTACGACGATTCCTGGCAGATCCGCTTCGGCATGGACTATGTGCTGCAGCCGGACAAGATCAAGCTCATGGCAGGCTATGTCTACGACACCACGCCGCAGCCCCTGGCCGCGGTCAGCCCGCTGCTGCCGGACAGCGACCGCAACGACATCTCGTTCGGCGCCGCCATCAAGTCCGGCGATTACGACCTGACCTTCAGCTACATGGTCGTGCTCGGGGACGAGCGGACCAACATCGAGAACGGGCGGCCGGCCAATCCGGATCCGGCCTACCCCGTGGGTACCTACAAATCGGTCGCCAACATCTTCGGTATCGGCCTCGGCTACCACTTCTAGAAGGAGGTGCAGGAAATGAAGAAGAATCTGATCATCACGACCTTGCTCACGCTCCTGCTGGCCTTCGTGCTGGCCGGGTGCACCATCGATCCGGCGGATCATCCGACCAACCTGCGGGCGCCGCAGGGCTCGGAAGTCTTCGGCAAGTACGTGGCCCTGGGCAACAGCCTGACCGCCGGCTTCGAGGACGGCGGCCTGGTGGGATTCACCAGCCAGGGCATCCCCACCGGCCAGTACTACAGCTACCCCCGCCTGATCGCGGGCCAGTTGGGGCTGGACAACAGCATCGGGGATTCCGAGTTCAGCGAACCGTACATCGCCTGGCCGGGTGTGGGCAGTTCCACGCCCAGTGATCCTGCGACCTATGCCGCGGGTTCGATGTATTTCGACGCCGCCACCGGCGGCCTGGCCTGGGAGGAAACCTCCCTGCTCGAGGTGCCCGGCCTGCTGCTGGCGGCCACCGTGCCCACCCCCTACCACAACCTGGGCGTGCCGGGCGCGCGGCTGTGGGAAGTGCTGAACACCTACGACAGCACCTCCAGTTACGGAGCGCCCTACGGGTCGCCCAATCCGTTCTTCGACTTCATCAACCGCGCCAGCTTCTTCGGCAACGTCACCGAGCACGCCACGGTGACGGGCACCGACGGGCTGCCCGAGGACATCACCTACGAAACCGCCTCCATGGCCCGCCAGGCCATCGCCAAGGGGCCCAGCCTGGCCACGGTGTGGATCGGCAACAACGATGTGCTGGGCGGCGCACTCGGCGGCAACCCTGTCGTCGGCGACGACCCTCTGCTGGGCGGCAACATCACCACCTTCGACACCTTCCAGGCGCAGTACAGCCAGATGATGCAGCTGCTGGCCGGCGGCATGGTCCAGTCCACGGGCTTCGCCCCGCTGGTCCTGGCGGCGAACATCCCCAGCATCACCAGCATCCCCTACTTCCTCGATGAGGCCACCTTCCTGGCCACGTTGCCGGCCGAACTGGGCGGGAGCTGGCCCGCCGGATACGAGGAATCGGATGTGCAGCTGTTCACTTTCCCGGTGCTGAGCTGGATGGCCACGGCCAATCCCATGGCCGACGCCATTCCCTCGACCTACACCCTGACCACCGACGAGGTCACCACGGTGGAGACCGCCGTGGCCGGCTACAACGCCGTCATCGCCGGTGTGGCGGCCAGCGTGACCGCCAGCGGGTACGCCCGGGTCGAAGTCGTGGACATGAACGCCCTGATGGCCGAGATCGCCGGCGGCACCAGCAGTTACGGCCCCACCGCCGCCGTCAACTTCATGCTGTTGCTGCCCCAGTTCCAGGGCGACATCCAGGCCGCGGCCGCCGCGACCCTGTTCTCCCTGGACGGGATCCACCCCAACAACAAGGGCTACGGCGTGGTGGCCAACGAGTTCATCACCGTGCTCAACGACGCCCTGGGTACCTCGGTGCCCCTGGTGGACGTGGGTTCGCTGTCGTGGGATCCCACCTACGGCATGGGCTCGGCCACCAAGGTCGCCGTGGACCAGGTGCACCTGAGCCCGGAAGCTGCGGCCCGCATGACCGCAGTCTTCCGCTAAACGACCCGGCTTACCGGGTGGGCGGGGGGAACCCAACGGTTCCCCCCGTGTTTTTCCGTGCCGGACACCCGCTTTGGGTGTTATTTTCCCCTGACCCGGATGATTGAATCCCTGCGCGATCCCCCACGCCCCGGAAAGGACATCCCATGCGCGCCTACGGCTCCAACATCGGCTTCGGCGGGGCCATGACACCC
>JANTFX010000146.1 GCA_024763215.1 Candidatus Krumholzibacteriia bacterium | reverse complement strand
CTTGAGCAGTTCCACCGTCTGGTGCATCACCGAGGATGCCCGGGGGGACCTGTGGGTCGGGACCGAAGGCGGGGGGTTCGACCAGTTCCACCGCGACACCGAGACCTTCACCCAGTTCCGCCATGGCCCCGGTGAGCAGGATTCGGGGAGGCCCTACGATGTCCGCGCCATCGTCGCCGACAGCACGGGCCGTATCTGGATGGGAACCCACGGGGACGGACTGCTGTGCTACGATTCCACCGCACAGGTCCTGACGACCTATGCCCACGACCCCGCCGATCCCGGCAGCTTGCCGTCCAACGATGTGGCGGTGGTGCTGCGCGGGGATGACGGCCGCATCTGGGTGGGGACGAGCGCAGGCTTGTCGGTGGTCGATCCGCAATCCGGGAACATCATGACCTACATTGCGGACGAATCAGCGACGGGTCGGCGTCGGGATGCCCTGCCCGAGGGGGGGATCAGCGCCCTGAGTCCGTCGCCGGAGGGTGGGCTCTGGGTGGGCACGTCCACGGGGTTGGCGCGCATCGATGAGATGACGGGCCGGGTCCTGGACCGGCCGGATGTGCGGGGCGACGGCCTGCCTGAATCCCTGGCCGTGGTCGCGGTGCAGGAATTGCCGGGACAGGTGCTGTGGGTGGGATCGGCCCACCAAGGTGTTTTCAAGGTGAGCCTGGACGGCGGCCACTGGGCCTGGTTCCGCAACGACCCCCAGGATCCGGTCAGCCTCAGCGACAACGAGACCTACGCCATCACCCTCGATTACACGGGTGTGCTCTGGATCGGCACGAGCAACGGGGCCAACCGCCTGGACAGCCGGGCCAAGCAATTCTACCTCTTCCGGAACAAGCCCGGTGATCCGGCCAGTCTGAGCAACGCTTGCGTGTGGTCCATCTGCGAGGACCGCAGGGGTCAGGTATGGTCGGTCACCGAGTCCGGCATCAATATCCTGGACCCGCGCACCGGAGTCATGACCCAGGTTTTCGCCGACAAGTCAGATCCCCGCAAGCCCAGCTATGATTCGTTCATCGAGGTGGTCGAGGACTCGCAGGGTGGGATCTGGCTGGGGGCGAGGGACGGAGCGCTGAATCGCTATGACCCGGAAACGGGGGTCTACACCCGTTTTCCGCCTGACCCTGATGACCCGCGCGCCGTCGCCGACGACCGCATCTTCGCCATCGCCTGCGACCGTGCCGGGAAGGTCTGGATCGGCACCATGACCGACCTGGAGTGCTACGACCCGGATACGGGCCTGTTCCGGCGCTACCGGAATGATCCCCTGGACCCCGGCAGCCTCCCCGCCGGCAGCGTCCGTGATCTGTGCGTGGACCGCCGGGACCGGCTGTGGATGAGCCTGTGGGGCAACGGGGTGGGGTATCTTGATCTGGCCACCGGAGACCTTCACCACTACGACCATCACGACGATGACCAGGGTTCGCTGAGCAGCAACACGGTCCTGTCTGTCATCGCGGACAGGCGGGGCAGGGTCTGGGTCGGTACGGCCACCGGCCTGAACCTGTTGGATCCCGATACGGGCCGCTGCCGCCGCTACTCCATGAAGGACGGCCTGCCCAACAACACGATCTACCGCATCGAGGAGGACGGCTCGGGCTACCTCTGGGTCTCCACCAATTTCGGCCTGGCGAGGTTCCAGCCCGATACCGGCGAGATCCGCACCTATGTGGACCGCGACGGGATCCAGAACAACGAGTTCAACATGGGGGCCTCGCACGTCGGCCGCAGCGGTATGATGTACTTCGGGGGCATCCAGGGGTTCAACGCGTTCTATCCCGACAGCATCCGGAACAACCCCATCCCGCCCCGGGTGGCCCTGACCGATTTCCGGATCTTCAACAAGACGGTGCCCATCGGGCCGTTGCCCGACGGCAGGACGGTCCTGGATCGTGCCATCAGCGAGACCGATCACATCGAGCTGACATCCCGGGACCACGTCATCTCGTTCCAGTTCGCCGACCTGCACTTCGCCTCGCCCCGGAAGAACAATTTCGCCTACATCATGGAGGGGTTCGAGGACCGTTGGAACGAGCTGGGCAACCGCAACCACGCCACCTACACCAACCTGCCCCCGGGCCACTATGTCTTCCGGGTCAGGGGTTCCAACAACGATGGGGTCTGGAACAACCAGGGGCTGGCCGTGGCGATCACGGTGACCCCGCCCTTCTACCGGACCGCGTGGTTCATCGCCGCGGTGATCCTGTTCGTCATGGGGGTGGTCTATGGGTTGCACCGGTATCGGATGCGCCTGCTGGACGTCAAGAACCGGCTGCTCGAGCAGCGGGTCAACGAGCGCACCTCGGACCTGACGTTCGCCAACCAGGCGCTGCAGCAGGAGATCGGTGTCCGTAAGCGGATCGAAAGCGAGTTGCGCGAGGCCCGCAACAAGGCTGTTGCCGCCACCAAGGCCAAGAGCGAATTCCTGGCCAACATGAGCCACGAGATCCGCACGCCCATGAACGGGGTGCTGGGCATGACGTCCATTCTGCTGGATACGGATCTGTCCGGCGACCAGCGGGAATATGCGGAAACGATCCAGTCAAGCGCCGAGAACCTGCTGGCCATCATCAACGACATCCTGGATTTCTCGAAGGTCGAGGCGGGCAAGCTCCAGCTCGAGCACATCGAATTCGACCTGTATTCCCTGCTGGATCAGGTCACCAGCACCCTGGGTTTCAAGGCCCAGGCCAAGGGCCTGCATTTCACCTGCGAGATCGAAGGCCCGGTGCCGAGGCGGTTGAAGGGCGACCCCGGCCGCTTGGCCCAGGTGCTGATCAACCTGGCCAACAACGCGGTGAAATTCACGTCCGCAGGCAGGGTCCTGGTCAAGGTTTCCTGCCCGGCCACCGGCGGCGGGCTGGCGGATCTGCGCTTCACGGTCCAGGATACGGGGATCGGCATTCCGGCCGACCGGATCGATAAGGTGTTCGAATCCTTCACCCAGGTCGACGCCTCGGTCACAAGGAAGCACGGCGGCACGGGGCTGGGGCTGACCATCGTGCACCAGCTTGTGACCTTGATGGACGGCAAGGTCGAGGTCGAGAGCGTCGAGGGGGAAGGAACCTCCTTCCATGTCATGGTGACCATGGAGGCCGGCGATTCCGGGACACCGTCCCGGTTCGGGGCCAGGGCCCTGGTCATCCACCCCGTGGCCGAGGCTGCGGCCACGATGGAACGGATCCTGGCGGGGGTGGGGTGCACGGTCCGAACCGCCCTTCCCGCGGAAGCGGTTTCGACCTATGGCAAGGCCGTGGCCAAGGGGGAGAGGTTCGACCTTGTCCTTGTCGGCGGGGCAGGCGCCGCGGACACGACCTCGGACCTGGTGGCGCAGTTGCGCAACCTGTCGGGGCAGGACGATGCCCAGGTCTACCTCATGTGCAAGCAGGGGGAAAGCGTTCCGGATGACAGATTGGCCCCCATGGGGTTGTCCGGTTGCCTGACGGTGCCGCCCCTGTACAGGAAGCTGGAGGCCCTTCTGGCCCGCTGGGGGGATGCTGACCATGAGCAGGGAACCCCCGCTTCGCAGCTTTCAATCGAGGGCGGAGATCAGAACTCCGATCCCATGCCGGGCGAATGCGCGGAAGAGGCAAAGCCGCTGATCCTGCTGGCGGAGGACAACCCCATCAACCAGAAGGTGGCGTTGCTCATGCTGGCCAAGCTGGGCTACCGGGTGGACCTGGCCGAGAACGGGTTGGAGGTGCTGGCTGCGGTGGCGAAAAAGGATTACGCGGCCGTGCTGCTGGATGTGCAGATGCCCGAGATGGACGGCCTGGAGGCGGCCCGCCGCATCAGGGCGACCGACTCGCCGGCCCGCAACCCCCGGGTGCCGCTGATCGCTCTTACGGCCAACGCCATGGCCCAGGACCGCCAGAGCAGCCTCGAGGCGGGCATGGACGACCATTTGCCCAAACCCATCAACTCGGAGCTATTGCAGAAGGTCCTGCGGGAGTTGATCGAGGGGGACGATGCGGCGGTAAGCGCCAGCCCCCGGGAAACCACACCCGTCTGACGCCTTGGGGTGCCGTTATTTCCCCTGCCGGCGCAGGGCGCTGGCCATCTGGGTCAAGGCGTAGACCATCCCCGTCAACAACACGATGGTGGCGCCGGCCGGCAGGTCGGCGCCGTAGCTGATGCCCAGCCCCACGACTGTGAAGAGCGCGCTCAGGGCCGCGGCCAGCATCATGGTCGGCCACAACCGGCGCACATACAGCCCGGCGATGGATGCGGGCAGGGTCACCAGGGCGATGACCATGACGATCCCCACCACGTAGACCAGGGTCACGATGGTCAGGGCGATGAGCACCAGCAGCAGCGTGTACAGCCACCCCACCTTGACGCCCCGCAGGCGGGCGAATTCCTCGTCGAAGCAGATGGCCAGCAGCGGGTAGTAGAACACCAGGACCAGCAGCAGGATCACCAGGTCCAGGCCCACCAGCAGGCGCAGGGCCGCCGGGTCGACCATGACGATGTTGCCGAACAGGTAGGTCAGCAGGTCGGCCTTGTAGCCGGGCGTCTTGAACAGGAAGAACACGCCGAGGGCCATCCCCACCGCCCACAGGGCCGAGATCACGGTATCCTCGCGTTCCCGGCTGTAGGCGCGGACCAGGCCGATCAATCCGGCCCCCAGCAGGGCGGCGACGACCGCCCCGTGCAGGGGGTGGAGCCATTCCAGGTGATGAACCGAACGCAGC
>JANTFX010000145.1 GCA_024763215.1 Candidatus Krumholzibacteriia bacterium | reverse complement strand
CGCAGCTTCACGACCGCGGCGATGGTCTGCCCGGGCGAAGGGGGATCCTGGGTGGCCGTCAGAAGGAGGCGCTGACCGGGGCGGGGAGCCCGGCACCCTCCGGCCTCCTCGCCAGCTCCCACGGCAACGACGAGGGCCGGAAACCTGCAGCGCCCTGCCGCCCTGGGCACCGCCCAGCCCGTGGTCCTGAGCACCACCCGGCCCTGCCACGAGGGCTTTTCCAGAAACGCCCAGGGGGGATCGGCCCGCTGGTAGGCCGCCTCCTGCAGGCGCGCGTGATACGCCGCGCCGCTGCATGCGGACAGGGCCGCGGCCAGCGACAGGACGACCCAGGAAGGGAGCCTGGGCACGGCCAGCAGGGGGACCAGGCAGATGGCCAACCGGAGCGCGGCTTCCGGGCCGGATCGCGGCCCGGCGCCCGGTCTCAGATCGAAGAGCTGGTACCCGGCCTGGAACCCCAGGACCAAAGCCAGTGACCAGGCCTGCGGCCAGTGCCGGACGATGAGCTGGGAAACGGTGGTCAGGAGGGCTCGCCGGCCGCCCTTTCCGGGGTGATGGCTTGATGCTGGCCCTCGTTGCGCCAGAAGTGGCATCGGTTCCGGCCCAGATCCTTTGAGAGGTAGAGCATGGCGTCGGCCTTGCGGAAGAGCTCGAACGGATCAGCCCCGTCCTCGGGAAAGGCGACCCCACCGAAGGACATGGTCACCGTGATGGGGATCCTTTCCCCGTCGACCTCGAAGTCCTCCCGGAATTCCGCCCGCAACAGCCGGGACATGACATCCATGGCCGCCTCGCGGGAGGTTGCGGGCAGGATCAAGGCGAATTCCTCCCCACCGATCCGGCAAACCAGGTCGATGCGCCGGAGCTCCTCCTTCAACCGACGGGACACCATCTGCAGGATCCGGTCCCCGGCCTGGTGTCCGAACCTGTCGTTGATCCCCTTGAAATGATCCAGATCCCCGATGATGAGCGTCAGGGGGCTCTCGGACCGCCTGGCCCGCTCAAGTTCGAGGGTGAACTGCTTGTCGAAGAAGGCGCGGTTGTGGGCACCGGTCAGGGCGTCGGTGTGGATGATGAGGTTCACATCCTGCTGATGACGCCACCGGTTGGTGACAAACCTCGAGAGCCGGGAGCCGATCTTCAACAGGGTGTCGCGACTCCAGCTGCCCGGGGCCAGGACGAACAGCAGCCCGACTTCCTGCCTGACCTCGGTTGGCGCGTCGCCGGATCCGGGCTCCCACAACGGAACCGCCACGGCCACCGGCTGCGGCCCGAGGGGTGGCTGGCCGGGGATCAAGGCGGCGATTCCCGGCGGCAATTCCCTGGTCTGGGGGATCCAGACCGAGTGCCCCGGCTCACGCAGCTTCATCCATGCGGCTTCACCCTGGTCGGTGGCAGCGGAAACCATGCCGGACATTTCGGCGCCGCCGTTCTCGGCGCCATGCAACAGGATGCCCAGGCGAAACTGGGGCGTGAAACCCTTCAGCAAGGCCAGAATCTGGCCCAGGATGCCGGCGACCTCCCCCGCCTGCACCTCACCGAGGCGCAGGTCCTGAGCCTCTTCCATGGCCCCGAGCACCCCGGTGACGGCTTCCAGGGACCCCTCTTCGACCAGGTTGCCACCTGCGGCGGAAACCGGTTCCGCGTCCTCGATGCCCATGTGTCCATAAAGAGGTGTCAGATCAATCAGTTCTCTGCGCCCCTTTAACAAGACGAATGAACCCGATTCTGGTGAACCGCCCTCCAGCGAAACCCGCACCAGGACGCCCTGACGCAACAACTCCCTGACCACGGCACCACAGGTTACCAGGAGCAGGTTCTCATCCCCGGAACCGAGGGCCTGCCTGGCGGTACGACGCAACTGGGGCCCCACCTTCTCCAGGGGAAGGTCCCTTCTCAACAAATTGGCCAGATATTGGGATCGTTTCACCAAATGACACCTTCAGGAGGCCAGGGATCATTTCTCATTATGAGGTATTATGACATATTGTGCTAGTTTGTGCAAGGTCTACCAACGGATCTCCCTGATTTTTCCGGAATTTTAAGGTTTTTCTCCTGCTCAGGGAACCCCAGCCCCTATCTTAGGTTCCGCAAGATCGTCACCACCTGGGCCCCCAGACGAGGAAACCTGCATGCCATCGAATCCGCAGCAAGATGGAGCGCGCTGCTGCCCCGCCCTCATCCCTCCCTCGATATCCAGCCTCCGGAGCCTCTGCTGCTTGTTGATCCTGCTGCCGGTGGCCACAGGTTGCAGCCTGTTGCCCTCTTCCGGCACGACAGGATTCCCAACGCCAGCAGGCGACGCCCCCCTGGATTCCCTCGCCTGGACTGGGAGCGATACCACCGAGTTGGTCGCCATCCCACCAGATGAGCCCCCCCAATATGCAGGCATCGTGGATGATGGCAAGCCGTCGTCCCTGACGGACCTGGAAACCCTTTTCCAGGCGGCTCTGGCCAAGGTCGGGGCCGACAGCATGGCCGCCGCGCAGGACGACCTGATGGCGCTCAGGGAACAGTTCCGGATTTTCGAACCCGCCCAGGAAGACAGCTGCACGGTCCAGCGCCTGGAAAGCCTCCGCCGCCGCTGCGACCTCCTGCGAGCCATCATCGTGGAGGAAGAAGCCTTTGCCGGCGAATCATGCGCGGCCGACCTGATGCTGGCAGAAGGTTACCGGCACCTGAATCCGCAATTTCCGGACTCCCTGGTTCCGGCTACCGGACCGGCCATGCCCGGCATCATGGCCGACCTTCTCAAGTGGGACAACCCTCGTGTGGACAAGTGGCTGGATTACTTCACGGGCCGGGGCCGCAGGACTTTCACCCTGTGGCTGCAACGCAAGCAAGAGGTGGGCGGGTTGCTGGAGTCGATCCTCGAGCGTGAGGGTCTGCCGCCCCAGCTGGTCTACCTGGCCATGATCGAGAGCGGTTTTTCCCCCGCGGCGCGATCGGTGGTCAATGCCGTCGGGCCCTGGCAGTTCATGGCACCCACGGCCCGGGCCCAGGGCCTGCGCATCAACTGGTGGGTCGACGAGAGGGAGGATTACGAACTTTCGACCGTGGCCGCCGCCCGCTACCTCCGCTTCCTGCACGACACCTTCGGGGACTGGTCCCTGGTGCTGGCGGCGTACAACTCGGGCGAGAATCTCGTGCTCCGCAAGATATCACAGCGGGCGAACGACAATTACTGGGACCTCAACCTCCCCGCCCAGACGGCGGATTTCGTGCCGAAGTTCATCGCGGCCGCCAGGATCGGCCAGGACCCGGACGCCTACGGCTTCGCTGTCGGGGAGGGTTCCGCACTCGCCTACGACACCATCACCGTCGACCAGCCCACGGGGCTGGATCTGGTGGCGCGTTGCGCGGGAGCGACCACCGCCCGGCTGGCCGCCTTGAACCCGGCCCTGCTGCGCGGCGCGACCCCCCCGGATCTGGGGCCCTATCCGGTTCATGTCCCGGCCGGCAAGGGCAAGACCACCACCCGCGCCCTGGCCAAGGTGCCGGCGGCCAAGCGTCTGACCTGGACCAAGCACAAGGTCCGCCGCGGTGAAACGCTCAGCGGCATCGCCGCGCACTACGGCTGCAGGGTGAGCGATCTGGCGCGGGTGAACCACATGCATGATATCCAGTTGATCAGACCGGGAGACCAGCTGTTGATCCCCATGCCCCGGGAACTTGACCGGCTCGCGCGCAGCCGCGCGGCAGAGAAGGGGCATTACGTGCCCCCGGCCGGCTACAAGCGCGTGGCCTACACCGTCAGGCGCGGAGACACCCTGGGCGGCATCGCGCGCAAGCTCCACGTCTCGGTGACCCACCTGCGGAAGGTCAACAACATCCACCACACGAGCCTCATCCATCCGGGCGACAGGCTCTTCGCCTACCGTCCCGCGCGTTAGCCGCGCACGGCACCCTGGCCGGGCGGTCGTAAGACCGCCCGGCAGCCGATTTGCATCTCGAAGCTGATCAGAAGCTGAACGAAACGCTGATCCGGTGGGTGACCTCGTCGATATCCAGGGAATCCCCGGCATAGGCGTAATCCACGGTCAAGGGATCAAGCCTGAACCCGGCGCCGGCGGTCAGATCACTGCTGTCCCAGCCGGAGTCGAAACCGGCGCGGAGATAGACCTTGCCGGAAAAACCCAGCTCCATGCCGAGGTGAGAGTTGGCGCTCATCGAACCCGAGGAATACTGGTCGGCGTCGCCGCGGTTCTCGAAGCGGGTTTCCAGGCTGCCGGCCAGCAGCAGATCCATGTCCCAGCGCGGCAAGGGCTGACGCCAGGCCAACCCGGGCACGATCGCCGGTGATATCTGCTCGTTGCGCCCGGTGCTCCAGGACAGATACGTGGTCGTCAGATCCTGGAACTTCACGCCGAAATCCAGGTGGCGCCAGATGCCCGGCCGCAGCAGGGCCACGTCGGCGCCGATGCCCAGGCTCGAGAAATCACCGACGCTCTGGCGAATGAACTTCACGCTCCCGCCGATGCGCCAGCTGCCCAGATCCTCGCCGTAGGAAAGCAGCAGGGCCAGCTCCTCGTCGCTCTTGAATCGGATCTGATCCTGGAGGTCCAGCAGCCCCCGCAGCTCGGCGTCATCGACCTCGCCGTCCCCGTTGGTGTCGAGCTGGTCCAGCAGGTGATCGGTAAAGGGGATGTCGTTGACCCCGAGCCGGATCACCGAGATACCCACGCCGGCGGACTCGCCGCCGAACAGGCTCCACTTTACGGGCTGG
>JANTFX010000144.1 GCA_024763215.1 Candidatus Krumholzibacteriia bacterium | reverse complement strand
ATTGCTCCCATGGCATGCATATTGATAACGGAAGGCTTTTTGTTTATGATTGCAGTTTTGAGAGAAATGAATGTGGGATAAGCTGGTATACAACAACTATTGGTGGTGGTGTATGGAGCAGCCGGTTTTCATCGGACATTCTGTACAGCGATGGGATACTGCTGCTCGGATCTGGTAGTGGTGCCGAAATCGAGGGCTGCACATTCGAGGCTTGTTCCTTGTCGTTCCTTGGCCTTCAGGGAACTCAGATCAGGGATTGTGAGTTTTTCGGAGGGACATTGGGGATGCAGCTGGAGGCCGGTGCATTTGCCTCTGTTGATCATTGCATGTTTCATGATATTGAATGGGTTGGGATTAGTCTGGTTCCGTCATCTTGTCATGTAATCGTATCTGATTGTACTATAGAGGCTGGCGTTTATGGTATTTCCGTTTACGAGGCTGGTTTGTTGGAAATGGACAACAGTTATTTACGCGGCGGTAGTGGTGGTACAATTCGGCTGGATGGAACTCAAGCGGCAGATGTTCGTTTCAGCCAATTGATTAAGGGCAGCAGCCCATACATCGTTTACTGCGATCAGAATTCCGGAGATGGCGACGTCCGCCACGACTTCCGCGGCAACTACTGGGGAACGACAGATCCTGCCCAGATCGATGCGTGGATTCTGGACGGCCATGACGATCCCAACATTCGCGCCGAGGTTCTGTACACTCCTTTCGCCACCGGCGCGAGTGATCTGGTCCTGGCCCTGACTCCGGCGGATTCGGTGGTTGTGATCCCTGATGTCGGCGGGTCGTTCCAGTATGACGCCTACCTGGAGAACAACACGGCTGGGGATATCATTGCCGACATCGCCATCGAGGCGGTTTTGCCCGACGGTACGGTGTACCCGGTGCAGTCCTATCCCGGCCAGACCATCCCTGCGGCCTCGGCCTACACACGAACGGGTATTGTGCAGGATGTTCCCCCTGGCGCCCCGGCGGGAACCTACACCTACCGGGTGACGGCCAGCCTGGGGGATACCCTGCTGGTGGATTCGGACGAGTTCCCGTTCGAGAAGCTGGGTGTGGTAGCTGCAGCAGCCCAGGACAAGGGCTGGAATCTGCGAGGTTGGGAGAGAAATGAGCCGCGCACACCACCGGCATCACCTGAGGGTTTTGCGCTCCATGCGGCCGCCCCGAATCCGTTTAACCCGACCACGACGCTGTCCTTCGACCTGCCCTCACAGGAGGCCGTGAGCCTGTGCGTGTTCGACCTGCAGGGCCGGCTGGTCCGGACCCTCTTAAGCGGTGAGATGCTCACTCAGGGCCGCCACGAGGCCGTCTGGAACGGCAGGGACGATGCAGGCCGGCAGGTGGCCAGCGGGACGTACTTCTACCGGATCGAGGCGGGGGCGTTCAGCCAGACCCGGCGCGCGGTACTGGTAAAATGACCGGCGGCTAGAGGTCATTGAGCGGGGAAATTGGCTTTCTCGCTAAACGATCTCCCTCGCCCTTGGCCGCTGGTTAATCTCCGGGTTGCAGTTGGGGAGTCGAAAAACTCTCTCAAAAAGAGTTCCCTTTTCCGTCCCGCTCGGAGCCAATTTTTTTGCCCGTAATCCAAACATTTTCGTTTTGCAGTTACAGGGGACACCATCGTATTGCTAACACAGACAGCTTCCCCTGTCTTGGCTTATCCGGTGAAAATGTGTTAAAATAGTACACTGTACCTCGAAATAGGCGGGTATTTTGATTTCACGTAGAACCGACCGGCGTTTCCGCCCCTTGAGGCATGTCTGGGCCTTGACCCTGGTGATCCTGTGCGCCGCGGGGGCGGGAACCCGGGCCGAGGTGCCGCCCGCCAAACCGTACGGAACCCTCGTGTCCGAGGTCATGACCTTCCTGCAATCGGACGTGGGCATCGACGGCATCCGCACCGACGACAATGACCCCGACGGCTATCCCGTGCCACCTTACTTCTACCACTACGCCGTGCGCGACGGCAACGGGCTGTGGAGCAGCACCACCGGCTATCCCGGTTACGCAGCGGTCAGCTATCCCGCCTACACCTCATGCGTGGCCATCGACGCCTTTCTGGACTGGCGGCGCTGGAGCGGGGATCCCGAGGGTCTGGCGCGCGCCCGGCAGTACGCCGACTGGATCATCGAGCATCGCACGCCCGCCGGCGATCTGTACGGGAACTTTCCCTACAGCACCCAGACCGACGCGGTGATGGGCGGCGGCTGGGACGGTGAGGCCAACATGCCGGACAAGGCGCCCATGTTCGGCCTGCGGCTGCTGCGCCTGTACGACATCACAGGCGAGGCGGCCTACTGGACCGCCGCGCAGGAGATCGCCGATGTCCTGGTGGCCACCCAGATGAGCGGGGGGCCCGAGGACGACGGGCGCTGGCCGTTTCGGGCCGTTCCGTCCGACGGAACGGTGACCCAGGACTACACCAGCCACCTGCAGCCGGCGGTCAGGTTCCTGGACGCCATGACCCAGCGCACCGCCGATACGGGTTACGCCCAGGCCCGCGACCGCGCCTGGAACTGGCTGCTGGCCAACCCATGCAACCCGGCGTCCACGGATTACATGCGCTGGGAGGCCTTCTACGAGGACCAGTCCCCGGAGATGCAGACGGGTTTCGGGGATCACTACTCGGCCCATGAGATGATCGTGGAGCTGACGCGGCGCCGGCCTGACGGCTGGCAGGATATGGCCGTCGCCATCCTTGATTCGGTGAACGCTCGCTATCTGGTGCAGGGCCCCGGCACCGTCTATGCCCAGTTCGAACCGGTGACCCTGGAGTGGGCGGGCTGGCCCGAGGCCACCTACGCCTCCAGCCTGCAGTACGCCCGGACGGCCCTGCTGCTGGACCAGGCCCTGGCCGGTGACGCCCGCCGGGATACGACCTGGCGCGCCACCGCCCTGGCCATGGCCGCGGTCTGTTCCCACGGCCAGAACGACCGCGGGATCGCCGCGGACGGCCGCATGTTCACCACCGTCAAGGATCTGTTGATCCACTTCAACGTGGATAGCTGGTACGAGCAGAACTTCAACACCGTCAAGTACTTCCTGGAGATCATGGGTCTGGATCCGGAGCTGGCGCCCGCTTCCGAAAACCACCTGCTGACCGCCGACCGGGCCCTGGTGCAGATGGAGTATCCCGGAGGCGGCATCGCGGCTCGCTGGTCCACCACCGACGGCGCCGGCAACGAGACCGTGAAGCTGGCCGTCAGGCCCCTGGACATCACCGCCGCCGGGGTTTCCCTGCCCGAAGCGCAGGCCTTGCCCCTGGTAGGCGACGGCTGGTTCTGGGACGCAGCCACCCAGGTGGCGACGATCCGCCACACCACCGGGCCGGTGGAGATCCAGACCGCCGTGTCGGGCGTGCCGGACCTGTCGGCAAGATCGCCTTTGCGCCTGACCGTCACCGGCCGGGATGCCGGAGACATCTCCCTGCGGGCGAGCCTGGACCGGGAGGGGCCGTTGCAGGTGGCCGTTTTCGACCTGCGCGGCCGCCGGGTCCGTGTCCTGCTGGATGATCCGTCGTTGCCGCCGGGAGAGCACGAAATCGCCTGGGACGGGCAAGACGGGCGCGGCCGCCGGTTGGCCCGGGGCGTCTACCTCGTCCAGGGCCGCTCGCGCGGCGCCACGGTGACCACCCGCATCGTGTGGGGGCGTTAGCCATGGCCGATAGAAGGCATCGCCGGGGCCTTGTTGTTCCGCTGGCCGGAACGATCCTCCTGCTGCTGACCGTGGCGCTGCCCTGTGCGGCCCAGGTGGATTTCGACTTCGAGACGCCGTACCTGGTGCAACCCGGTGATCAGATCTGGGATTTCTGTCTGGTCGAGCATCAAGGGCAGTATCACGCCTTCTACCACACCATCCCCCAGCAGGACATGAACCCGGCCAATGGGGACACCATCTGGCACGCCGTCTCGCCGGACCTGCGGCACTGGGATATCCTCGGTCCGGTGCTGACCAGCGGCCCCGACTGGTGGGATGCGGTGGCGATCTGGGCGCCGGATGTGGTCTACGATCCCGTGAGCGCGCGCTGGGCCATGCTGTACACCGGCGTGGCCGACAAGATGGTGCAGCGGGCCTGCCTGGCCTGGTCCGACGACCTGGACACCTGGACCAAGAGCGCGGCCAACCCGGTGTTCGAACCGGACAGCCTGACCTACCACTGGGCCCCCGACCAGGCCTGGAGTTCGTTCCGCGACCCCTTCGTCTACCACGACGGCAACGGGTGGAACATGCTGTCCACGGCCGCCCTGCGCCTGGGCGGATACCCCGGCTACCGGCGGGCCATCATCCACCGGGCGGTCTCGTCGGACCTGGAACACTGGCAGGACGCGGGGGCCTTTTACACCCACGACGGCCCGGTCCCAACCTATGATCTGGAAAGCCCCCAGTACCTGGTCCGCGACGGCTGGCACCACCTGTTCTTCACCGAGCAGGACCCCAACATCGAGCATGCACCCACCAGCCACATGGCCGCGGCCGATCCCTCGCTGTGGACCATGGCCCAGCGTGATGTGGTCGATGCGGGATGGGCGCCGGAGATCAAGCACTTCGGCCCCGTCGGTGGCGCCGACGTGTTCGCGCGCCTGGCCAAGGACCAGGATCCCCGCGATGAGACCTGGTTCGTCACTGCCAAGTTCGACAGCGTGCGGTACGAGGACGGCGGCATGACGCCCGTGGTCTTTGCCTCCGACCCTTTGGCCACCGACTGGCCCGTGCGCACGGGGGTGGCGGCCACGGCCGCCCCGACCTTCGGCGACAACGGCGTGTTGCGCCGGGATCTTCCCCAGTACCCCCAGGGGCACGGCTGGTTCAGTACCCTGGAGAACTACGGCGGACCTCTCGGCGGTGTGGGGCAGCCGGGAGGCACCCTGCCCGCAAATGC
>JANTFX010000143.1 GCA_024763215.1 Candidatus Krumholzibacteriia bacterium | reverse complement strand
GAACCTGGCGGTGGGCTTTCCTTGATCTTCGCCGACCCCACCAATGGCCAGACCACCTACCACGGGGGCCGTTTCCTGGACATCGATCCCCCGGACGCCAAGGGCCGTTACATCCTGGATTTCAACAAGGCCTACAATCCGCCGTGCTGCTTCACGCCCTTCGCCACCTGCCCTCTGCCCCCGCCGGAGAACCGGTTGCCGGTGGCGGTGACCGCGGGGGAGAAGGCC
Organism: Candidatus Krumholzibacteriia bacterium; assembly: GCA_024763215.1. Classification (GTDB taxonomy): domain Bacteria; phylum Krumholzibacteriota; class Krumholzibacteriia; order LZORAL124-64-63; family LZORAL124-64-63; genus JAHJTW01. The sequence goes on along the minus strand of JANTFX010000143.1, from coordinate 4,703 downwards.
TGGGGGCATGGGCATTGAAGCCGGATCTGCACAGTCTGCGCCAGCATGCGTTCAAGGAGATTCTGTCATGAAATCATGGTCGGTTTGCCTGTTGATTCCCGTCCTCGTTCTGGCCGCCGGTTGCCGGAGGGTGGCTGACCAGCCGGTCGACACGAGCCAGCTGCCCCTGGCCGTAGGCGGGGTGGTGCCGGGTCCTCTGGCCGTCACCCACGGGGGTGTGGGCTCGCCCCCGGAATGGTCGACCATGACCCAGGAGGCAGCCGATGGTGCGATGGCGCAGCTGGTCGCCACCGACGATGCCCTGGAAGGGGCCCTGGCCGGGACCGTGGTCATGGAGAACAATCCGGTGTTCAACGCGGGAACCGGCGCCAACATCCGCCTGGACGGCAAGACCATCCAGATGGATGCGGCGCTGATGACCTCGGAGGGCGATTTCGCCGCCGTGGCGGTCATCGAGAGGGTGAAGAATCCCATCCTGGTCGCCCGCAAGGTGCTGGACACCCCGCACCGCATGCTCGCGGGCGAGGGGGCCACGCGCTTCGCCCACGTCCTGGGTTTCGCCGACATTGTGCCTACCTGTCCGGAGGCCGAGGCCAAGTTCCACAAGCGCTGGCAGCGGTTGCTCGATGGTGTGGCCGGCGGCGGCTACGATCATTTCGACTGGCGCCGGGCCTGGAACTTCCCCGGCCCCTTGCCGGAGGACGCGGCCCGGGACGGCGGCCCGGCGGGCCCGGAGACCGGCGACACCGTGGGTACGGTGACCCGCGCGGTCGACGGCACCTTCGCCGTCACGCTTTCGACCGGCGGCACCTCCATCACCCTGGACGGCAGGGTGGGGGATGTGCCCATCTACGGCTGCGGCAGCTATGCCGGCCCCGCCGGCGCGGTGGCCTGTACCGGCCACGGCGAGGAGATCATCCGCCAGATGCAGGCCCGCACCGTCTACAACCTCATGGCCGGCGGGCTGAGTGCCCAAGAGGCCGTGGCCCGGGCCGCAGCGGCGTTTCCGCCCGAGTGGTCGGTGGGGTTGATCGCCGTCGATGCCCACGGTTGGGGCGTGGCGGCCAACCGGCAGATGGCGTACGGGGTGGCAAGCCGGTAGGCACGCCGGTCGGAAGCGGTTTTGGGGTACCCAAGCGGCCGGGTTTCCCTTAATATGCATGCCGATCCCCTGCCGGCCTTTTCCCCAACCACCCTGGAGCCATTCCCATGACCCAAGGCGCAACCACCTGGCGCTTTCCGCGCCCCTTCTGGACCGGCAACGTCGCCGAGCTGTGCGAGCGCGCGGCCTACTACGGCACCTTCATCGCCCTGCGCACCTACCTGATCCGCGTGGTGGGTCTGGACGATGTGCAGGCAGGCTGGGTGGCCGGCATGTTCGGCGGCTGGATCTACCTGGTGCCGTTCTTCACCGGCGCCCTGGCCGACCGCATCGGTTTCCGCAACGCCCTGATGATGGCCTTCGCCTTGCTGACCGCTGGTTACGGCACCCTGGGCGTGTTCCACGACCTGGGGCCGGTCAGCGTGGGTCTGGTGCTCATCGTCCTGGGCGGGGCCATCGTCAAGCCGGTGATCACCGGGACTGTGAGCAAGTCCTCGGACGAGGCCAACCGCGCCCGCGCCTTCAGCATCTTCTACATGGTGGTCAACATCGGCTCGTTCACCGGCAAGACCATCGTGGCGCCCATCCGCATCGATCTGGGGGTGGACAAGGTGCCGTTCTTCTCGGCTGGCGCCGCCCTGCTGGCGTTGATCCTGGTGGCGCTGATCTACTTTCCCGACAAGAACGCCGAGCACAACCAGACCAAGTCCATCGGCGAGACCCTGCGCGGCATGTGGATGGCCCTGTCCAACCTGCGTTTCCTGGCGCTGATCCTGATCACCGCCGGGTTCTGGGCCATCCAGGGCCAGCTCTACGCGTCCATGCCGGACTACGTGCTGCGCATGGCCGGGGAGACCTACAAGCCCGAGTGGTACGCCAACATCAACCCGCTGGTGGTGGTGATCTTCGTGGTGATGATCACGCAGCTGGTGCGCAAGTGGAAGCCGGAGAACTCAATCCTGGTGGCCATGGCCCTGATCCCCCTGTCGGCGGTGTCCATGTCCTTCTCGGCCTGGATCCATCATCACATTAACATCCTGGGGATGGATATCCATCCGATCACCCTGATGATGATCATCGGCATCTCCATCCAGGGTCTGGCCGAGTGCTTCCTGAGTCCCAAGTGGCTGGAATTCGCCTCGCTGCAGGCGCCCAAGGGCAAGGAGGGCACCTTCCTGGGCTTCGCCCACATGAACACCTTCTTCGCGTGGATCTTCGGCTTCGCGTTCTCGGGCTACCTGCTGAGCAAGTACTGCCCCGAGCCCGGCACCCTGGATGCGGCCACCCGCGCGGCCCATGCGGCGGCCCTGCAGGGGCAAGGCCCCATGCCCGAGGCCTACGCGCACGCCCATTACCTGTGGTACGCCTACTGCGGGGTGGGTTTCATCTCCCTGGTGGCCCTGCTGGTCTTCATCGCGGTGACCAGGAAGCTGGACGCAAAGAAGGCGGTGGCATGAACGATCGGCCGGTCATGACCATGATCGGCGGCCGGCCGCTGTGCTACCGGGTGCGCAAGAGCCGCCGCGCCCGCAAGCTGGGCTTGAGCGTCTCCCGGCGCGAGGGGGTGCTCGTCACCTTGCCCCAGCGGGTGGGGTACGCCGAGGTGCCGGCCCTGTTGGAGGAATACGGAGACTGGCTGAGTACCAAGGCCGACGAGTTCGACGTGCGCCTGGGGCCCAAGGTGCGGCAGTACGGCCTGGGCAGCAGGGTGCTGGTGTACGGTGCGCCGCGCCGCATCGAAGTCCGGGCGCTGCCGGCCGGGCGGGTGCGAAGCCGCTGCGAGCTTGCGGACGGCGAACTCATGTTGGCCCTTCCCGTCGATCAGGCGCTGGATGTGCGCCCGGCCCTGGAAACATATTTGCGCAAGCTGGCCCACCAGGATCTGCCCGGACGCGTGGCCGGTTGGGCGGGCAAGGCCGGCCTGCATCCCGGCAAGGTCATCATCGGCGAGCGCACCACCCGCTGGGGCAGTTGTTCCGCCCGTGGAACGATATCGCTGTGCTATCGTCTGGTGATGGCGCCGCCCGAGGTGATCGACGCGGTGGTGGCCCACGAGGTCTGCCACCTGGCGCACCTGGACCACAGCGAGCGGTTCTACGCCCTGCTGGATCAGGTCTGTCCCTGGCACCGGGAATCCAGGAGGTGGCTTAACGAACACCACGAGGAGCTGGTGTTGTAAAATCCGGGCGGCGCCCGTGGCCGCCCGCTGCCGGAGGCTGATCCATGAGCGACCTGTACAATCGCGACACAACCCTGGCCCTGCTGCACGAATTCACGCAGAGCGAGAGCCTGCGCCGCCACGGCTACGCCGTCGAGGCGGCCATGAAGGCGGCGGCCGAGCGCACCGGAAACGACCCGGAGTACTGGGCGGCGGTGGGCCTGCTCCACGACTTCGACTACGAGAAGTATCCCGAGGCCCCCGACCATCCCCTCAAGGGGGCGGAGATCCTGCGGGAGCGCGGCTACCCGGAGGAGTTCGTACGCACCATCATGTCCCACGCCGCCTACACCGGCATCCCGCGCGAGAACGACTGCGCGCGCTGGCTGTTCGCCGTGGACGAGCTGTGCGGGTTCTGCATGGCCTGCGCCATGGTCCAGCCCGACAAGAAGATCGCCCAGGTGAAGGTCAAGTCGGTGCGCAAGAAGCTGAAGAAGAAGGATTTCGCCGCCAAGGTCAACCGCGCGGAGATCGCCGAGGGCGCCCGGGACCTGAACCTGGAGCAGGACGAAGTCATCGCTCATGTGCTGGCCGCGCTGGTGCCGGTGGCCGGGGACCTGGGGCTATGACCGTGGCGCGCTGGGAAGGCAACCGCATCTGCGCCCTGCTGGGCATGGAGCACCCGGTCATCCAGGGCGGCATGATCCACAACAGCGGGGCCGAGCTGGCCGCTGCCGTCAGCAACGCCGGCGGCCTGGGTCTCATCGGCGCCGGCAGCATGCGGCCGGATGAGCTGCGCGCACAGATCCGCCGCGCCCGCGGGCACACGGACAAACCCTTCGGCGTGAACCTGCCCCTGATCTACAAGCACGCCCCCGAGAGCCTGCAGGTCGCCCTGGAGGAAGGCGTGCGCATCCTGTTCACCTCCGCGGGTTCGCCGAAGAAGGTGGTCGGCGCGGTGAAGGAGGCCGGGGCCGTGTCGGTCCACGTGGTGTCCAGCCCGGCGCTGGCCAAGAAGTGCGAGGACGCCGGCTGCGACGCCGTGGTCTGCGAAGGCTTCGAGGCCGGCGGGCACAACGGGCGCGAGGAACTGACGACCATGGTGCTGGTGCCCATGTGCGCGCAGGCCGTGGCGATCCCCGTGATCGCCGCCGGAGGCATCGCCACCGGGGCGCAGATGGCCGCCGCGTTGGCCCTGGGGGCCGAGGGTGTGCAGATCGGCTCGCGGTTCGCCGCCACGGCCGAAGGCTCCGGTCATGAGGCCTTCAAGCAGGCGGTGGCCGCGGCCGGCCCCGCCGACACGCACCTGGTCCTGAAATCCCACATCCCGGTGCGCCTGTTGCGGAATCCCTTCCGCGACCTGATCATGGAGATGGAGGCCCGTTGCGCCGCTCCCGCTGAAATCCTGGCTGCACTGGGCACCGGCCGCGCCCGCCGGGGCAT
>JANTFX010000142.1 GCA_024763215.1 Candidatus Krumholzibacteriia bacterium | reverse complement strand
AAAGTCGCGGCCATCAGGGACCAGATCGCAGCCGGCAATGTCTACCAGGTGGACCTGACGCGTCAGGAAACATGGTCGGTCAAGGGCGATCCCCGGGAGTTCGCCCTGCGTTTGTACCGGGAGAACCCGGCGCCCTTTTCGGCCTATATTCAGCAGCCGGATTTCACGGTCGTGTCGTCATCGCCCGAGCGGTTCCTGTCGCTCCAGGCAGGGGAGTTCCTGGTCAGCCCCATCAAGGGCACCGCGGCCCGGGGGGCCACCGCACAGGAGGACGCCCGCCGGGCCAGCTTTCTGGTCGGCGACGGGAAAAACAGGTCCGAGCTGGCCATGATCGTGGATCTGCTGCGCAACGATCTGAGCACCATCTGCCTGCCGGGCAGCATCCGGGTGCGGGGTTTTCCCGAGCTGGAAAGCTTCACCAACGTCCACCATCTGGTGGCCCACATCACCGGGCGTGCGCGCGAGAGGGTCACCCTGGGGGATATCCTCCGCGGGACCTTCCCCGGGGGGTCCATCACGGGTTGCCCCAAGATCGCCGCCATGCACCTGATTCGGGAGCTCGAACCCGAGCCCCGGGGGGTCTACACCGGCGCCATCGGCTGGATGTCCGGGGATGCGGCCATGATGGATCTCAACATCGCCATTCGCACCTGCACCATCCGCAATGGTATCCTCAGCTTCGGCGTGGGCGGGGGCGTGGTGTGGGATTCGGATCCCGGGGATGAATACGAGGAGACCGTCAAGAAAGGCGAGTCCATCGTCAAATGCTTGAGCTAAGGGAAAATTGCGGGGGAAAGGAACCCCCATCCGGACCGGAAGGGGGCCGGGGTCTGTTCGAGACCATCCTGGTGCGCGGGGGCCGCCCCGTGTTTCTGGAGCGGCACCTGGAGCGTCTGGCTGCGGGGTTGGCGTTCCTGAAAATGGATGGCCTGCCGGCGACCGAGGATATTCGCCGGGCCATCGCTGCCTGCATGTCGGAGGCGGCCACCGGAGACGGCGCCGTCAAGCTCCTGGCCGCGGGCCATCAGCTCCAGGTCTTGCCGCGGGCGGTCACACCGGCACCCCCCAAGGTCGTCGTGGGTATCTCGGCCACGGTGGTCCGGAAGTCCGGTTCCCCGCTGGCGTGTTTCAAGACGGCGCTGAGGCCGCAAAGCGATGCCTTGATGGCCGAAGCCGTCCGCACGGGCGTTTTTGATTGCCTGGCCTTGAATGAAAAGGGATACCTCACGGACGGGGGCCGAACCAACCTGTTCCTGGTTCTGGATGACGGGGTGTTCACCCCGCCGGTTTGCGACGGACCCCTGCCGGGCATCACACGCGGCATCGTCCTGGAATCCGGACTCGCAGAGGAGCGGTCATTTACGGTGGAGCACCTGGATCGCGCCCGGGGGGGCTTCCTGACCAACGCCCTGATCGGTGTGGTGCCCATCGGGGAGGTCAAAGGCGGGGCGCGACCGTTTCCCGACGATCCCCTGATTCAAGAGATCCGGGCACGGTACCGGCAGGCCGTCCGCAGCCGGCTTCAGTCCCCGTAATCGTCCAGGGTGGCCCCGTGGGCGTCGCAACGCAGCAACCAGAGCCCCTCGGGGCGGTCATGCCTGGCGGCGATCAGGGCGCCTCCGTCGCTGGTCGGGCGGATCGCGTTGCCCCAGCATCCCTCGGGACCGATGTGGTTCTGCCAGAGGACGGTTCCGTCCGGATCCAGTTTCATGACCAGAAGATCGGTGGGGTTGGGGAACCCGTATCCATATCCGGTGACCAGGAATCCGCCGTCGGCGGTGGCGGCAATTCCCTGCCCGCCGTCGCGGCCGTCGAAACCGCCGTCCATAAACCCGCCGTAGTATCGCTCCCACATCAAGTTGCCGCTCGCGTCAAACCGGGCCACGACGACATCATCCAGGAAGTCGGTATCGATTCCCGTCGCGGCCACGCCCCCGCCATCAAGAGTTGTGACGGAGAATAGTTCACAGAAATGTCCGCGGCCGACCCTCCCGGTCCAGAGGGTGTCCCCGGCCGCGTCGCAGCGCAGGACCCAGCCGTCGGTGGTGAACGAGGCGCGGGAAAAGCTTCTTGTGGAGCCGACCGCCACGAATCCCGTGCCCACCGCGGCCACATCCAGAAGGCGCTCGGGCCTTGAACCGCCGTAGGTGCGTGACCAGACCACATCGCCGATATCGTCGACCTTCATCAGCAGCGCGTCGTAATTGGAGATGTCATGATTGCTGCCGGACTGGTATCCGGCCAGGATGAATCCCCCGATTAGGGCGGCGCATCCTTCACCCCGGGAATAGTTGATCCCCTCGGGCAGGGGATAGTCCCGCCGCCAGCCCAGGTTTCCCTCCAGATCGAATTGGGTCAGCATGATGTGCTGGTCGTTGTTTTCGTAATTGGCGGTGCCCACGCAGGCAACACCGGTGTACCCGCTCGGGGTCATTCCGTTGAGGATCGAAAATTGATCCTCGGGAAGTTCAGTTTTCCACTGCAGGGCGCCCTCGTCGGAGAATCCGGTCACGACGCCATGGGTTCTGCCGGGCCCGTTGGTCTGTAGGTGGCTCTGTCCACAGACGATGATGTCGCCATCGCCGGTCACGAGCATGTCGCTGCCCTGGGAATCCATACCCATGGTTAACAAGGTGGAAAACACAACGCCGGAGTGGAAGGTATGGTATGACCCTCGCGGCCCGAGGGTGCCGTCGGGATCGTGCCGCCGCACGCGCCAGAAGTACCATCGGCGCTCGGGGGGATGCCAGGCCACCATGGTGTCCTGGGTTGTCGTTCGGGTCACGAGGGTGGTGAACAAGGAATCGGCGGCGACCTCGTACTCGTACCCCTTGGCTCCAGCCACGGAGGACCAGCGCAGGACCGTCGAGCCGTAGGTGTCCAGAGTCTGGCCCGGTGCGGGATAGAGCAGCCGGGGCAGGTCGGCGTCCGCGGGCAGGACGCGGATGCTTATCGGTTCTGGATACAGGATCTTTCCCTCGGCCGTGCCGTCATCCAGGCCGATCTGGACGCTGAAGACGTGGACCAGGCTGTCCGAATATGCAGCGGTGCCGACGGTCCAGGTCCAGGGCGGAGCGGTCACCGAGTCCAGGAGGTTGTGCCCGCCGTCGAAGAAATGAACCCATTGCGTCTGGCTGGCCTCCGGTTCCGGAATCGACACCTCGATGGTGAAGGGGGCCTTGACGGACGAGCCGTCGGCGGGGCTTGTGATCTGCGGGACCGCCGGCGCAGGGGCTGTGGCGTTGTTGTGGTCGTCGCAGGCGGACAGCATGACTAGACTGATAATTGCGATGAGCAACGGCGCCGGGGTGTGCAAAGGTTTCCGATACGGCGGCATGGTTCCGACCTCCCTCCGGAGTGTTACCATAGCATGCCTGGTAACCGAAGGGGAAGAACCCAACGACGGGGCCTTGTTGCAGGCCCCGTCCTCGGGATCGCCCGCCTGATCCCCTTACCGGATCATGGTCACGTGTTTCCGGATTACCTGTTTTTCAGTCGTCATACGGAGCAGGTACACACCCGAAGGCGCCGACCGGCCGGTCTGGTCCCGGCCGTCCCATTTCAAACGGTCGGTGCCCGCGTCATGCCGTCCCTGGAACAGCTCGCGGACCAGGCGGCCCCGCGTATCGTACACCTCGAGGGCGACCGGTCCGGCCTCATCCAGGGAAAACTCCACCGTCAACGCGGGGTTGAAGGGGTTGGGCCCGGCCTTCAGCCGCATACCCGCTACCGGAGCCTGGCCGGAAGTCAGGGAATACAGCACGAGGTCATCCAGGCCTTCTTCACGCAGCACCAGGTCGTAGGTGCGGGGCCAGGACCCGGGGTCGTCGTCCCTGGCGGCGAATCGCAGGCCTTCGGTTCCGGAACCCAGCGGGATCCACCGGTTGCCGGGCCAGCTGCGTTCCGGCAGGCCGGGGGCCGGACGCCGGATCAGGGCCAGGTCAGCGGTATCGGCATCGTGGGTGGTGATGGTCAGGGTGGCGCCCGCACCGGTGGCCTCCGCCTCGATGTAACCGGCTGCCGCGGCCACGGGGATGTCTTCAGGGCTCAGCCAGGGCACTTGGAATTCGGCGCCGTCGGCCGGGTCACCGTCGCGGTCGAAGCAGGCGCCGTGAGCCACCAGGACAGCCTGGCCGGCGGCGGCCTCCAGGCCGGCCAGGTCCGCCGCGGCCACCATGGCCACGCGGTAATTCAGGGTCCCGCCCGGCGGCAGGACCGCGAAGGGTCCACTGGAGATCAGGGTGCGGACATCGGCTTCCATGCCCGGGAGGGTGTTCGCATCGATGCTTGGATCACTCAAAGCGGTCAAGCGCTCCCTATCGTTGGTGGGATCGCCGCCCTGTTCGAACGAGGCGCTGCCTTCGAAGATCTGGAATCCGTGGATCATGGGGTCATAGGCGCCCGCGCATTCATCCTGGCCGGAAACGCCGCAGAAGACGAACCCGGCGTAACCGGTGCCGTCGAGGGTGTAGGCCAGTGAGACCGGGACGGTGGTCCCGGTGGAGACGGCCACATCGCCCTGCCAGAATCCAGCCCGGTCGTCCTCGGGAGAACCCGGCCCGGCGCCCATGTCGAAATCCGCGAACAGGCCCAGGTACACATCATCCAGGGTCTGATCGCCCACGTTGGTGATGGTGAAATCGTAGCCGATGAAATCCTCGGCTCCCGGTTCATCCCACTGGATGGAGCGCTGAACGACGGAGATGCCGAGGGGATCGTGGTCCTGGTAGATGCCGCGGATGGCGGCTGCGGTGTCGCTGTACACGCAGCGGAATTCCTGGTCCCCGATGGCGCCGAAATCCTCGTCGATGAGGCCGTCGCCGTCATCGTCCAGTCCGTTGATAGGGTCCTCGTCCTCGAGTCCGTCGCCGTCGTCATCGGGTAGCACCATGGGAAACCGCGAGCCGCCGGCGGCGCCCAGGGCCGTGTGGTAGATGGTGTCGCCCGGCGCGTCGGTGGCCTGCATCTCGAAATCGTAG
>JANTFX010000141.1 GCA_024763215.1 Candidatus Krumholzibacteriia bacterium | reverse complement strand
CCCCTGGCGGTCTCGCAGGGTGGAATGGACGACCGTCTGGCTATGGGCGGGGTCGCCCAGGGTCTTGATCCTCACCGTCTGGGTGTGTTTCCAGTGGGGGAAGGCCATCCGGGAGAAGGCCAGGCGCTCATCCTGGCCCGTCAGGGCGGCCTGCAGGTCCGACAGCTCGACCATGGCCTCGGGCCGGCGCTCGGGAGAATGATGCATGCGGTCGAGCAGACGGTCGAAGGGGTCTGCGATCCCGGGCGGCGCCTGCCGGAAGATGGTGCGCCGGAAAAGGGTGAAACGGGCGATGTCGGGCAGAAGGTCCAGGCGATACAGGGAGATCAGCTCGACCAGGATTTCCAGCTTGGCCTTGATGGTTGCATCCGGCCGGGTGCGCTCCCACTCGTCGTAGCGTTGGATGGCGCCTTCCAGGGGCAGGGGCGGGTAGTAACCCGAGGTGAGCCGGCCCAGGAATTCCTCCAGGTCCCGGGCGAAACCAGGCCACATGAGGGTATCCGGGTCGTCTGAGCCGTCCTTGATCCCGGCGGTCAGCTTCTGCAGCCACACCGTCGCCGCGGGAACCCCCAGGCCTTCGACCACCGCATCCAGCAGCCACGTGCGTTCCAGGTAGAAGTCCGTCCAGGGGTAGTGGCACAGGGTGTGGTGGATCATGTTGCGCCACAGGGGCAGCAGCAGGCTGAAGGGGCCTTGATAGGGGCGCCAGCCGGTCAGGTTGTTCAACAGGGCCCCGGTGCGGAAATCAGGTTCGGGCACCACGATGTTGTAGGGCGAGACACGGCCCGGGATGATGCGCCGGCCTGAGTATTCCCAGCCGCGGACCACCACGCCCATGGCGCGGACCATCAGCTGGCGCCAGCGCATGCGCGAGGGCAGGACGGTTCCGGGTCCGCGGGTGCTGCTGAACTCCCGGATCTTCTCCCAGACGGTCAGATCGCTGGTGTAGGCCATGGACAGGGCGCCCAGATCGGGCCGGCAGCTGCCGAATTCGGGCAGCACCGGGCGGCCGGCGACACTGCCGCTCAGGGCCAGGTACCAGTAGATGGATTCCAGGGCCTGGGCCTGGTCCCGGTCCTTGAAGATGATCAGCTGCAGATCGAAGTGCTTGCCGCTCTTGGTGTTGATGCTGATCCGGAAGCGTGAATCCTCGAACCGGGAGATGATGCGCGAAACCCAGATGCCGCCCGGACCGATCTCCTGCAGGGCGAGGTCCTCGCCCTCGCAGGCGAGGATCACCGATTCGCGCAGGAAGGTGGTGCCGATCAGGATTTCCTGCAGACGGGCGGCCTCTTCCTCATTCATCCCTTCCTGGAAGGCGATCTTACCCCGCCACGATGCCGGGTCCATGCCCGGGTACCCTTCCTGCAGGCGGGTCTCGAACCATCGCCCGAGTTCGCGGAACGTGGCCCGGGCCAGGGCCGCCATTTCCGGGTCCGCCTCGTGCCTGATCCATGCCACCAGCTCCGCCCTGACCGCCCCGTAGTATTCCAGGTGGTAACGGGCGAAGTCCGCCAGCATGTGCAGCAGGCCGCTGAAGACCTTGCGCACCCGGTCGGAGGCCGGCCACGCCAGGTGCCGGCGGTAATAGGCCAGGCGCCGGCGCAGGGCGGTCAGGTCGTGGGGCTGCAGGCTGGCCCCGGCGATGGCCTGGAAACTTTCCTGATCGAGGAAGGGCAGCCCGGATTCGATGAAGGCCGGCAGGTGGCGCCGGTAATCGGGGTTGGGCTCATCCAGCATCAGCACCTGATAGGCGCGGCAACGCACCTGCAGAACAGGGTGGCTCGCCACCGCCTGCAGACGGGAGCGGATCAACCCGGTCACCGGCTCGTGGCTGCGGTGCATCTCGGCCTCGAGGACCTTGACCGCAGCCAGGGCGTCGGCGGTGGGGCCGAACAGCAATCGCGTGCAGGTCGCATCGAGGGAGGCCAGGGCGGGGTCGGTGGCGGCAGGCTCCAGGCAGGACGCCACCGCTTCGTTTTCCCGGTGCGGCAGATGGACATGCGGTGCCACCCCGCCCAGGGGGGTGCTCCAGCCGCAGCGGCAGGGGCTGAAACGGATCAGGGCGGGGTTGGCCAGCCACAGCACCGGGTGGCGGGCGAACACGCCGAGGTCGATCAGGGGCTTTTGTGCCCCTTGCCCGTCCAGGGTGTATTCCAGATCGCCGAGGCGGACGCGGCCGTCCGCGCCCGCTGCGATCTCCAGCCGACCACCGGTTTCGGTGTTGAGCAGAGCGCCGTCGCGGGCCTCGATGGCATCCTCGATGATCCCCAGATCGCGGAAGAACCAGCGCGGGATGCGCACCTGGAAATTCCCGCAGGCCAGGGTCCGGCCCTCGCCCCGGTACAGGGAGGCGATGACGCCCGTGAAGTTCTTCTCGATGGTCTTGCGCCGCAGCGAGCCCTTCGGGGTAAGTTCACCCCGTTCCAGGGAGAAGTCCCGGTCCAGGACGGCGAAATTCACCACCCGTTCCCAGGTGGCCAGCGAGGGGTTCGAGGCCGTGATGATGTGCTGGAAATAATGCCGGCGGCTTTCCGGATCCCGCAGCGAATGCAGCACCTCGTCCTCGTCGTCCGGAACGATGAGCAGGGTGTTGTATGCCCTGCCGTCCCCGGCCAGGAAGGTGCGTTTGATGCCGGGGACCTGCTCGAACAGGCTCTCGACCGCGCGAGGGGCGATGGTCTGGCCGCGGTTGTTCTTGTAGATGTCCTTGATGCGGTCGACGATCTCCAGGTGCCGGCCCCGGGTCCTGCGGAACAGATCCCCGGTGGGCAGCCACCACTGGTCGCTGTCGGGCGCCTCGATCTCGAGGCCGCCGGCCGGGTCGTCCGGCTCCAGGTAGCGGGCGATGTAGCAGCCGCTGACCTGCAATTCCCCGTTCTGGCCCAGGCGTACCCGGGTGCCGGGCAAGGGGATGCCTACCGAGCCGGGTACATAGTCGTCAGGCGGGGTCATGGTCAGGCCCCCGGTGCCCTCGGTCATGCCGAACCCGCTGCACAGCCTCACACCGTGGCGGTGGAAGAAGCGGAAAACCTTGGGGTCGAGGTAGCCGGCGGCGGACAGCCCCCAGCTGAGGCGCTCGCCCACCAGGCGGCGCAAGTGCGGGCCGTGGTCCGGGTCGGCACCCTTGGCGCGCGCCTGCTCCCAGACCCTGTCGGCGATCTGTTGCCAGCGCACCGGGACGCTGATCATGCCCGTGGGTGCGACCTTCCCCAGCATGTCCAGCAGAGAGTCGGCCGCGGGGTTGCCCGCGAAGACATAGGTGCCGCCCCAGAAGATCGAACCCAGCATCTCCAGGAAGCGGCCGAAGGTGTGGAACAGGGGCAGGTAGCACAGGAGGGTCTCGTCCCGCCCGACGAACGGCAGGGCGGCGGCCCGGGCGAACCGCTTGCTGACCAGGTTGCGCTGGGAAAAGGCCACGCCCTTGGGCAGGCCCGTACTCCCGGAGGTGAACATGACCGTGGCGATGTCCCGCAGACCGCGCCGCGGGCGGCCGTCCAGGATGCCGGTGATCTCCGTGGCCCCCAGCCGTGCCCTTTGTTCGTCCAGGCCCAGGATGCCGGGGCGACCCACCCGGTCATCGGGCATCAAGGTATAGATGACGAAGGGATGGTCGACCTTTTCCCGCAAGGCCAGCAGCTGGTCCAGGCGCTCACTGGTGTCGCAGACGGCCACCGTGAGCACCAGGCGGTTGAAGATCCAGACCAGGTGCTCCTGCTTGAAATGGATGTTCAGGGGGGAGACCAGGATGCCCTCGGTCAGGCAGGCCAGATCGCAAATGGCAGAGCCGACCCCGTTGCTGCAGAAAAGGCCAACCCGGGGCCCGGGTACGGGGTTGGCGAGGCCGGGCGCCAGGTCGGGCGCCGGCCCGTCGCGCCACAGCAGCGCCGCGGTGGCGCGGGCGAGCTCGCGGACCCGGTGGTAGCTCCAGTCGTCCCGGTCCGGCCCGCTGAATTCCCTGAAGAGGGTCCGCTCCGGGTCGGCGGCCGTGCGCTGGGCCAGCAGATCGCCCAGATCGAAATCCAGGACGTCGATGGCCTGGAGGGCGGCGGTGAACCAACGGTCGCGCTCCTCCTCGCCTTCCAGGGCGGTCAGGAATTCGGGCTGGCGGGTGATTTCCAGAAAGCGGCTCAGGGCCCCCTTGCCCCGGGGGTCGTCCATGGCCGCCGCGGCGGCGGTGATGATTCCGGCCGGATCGGTCCGGCCGTCTGGTCCGGATTCCCAGAGGTCCAGCAGGCGTTCCAGTTCCCGGCTCATGATGCCCCGTCTTCCGGGCCCGCCGGCTGGTCGGCCAGGCGGTAGCCCACGCCGTGGACCGTCTGGATCAGGCGGGGGTGGTGGGGGTCGGCCTCGACGATCTTGCGCAAGGCCAGGATGAAGTTGTCGACGGTCCGGGTGGTGGGGTAGGCCCCGAAGCCCCAGACGCGGTCCAGGATGGTCTGCCGGTCCACGGCTTCGCCCCGGTGTTCGCTGAGCAGACGCAGGATCATGGCCTCCTTCTCCTTGAGGGCCACGGTTCCGCCGGCGGTGACGGCCTTGTAGCCCCGCAGGTCGATGACCGCCTCGCCGATCCTCAGCTCGGGTTCCACTTCCGCGACCCGGAACCAGTCCTGGCGCCGGAAGATGGACTTGATGCGCGCCAGCAGCTCCTGCAGCTCGAACGGCTTGGTGATGTAGTCGTCGCCGCCCTCGTCCAGGCCGCGGATGCGGTCCCGGCCGGCGCTGCGCGCGGTCAGGAACAGCACCGGAACCCGGTCGCCCTCGCGCCGGATCAGGCGGCAGAACTCGAAACCGTCCATGCCGGGCAGCATCACGTCCAGCAGGATCAGATCGATGCCCCCGCCCTGCCACAGGTCGCGACCCTCCTCGGCGCTGCCGGCCAGGAGCACCTCGTAGCCTTCCAGCTCCAGGTTGATCTGCAGGCCGTCGGCCAGGTGGCTGTCGTCCTCGACGACCAGGATGCGTCTTTTCATGTCAGGCTCCGTTCAAACCGTCGTCGGCCCATGGGCGGGCAGGGTGAGGGTGAAGGTGCAGCCCCGGCCGTCACCGCCGGCCAGGGTGACCTGGCCGCCCAGGATTTCCAGATTCCTGCGGACGAGGTACAGGCCCAGTCCGGAACCGGGTGCGCGGCCGTCCTGTCTGCCCGAATAGAAACACTCGAATACCTTTTCCTGCAACCGCCGGGGGATGCCCGGCCCGTCGTC
>JANTFX010000140.1 GCA_024763215.1 Candidatus Krumholzibacteriia bacterium | reverse complement strand
ACCTGGAAACACCAGGCGTGGATCAGACGTCCGGGCATGACCACATGCCGGCGGTTGCGTGTCTTGATTTGCGGACCACGACCTCCTCGGCGCCGGTTGATCCCCACCAGGACCAGGGGCTTCAGGGGAAAATTCCGGTTCCGGACATAATACCAGGCGCCAAGGACCGGCCCGAGCACGAGCAATAGGAGGCAGCCCGAAAGCCCAACCACACCATCTAGACCACGGTAAAAAATCGCCTTGGCACCGTTCATCTTCCCGCCTTTGGATTATTTTTCCTCAATTTTACCATCAAAATGTAGTATAATCAAGAGGCAAGCATCCGGGAGCGGCAACCATCATTTGCCACCGGGGCAGGCAACAGGCATTCTTGTTCCTGCCTCGCTCCAATCCGGCTTCGTTCTTTTTTCCTCGCCCGTCGGCCAGGGAGTTCCATGCGCCTGCCCCGCCATATCCTGACCCGCTCCTTTCTGGTGGTGATCCTGACCCTGGCCCTCTATGCCACCGGCGCGGTGGTTTACGGCTGGCAAGGCATCCGCGCCCGGATGGAAGGCATCCCCCCCCTGTTCCTGGCGGGGGTCGCGTTGCTGTCCCTGGCCAACTACGGAATGCGATTTTGGCGCTGGGAATTCTTCCTGCGACGACTTTCTGCCCGGATCCCCACCGGGTCCTCCCTGGCCATCTATTTTTCCGCCTACGTCATGGTCATCACCCCGGGCAAGGTCGGAGAGGTGTTCAAGGCGGGCATCCTGAAGGACCGGTACGACATCAGTCTGGCCGTCGGCTTGCCGGTGATCCTCGCCGAAAGGATCTACGATTTCCTGGGGGTTCTGATCCTGGCCACCGGCGGCATCCTGTTCTGGCCTGGTTCGCTGTCCGGACTGACTACCGGCCTGGTGGCAGCGGCCCTGCTGCCGGCCCTGCTGCTCCTGCTGCGCAATGACCGCCTCCGCCGGCTGCTGTTGGAAAAGCTCGGCCGCTCGCCCGTTCTGGCCCGCAAGGGCATCGCCCTGGAAGTGGCCCTGGAGAATTTCGGCAGCCTGCTGCAACCGGGTGCGGGTGCCGGCATCCTGTTGCTTTCGGTTTTCTCCTGGCTATGCGAAGGCGTGGGATTCCTCATGGTCTGCCGGGGGCTGGGTCTGGAACTCGATCCGGGAGAGGCGGTCTTCATCTACGCGGCCGGCACCATCGTGGGCAGCCTCTCCTTCCTGCCGGGGGGGCTGGGCGGGACGGAGGCCACCATCATCTGGTTGCTGGGGATCCTGGGCGCCGCGGGCACGGCGGCGGCCTCGGCGGCCATCCTGATCCGGGTGTTCACCCTGTGGCTGGCCGTCCTGCTGGGTTTCGCCGTTTTCATCCCCACACGCAAGCTGCTGCTGGGAGCCCGGCGGCAGGATGACGATCCGGTGGTCACGAGCCGTTGACGGTCCCGCCTCCCGGTGTCCCCTCCCCGCGCAGGACCTGCCGGTAATGCCGGATCTCTCCCCTGAGGACCAAGATCTGCTTGACCTTCCTTGCCGTCCGGTATGCGGCCGAGCCGACCATGAAGATGATGCCGGCAAGGCAGAGATAACGGAACCAGGGGCTCACGCCCTGACCGTGCCTGATGAAAAGATGCCACATCGCCCGGCCGAAAAGCGCGAGCAGGAGCACGAACGCCATCTGCAGGGCAAGCTGAACCAGGGCTGAGGAAAGCTCCTCCTGGCACCGGTGGTACTGGCGCAAGGCGAAATCGGTACCCTCGCCGGCTGAGAAGCGCGAGCGGAACAGCTTTGATTCTCTAAGGGATTTCTTCGAAATCAGCATCACTGATATTCTGGTCCGTCACCGAGTTGAATCCGTCCGCGGACCCACCCGGAGGGGTCGGACCACCGGAGGGCCTGGTGGGGCGCGGGCGGCGCCAACTCAAAAAAAGGCGCCTGGCCAGCAGCCCCAGCAAAAACAACCACAGGATCCTGAACAAGCTCATGGCAGGCACCGCATGGGAAAAGTGGTACGCCCGGCGGGATTCGAACCCACGACCTTCTGCTCCGGAGGCAGACGCTCTATCCAGCTGAGCTACGGGCGCACGAGGCAAGAGCCAATAATGCGACATGGAATCCACAGGGTCAAATGGGCTTTTCCCCGGCGGCTTCCAGGAGCTTCCTGGCAAAGGCAACCTGGTGCCGGGAATCAGGGAGGACGCGCTCGCCCCCCAGCAACCTGGTCAATTCCGCGACCCGGCCCTCATCCTGGAGCAGCAGGATTTCCACGGTGGTCCTGCCCTCCTGCTGGCGCTTGGCGACCTTGACGTGCCGGTCGGCCCGGGCGGCGACCGTGGCCAGATGGGTGATGCACAGAACCTGCCCCTGGCGGGCCAGATCCTGCAACAGGTCCGCCACAGGCCCCGCACCTTCCATCCCCAGACCCGCGTCGATTTCGTCGAAAAGCCGCAAAGGCGGCTCGGCGCCACGATCCTCCAGGACCGACACGCCCAGGAAGATGCGGGATTTCTCCCCTCCCGATGCTATCAGGTGGGCCGGCCCCAGGGCTTCCCCCGCATTGGGCTGCACCAGGAGCCGGACCTCGTCGCAGCCTTTCTCGCTCACCAGGCAGGGGCGGTCGGCGATGGTGATGGGGCCATCCTCGTCCGCGCGCAACTCCACCGCCACCCTGCACCGAATATCCGGCAACCCCAGCGGCCGCAGCACTTCCTGCAGCTTCTGCTCCAGCTTGCTCGCCCCCTCCAGACGCCTGCGATGCAGGGCCTCCGCGGCGGCGGCCAGCCGTGCCCGAGCCTCCTCCAGCTCGGCGCGCAGACCGGCCAGTTCCGCGGGCGCCTGGTCCTGGAAAACCAGCTTCTGTTCAAGCTCGGCTTGCCAGGCCAGCAGGCCTGCTGTATCGCGCTGGTACTTCCGCTGCAGCTGTTCATAGAGCGCCTTGCGGTCCTCCAGCTCGTCAAGCTGTTGGGGATCGATCTCGCAGGAATCCAGGTAACCCTCCAGCAGGCTGGAGGCCTCTTCGAGGTTGGCCTGCGCGGTGCCGAGGATTTCCAGCACCTCCTTCAGCCGCGGGCTTTCCTCGCCGATGCGGCCCAATTCCCCCATGACCTGGCCCAGCAGGAGCCGCAAGGAAGGGTCCCCATCCTCCAGCAGGGAGCGGGCATGCCCGGCGCCCTCCAGCAGGCGGCGTGCGTTGCGGCCGAAATGGATCTGCTCGGCCAGCAAGGCTTCCTCCTGGGGATCCAGCTGGGCGGCGGCGAGCTCGTCGTGCTGGTACCGCCAGACATCCAGCTGCTGCTTACCGGCGGCGGCGGCCTGTTCCAGTTCCGCGACCTTCTGCGACAGGTCCCGGAACTCGCCCCGCGCAGCGGCCACATCCCCCAGCAGACCGTGGTTGCCCTGCCAGCGGTCCAGAAGGTCCCCGGCAAACCCCGCCCGGGCAAGCTGCCGCTGCTGATCCTGGCTCTGGATGTGGAGCAACCGGGCGCCGATTTCCTTGAGCAAGGCCAGGGAGGACACCAGCCCGTTGATCAAAACCCGGTCGCGGCCGCTGGCCCGCAACTCCCGGCGCAGAACCAGGATGCCGTCGGCGGCGACCCTCACGCCCAGGTTCGCCAGGAAACGGAGTTGGCCGGGTCGGTCCCCCAGGTCGAAGACCCCTTCGGCGAACCCCAGTTCATGGCCTGACCGCACCAGATTGCCGGGATTGGGGCGCCCTCCGAGCAGGGCCAAGGCGCCGGCGATCACGGACTTGCCGGCACCGGTCTCCCCGGTCAGGACCGTCAACCCGGGGCCCAATCCCAGGGTCAGATCCTCGACGATGGCCAGGTTATGGATGCGAAGTTCCAGGAGCAAGGATGAACTCCTACTGATCAAAACGCTTGGTACCGCCCCAGTTCAGTTTGTGCCGCATCACCCGGTAGAACTGGCTCTGCGGGAACTTGACCAGGGCCACCTCGTTGTCCGCCTCCTTGAACACCACCCGGTCGCCATCGGCGAGCTCGTGGGCCTTCTGCCCGTCCACGGTGAGCGTGGCGCCTTCACCTGTTTCATGAAGAACGAGCTCTATCCTGGTGTCCCTGGATATTATAAGGGGCCGCATGCCGAGGCTGTGCGGGCAGATCGGCGACACGATAAGGCAGGAAACGGACGAATGGCAGATCGGCCCCCCGGCCGAAAGGTTGTAGGCGGTGCTGCCGGTGGGCGTGCTGACGATGATGCCGTCGCCGAGGAAGCGCCCCAGCGAATCGCTGTCCAGCCGCAATTCCATGTCCAGGGCCCGTGGCAACGGCCCCATGTTCACGACCAGGTCGTTCAGGGCGTTGGATGTGGCGATCTTCTTTCCGTCCCGCCAGACCGAACCATAGACGCGGGCCCGGCGGTCCAGATGGCACTGACCGGCCAGGAGCGTTTCCAGGGCGGACTTCAGCTCCTGCACGGGCACATCGGTCAGGTAGCCCAAGGAGCCCAGGTTGACTCCGAGCAGCGGAACACCCGACAGCCCGAGCACCCTGGCGGCCCGCAGCATGGTGCCATCCCCCCCGAGGGCGATGACCATGTCGGCATTGTCGACCATCTCGCTGTTGGGCAGGCAGGGGATGCTGGCGGGCACCGCGGCCGCCAGGTCGGAGGACGCGACCACCTGCACACCGTGCCGGGAACAGGTCTCCTCGATGATCTTCACCGCCGGCGGCAATTCCACCTTGGACGGGTTGCCGAACAAACCCACCGTGCTGAGATCCGTGAGCTGGTCGGCCATGGAACTCATGATGCGGACTGCGCCCTGGAGCTGTGGCCTCCCCGGGCCAGGAATTCCTCGACCTGGGCGGCGATACCGGGCCCGTCAAGCTTCAGCTCCGCCAGCAATTCCTGGCGGGTCGCATGTTCCTGGAAATGATCCGGGATGCCCAGACAGGCCACGCGGGGAGCCGCGGAGGCCTCCTGCCCGACCGCCCATTCCAGGACCGCGGCGCCGAAGCCCCCCGCCCTGCTGTTCTCCTCGACGGTCACCACGTGCGAGTGCTCATTCCAGATACGCGCCAGGACTGCCTCGTCCAGGGGCTTGATGAACCGCATATCGACGACCTCGGCGTTCACCCCGGCAGCCGCCAGAACCTTGGCCGCTTCCAGGGCTGGGTAAACGACCGCACCCACCGCCAGCAGGCAGACGTCCTTGCCTTTGCGGAGAGTCTCCGACGTGCCCGGCAGCAGGGGCACTGCCGGACCGGAAATGTCCACCCCTCTGCCGGCACCCCGCGGATAGCGCA
>JANTFX010000139.1 GCA_024763215.1 Candidatus Krumholzibacteriia bacterium | reverse complement strand
CAGAAGACCATCGAGTACTTCTGCACCCAGGAAGACGAGAGTTGAACAGGGACCGCGACATGGCTCCCAAGCCGGATATCCTGAAGCATGTGACGGGCTTCTACGACCTGGCCGACCTGCCCTGGATCCAGGCCCTGAGCCCGGAGGACGGCAGCTACAGCGTGCGCATCAAGTCCCTGGACGACCTGATGGAGCGGGACAAGCGGCGAGAGAAGGACGGTTTCCCCCGCAAGATCCGCATCGGCAAGCTGGTCAAGCCCGGCCGCGGCGGCCAGGACAAGGTCGTGGTGGTGCCGACCACGGTCGAAGAGAAGTTCGTCCACGACCCGAACTTCAAGCAGCAGGCCGAAGGCGGCGGCTCCGGCGGCAGCGGCGAGGGCAAGGAGGGCGAGGTCATCGGCGAGCAGCCGGTGCGGCCCCAGCCCGGCGAGGGCGAGGGCACAGGGCCCGGCCAGGGCGAGGGCTCGGCCCACGAGATGGAGTCCAACGCCTACGACCTGGGCAAGATCCTCACCGAGCAGTTCTCCCTGCCCAACCTGCAGCAAAAGGGCAAGAAGCGTTCGCTGACGCGGTACAGCTACGAGCTGACCGACCGCCACCGGGGCTTCGGCCAGCTGCTGGACAAGAAGGCCACCCTGCGCCAGATCATCAAGACCAACCTGGCCCTGGGGCGCCTGGATCCGGTCGGCGGCCTGGACACCACCGACTTCCTGGTCTCGCCGCAGGACCGGGTGTACCGCATCCTCTCGCGGGAAAAGGATTTCGAGAGCCAGGCCCTGGTCTTCTTCCTGCGCGACTACTCCGGGTCCATGAGCGGCAAGCCCACCGAGGTCGTCGTCAGCCAGCACGTGATGATCTACAGCTGGATCCTGTACCAGTACGGCGGCCAGGTGGAATCGCGCTTCATCCTGCACGACACCGAGGCCAAGGAAGTCCCCGACTTCTACACCTACTACAACAGCCGGGTGGCCGGCGGCACCAAGGTGGCCGCGGCGTTCCGGCTGGTCAACGAGCTCGTGCAGAAGGAGAACCTGGCCCGCGACTACAACATCTACGTGTTCCACGGCACCGACGGCGACGACTGGGACAGCGAGGGCAAGGAGATGCTGCCGGAGCTGGAGCAGATGATGGGCTACGCCAGCCGCATCGGCGTGACCATCGCCCGGAACGCCTACGGTTCGGGCGGGCAGACCGAGGTGCAGAAGTACCTGGTGAAGTCGGGCTGGCTGGAGGAGAAGAAGCACCTGCTGCGGCTGGACGTGATGAGCGAGGACGCGGACGAGACGCGGATCATCGAGGGCATCAAGAGCCTGATCAGTGAATAGGACGGGAAAGCCGGAACCATGGAACTGATCGACCAACACGCCAAGGCCATCATGGAGGGCTGCAAGGAGCGCGCCCGCGACGCCGGGCTGCGTTTCGAGGACGAGACCCTCGAGTACATCGTGACCAACCGCGACCTGCTGGAGCTGTCGCCCAAGATCATGATCCCCACCATGTACGACTACTGGGTCCACGACGTGGAGGTGCTCAAGGGCAAGGGGCGCTACGAGCTGTACCCCAGCAACCCCTTCGAAACGGTCATCAACACGCGGCCGGCCATCAGCTACTACAACGACAACAACCCCGACTGGCTGAACGTGATGATCTTCTATCACGTCCTGGGGCACATCGACTTCTTCCAGAACAACCTGTTTTTCCGGCACACCTGGGACGACGACTTCACCGGCCAGGCCCTGGCCGACAAGCGGGCCATCACGCGGTTGCGCGGGGAATACGGGCGATGGGTCGATTACGTGATCGAGTTCGCGCGCTCGCTGGACAATCTGGTGGATTTCCACGGCCTGCTCTCGAGCCTGCACCGTCCGCGGCGCAACGGGGTCTCGCCCCGGCTGGATTACTACTTCGACGTCTTCCTGCAGGAGCGCAGGAAGGTGAGCGTCAACGACTACGTCAAGGAGATCGAACGCTACAACGCCTGCGTGCGCGAGCACGGGGCCGAGGGCGAGGACGTGTTCTTCCGGGAGGTCGCGGTCGGGCACCCCGAGTTCGCGGCCATGTTCGAGAAGGCGGGCCGGAGCCGGCCGGACCAGGGCCGGGACGTACTGCAGTTCCTGCTGGACCACTCGCCCCTGCTGGAGCGCGAGGAGAACCGCTGGATGCAGGACATCCTGCAGATCGTGCGCAGGACCTCCCTGTACTTCCAGCCGCAGATCCGCACCAAGATCATGAACGAGGGCTGGGCCAGCTACTGGCACGAGACCCTGTTCATGCAGGACGACCGCATCAGCGGGCACGAGGTGGATTTCGCGCGGGTCAACGCCGCGGTGACGGCCATGCCCCGGGTGGGCCTGAACCCCTACGCCCTGGGCCTGCGCCTGTTCTCCTTCATCGAGGAGTCCGCCGACAAGGGCCGTTACAGCCGGGACTTCACGGCCCTGGCCGACATCGAAGAGCGCCGCCGCTTCGACCTGAAGACGCACGCAGGACGGGATTTCATCTTCGCCGTGCGCGAGAACTACAACGACTTCCTGTTCATCAACAGCTTCATCGAGCAGGATTTCCTGGATCGGCACCGCCTGTTCGTCGCGGACAAGGTCCTGGACGAGCAGAAGATGGTCTGGCGCTGGTATGTCAAGAGCCGCAAGGCCGAGGATTACAAGGCCATGGTCAGGGAATCCCTCTACCACCCGCCGCACATCACCGTGGACCTGGACAAGACCGGCGAGGACACCCTCTACCTGACGCACCACTTCGAAGGCATGCCGCTGGTGGCCGAGTTCATCCACAACACCATGCTGGGCCTGGAATTCCTGTGGGGGGGCAAGGTGACCCTGGAGACCACCGAGGTGAAGTCGGTCAAGAAGCCCGATCAGCAGGCACAGGCGGCGCAACCGACGCTGCCGGGCATGGCCCCGTCGCCCGGACCGGAACCGGAGATCGAGTGGCAGCGCGTGCGCTACGTCATGAAGGACCGCAAGCTGGACAAGGGGGTGATCTGACCGTGGAAGAGGTGCGCAAGGCCCTGACCAAGCTGGCCCAGAGCCAGGAGGTCCTCGATCAGGAGCGGACCATCCCCTTCGCCGAGTTCCTGGTCCTGCTGCGGCGGTACCCGGAGCGGATGATCCGCAACGTCCACCAGGTGTTCCACGACATGGTCAAGACCTACGTGGGCGAAGGGTACGACGAGTATCCGGGGGACCCCGAATCCATAAACTTCATCGGGTACGATTGCAGCCGCCTGTTCGTGGAGGGTTCCGACCAGCCGTTTTTCGCCGACCGGATCTTCGCCAACCGCCTGATGTCCATGATCGAGGGTTTGCGAGGGGGCGCGCAGCAGAACAAGATCTACCTCTTCGACGGCCCGCCGGGCAGCGGCAAATCCACGTTCCTGAACAACCTCCTGCGCAAGTTCGAGCAGTACGCCAACAGCCCCGAGGGCTGCCGCTACGAGGTGGTCTGGCGGCTGGACCGCGGCCTGCTGGATGACGGCGGTCACGGTGGCGGGGATACCGGCGGCCGTTTGAGCCGCCTGCTGGATCGCCGCGGCGAGGCCGGCGGCCCTGCCGCCGCCCCGGGCGGCCCGCGCTACCTGGAGGTGCCCTGCCCCAGCCACGACAACCCCCTGCTGCTGGTGCCCAAGGAGCTGCGCCCGCAGTTCCTGGACGACCTGTTCGAGAACGACCAGTTCAAGTGGAACCTCTCGACGGGCAAGGAGTACGACTGGGTCTTCCGGGACGACCCCTGCACCATCTGCAGCTCGCTCTACAACGCCCTGCTGCACAGGGTCGGCGACCCGGTGCAGGTCATGGAGATGATCCACGCCCGGCCCTACCGCTTCGACCGGCGCCTGGGCGAGGGCATCACGGTGTTCAACCCCGGCGACCGCCTGACCAAGCAACCGGTGCTGACCAACCCCGTGCTGCAGCGGCGCATGGGAGGCCTGTTGCAGGACAGCAACAAGGTCCGCTACATCTTCTCGCGCTACGCCCGGACCAACAACGGCATCTACGCCCTGATGGACATCAAGGGGTTCAACCGCGAGCGCCTGCTGGAGCTGCACAACATCATCAGCGACGGCGTGCACAAGGTGGAGGAGATCGAGGAGAGGGTCTATTCGCTGTTCATGGGCGTGATGAACCCCGAGGACAACAAGAACATCCGCGGCTTCCAGTCCCTGAGCGACCGTATCGAGTTCATCAACATCTCCTACGTGCTGGATTCGTCCACCGAGGTCGCCATCTACAAGAACGTCTTCGGGCGCCACATCGACGAGAGCTTCCTGCCGCGCGTGCTGGAGAACTTCGCGCGGGTGATCATCTCCAGCCGCCTGAACGAGAAATCCCCGGCCCTGCTGGAGTGGATCGGGGATGCCGACAAGTACAAGCTGTACTGCGACGAGAACCTGCACCTGCTCAAGATGGCGATCTACACCGGGGTGATCCCCGTCTGGCTGGACGAGGAGGACCTCAAGAACTTCACGGCCCGCATCCGCCGGCGCGTGATCGCCGAGGCCGAGACCGAGGGCCAGAGCGGGTTCAGCGGCCGCGACTCCATCGACATCTTCCACGACCTGTACTCGAACTATGCCCGCGACGGGCAGATGATCACCATGGACACCCTGGTGGCGTTCTTCACCCGGGCGCGGCCCGAGCTGGCCAAGCAGATCCCCGAGGGATTCCTGGACAGCCTGCGCCGGCAGTACAACTACCAGATCCTGCAGGAGGTCAAGGAGTCCCTCTACTACTACAACGAGGAACGCATCGCCCGGGATCTGAAGAACTACCTGTTCGCCCTGAACTACGAAACCGGCACCACCGCGGTCTGCTCCTACACCGGCGACAAGCTGGAGATCACCGAGGGCTTCCTGGCCGCCATCGAGGCCCATCTGCTGGGCGAGGACGCCGGTGAGGGCCGGCGCCAGGAATTCCGCGCCGAGACCCAGCGCGAGTACACCTCGCGGACCCTGACCCAGGAGATCATGGTCGAGGGCAAGGACATCGCCGACACCGAGTTGTTCGCGGAGCTGCGCAAGCGCTACGTCTTCAGCCTGAAGGAGAAGGTGCTCGAACCCTTCCTGCGCAACACCAACTTCCGGCGCGCCCTGAAGGATTTCGGGACGGAGAACTTCCGCACCTACGACCGCAAGATCCGCGACGACGTCACGTACCTGCTGAACAACCTGCAGGACAAGTTCGGATACAACGAGCAGGGCGCGCGCGAGGTGTGCATCTACGTGGTCGACCACGAGCTGGCCGAGGAGTTCGCGGA
>JANTFX010000138.1 GCA_024763215.1 Candidatus Krumholzibacteriia bacterium | reverse complement strand
AGACCGCGACGGTCGAGGGGCTCAAGCTGCGCTTCTCCATGCCGGCGGCCCTGTGCTCGTACTGCCTGGGCGAGACCCGTATCGGGTCGGATTACCAGATGGGCAACGTGCGCAAGATGGACCTGGACCTGCCCACCGGCGCCAAGACCGATGGCGGGCCGGGGTCGGTCGGAGGGGACGCATGAGCGGGGTGCTTGCCGATCTGACCGTGGAAGCGGCGCTCGGGCGCTGGCCCTTCGTCGCCCGGTTCCTGCAGGACAAGGGCCGCGCCGAACTGCTGGACCAGCCGCAGGCCCTGCTGGCAGGGGCCCTGGGCGCGGACCTGGCGCGGGAGATGGAGGAGTTCATCGCGGCCATGGAGTCCTTCCTGGGCACCCAGGAGGACGAGGTCCGCGAGTTGACCATCAAGGGCGGCCGGGCCAAGGACGGCAGCCCCGAAAAGGTGGCGGAACTGACCGTCCGCGTCGGCGAAGTGATCTGCATCGTCGGGCCCACCGGCAGCGGCAAGAGCCGTCTGCTGGGGGATATCGAGTGGGTGGCCCGGGGGGATACGCCCACCGGGCGTCACGTCCTGATCAACGGGGAAGAGCCCGGCAACCGCTGGCGCTTCGGCTCGGGGCCCAAGCTGGTGGCCCAGCTCAGCCAGAACATGAACTTCGTCATGGACCTGTCGGTGGAGGAATTCCTCACGCTGCACGCCGAGTCCCGCCAGGCGGCCGATCCGCAGGACAAGATCAGGCGCATCTGGACCTGGGCCAACGAGCTGGCGGGCGAGCCCTTCGCCCTGGACACCCCGGTGACCAGCCTGTCGGGCGGCCAGTCGCGGGCGCTGATGATCGCCGACACGGCCGTGCTGAGCGCCAGCCCGGTGGTGCTCATCGACGAGATCGAGAACGCCGGCATCGACCGCCAGCAGGCGCTGGATATCCTGATCCAGCAGGAGAAGATCGTCCTGATGGCGACCCACGACCCCATCCTGGCCCTGATGGGCGACCGGCGCGTGGTGATCGAGAACGGGGCCATGGTCAAGGTGATCGCCCCGAGCGAGCGGGAGCGCGCCAACCTGGACGAGCTGAAGGCGCTGGACGGAAAGCTTATGGAGTTGCGCCGGCGTCTGCGCGCGGGTGAGGTGCTGGACCGGATCTGACGGTCGGCTGTGCGGCGTCCGCCGCGGCGGTTTTCTTCTCGCCGTAGAACCGCGCCATGTCCGCCAGGGCCCGGCGCATCAGGTCCAGGTCCGGCGGGCCGGCCTTGAGCGTCGTGTCGAAGAGCTTGTACTTGCGCACCTGCATGGGGCAAGAGGCGAACACATCCTCCCCGAGCATGATGGCGTGGTTGAAGTAGCTGGCGATGACCAGGGGGCGGCGCTCAGGCAGCGGCCCCAGCAGGTCCACGCCGTCGCTGTAGTCCCGCGTGTCGTTGGCGCAGCCCAGGTAGTGCTTCAGCAGGGTGGGTGCGAGGTCGAGGTGGCTGGTGACCGCATCGACCGTGCGCGGCGCCCGGCCGGGCAGGTAGAGCACGAACGGCACCTGGGTCTGGTAGCGGGTGAAGTTGCTGCCGTGGCCCCAGTAGTTGTCCCCGTTGTCGTTGAATTCCTCGCCGTGGTCCGAGGTCACCAGGACGATGGTCCTTTCCAGCAGGCCGCGGGCGCGCAGGTCGTCCAGGATGCGCCCGATCTGCACGTCGTCCCAGTACACGGCGTTGCGGTAGCGGTTCAGGTAGGGCGTCATGTCGGTGATGCGGTCGGCCACGGCCATGTTCAGCTTCCTGGCCGGCTGGAAGATCTGGTGCTGTGGGTCGCTGGAATAGTCGAAGTGCGAGGCCTTGAAGAAGGCCATGGCCATGAAGGGGCGGCCGGCGGTGTCCTGGGCGTCGATGAACCCCAGCAGCTGGTCGGTCAGGTCCTGGTCCTGCTGGGCGAACGTCTTGCCCGCGAAATCCTCGTGCACCGTGATGTCCGCGAACACCGTATCCTTGATCTTGTGGCGCTTGAACTTGGAGCGGGCGTAGATGCCGAAGGCATAGCCCCTTTCCTGCAGGACGTCCATGAGCACTGGGTTGTGCAGCGCCTTGCTGTTGGCCTTGACCTCGTCCCAATAGGTGGGCTGGATCCCGTAGAATAGGCCGAAGATGCCCGCGACGGTCGAGTTGCCCGAGCTGAAATGCCTGGTGAAAACGGACCCTTTGGTGCCCAGATCCCACACGCGGGGGCAGACGCGGGCGTTCATCTCGTCCGCGCGCCAGCTCTCCAGCACCAGCATCAGGATGTTGGGAAGCGAATCCTGCGGCAGCGGCGTCAGCTCCAGGGGCCGCCGGGGGTAGCGGAAGGAACCGTGGACCTTGGCGCCTGAGCCGGTGTCGGCCGTGTCCTCGTCGGCGAACAGGGGCAGCTTGTCCCCGTAGCGCACGGCGTGTTTGTGGGAGACGAACGGCAGGTAGAAAGGCAGGCCGGGCGTCAGCGATGTGATGCGGGCGTCATCCTTTTCGTAGGCCGCGATGTGCATGACCTGGCTGGCTGTGAACAGCACCAACGTCAGCGCCACCAGGGACCAGACGATGCGGGCGCGGCGCAACAGGCGGGCCGCCACCCTGACCAGCAGGAACTCCAGACCCAGCACCAGGGCCAGCACCACGAGTGCGGTGGCCATCATGCCCACGGAAACGCCCATGCCGCCGGCGTTGTGCAGGGTGAAATCGATCCAGAACAGGTCGATGTGGAACTTGTAGATCCCGAACACGATGCTGTCGAGGATCATGTAGAAGATGAAGAGCCCGAGCAGGACCGCGGGCAGGATCCTGCCGCAGCGCCGGCTGGCCAGGGCCGTCAGCGAGGCAACCGCCAGGACGACCAGCACCGGCAGCAGGTAGTAGCCGAGGGTCACGCCCGCCAGGTAGAAGACCTGCAGGGGGCCCATGTCCACACCCCGCTGGTTGCGCCAGAAGATCGCCAGCAGCAGGGGCAGGTTGAGAAAGACCGCCCCGCTGACGGACAGCAGGGCGTTCCTGTAGTTGCCAAGGGCGGAGAGCAGGCGGTTCATGGTCGCATCCGCGGGGCGCCGGCCCCGATCGGTCAGTTGATCTCCACCAGGGTCAGCTCGAAGGTCAGATCGTGGCCGGCCAGGGGGTGGTTGGCGTCCAGGGTGACCATTTCCTCACCGAGCTCGACGATGCGCACGGGGATCGATCCTTCCGGCGAGTTCATCTGGAGCATCATGCCCACCTCGGGTTCCATGTCGTCGGGCAGGTTGGTGCGGGGGATCTGGCCGATCATCTCGTCGCGGGATTCCCCGTAGGCGTCCGCGCAGGCGATGGTGATGGTCTTGGTCTCGGCGACGTCCATCTCGGAGACGGCGCTCTCGAAGCCGGGGATCACCGAGCCTTCGCCGATGACGAATTCGATGGGGTCGCGGCCCTCGGAGCTGTCGAACACGGTTCCGTCGGCCAGGGTGCCCTTGTAGTGGACCTTCACGGTCTTGCCGGCATCAATCATGTGATCATTTCCTTCTCACGCTGCTCGAAATTCACGGACCGAAACATGGCAGCAGCATGAGACCGATCCACGGCGCATACCGGTGCGCTGGGCGCACGGCAGGCCAGGGTTAGCCCTCAAACTAAGGTTTCGGGGTGAAAATGCAACTTGTGATCCAGTATCCGCCGGCCTCACTTGACCATGGTGATGCGCCTGGTGGCGCTGGAATCACCCGCCTTGAGCCGGACCAGGTACACGCCGGTGCCCGCGGTCCGGCCACGGTCGTCGTCGCCACGCCATACCTCGCTGAACGACCCGGCCGGCATCCTGCGGCCCGCGATCAGGGTCCTGACCAGTTGCCCCCGCAGGTCGTAGATGCGCAGATCGACCGCGACCGGTTGGGCCAGGGCGAAGCGCAGGGTGGTGGTGGGGTTGAAGGGGTTGGGCGCGGCCGTCAGGGCAAGCCCCTGCCGCGGGATTTCCGGCGTGGGGGAACCAAGGTCCGGGCGCAGGACCTCGATGACCAGGTCGTCGAAGGCGAACCCGGCGCCGTTGATGCTGCCGTCGCTGGCGAAGCGGAAGCGGAACATCACGTCGTCATGGCCCAGCAAGGGGGCCAGATCCACGGTGTTCAACACCCAGGCGGCCTGGGTCCCGTCGAACACGGGCACGCCCGAGGGGGCCTGGACGCCCTTACCCGATGATAATCCGGTGTGGTCGGTGGCCACGGCGAACCAACTCGTCCCCCCGTTGACGGACCCTTCCAGGAAGCAACCGTCGTATTCCTGCTCGATATCCCACTGCGCCCAGAAGCGCAGCTCGCCGCTGATGATGGTGGTGTCGCTCAGATCCACGGCCGTGGCCATGGTGGTGATGGCGGTGGTGTTGTCGGGGTAATCGCTACCGGGGCTGTCGGTAAGGGAGTTGGCCGAGTCGTGACCCGCAGCGGGCACGGCAAGGCCCCAGCCGCCGGTCCAGCCGCCGGTGCCGTCCTCGAAATCCGAGGCGAAGAGCGTGGTCGTCACCGTGGGTCCCAAGGGCTCCAGCGCCACGTCCAGCACCGTGGGCGTGCCCCAGGTGGTGGCCACGCCGCTGATGGTCCGGCTCAGGTATCCAGGAGCGGTGTATGTCAGCTCGTAGGTCCCGGTGTCGAGCAGCTTGTAGTAGTCGCCGTGGGCCGGGTCCGTGTGGACGGGCTTGTTGATGCTGGCCACGGTGACCGTCGCGTCCAGGGGCAGGCCCGTGTCAGCATCTGTAACTACCCCGTGCACCCCGTAGTGGGCGGCCTTTACGAAATGCATGAGACTCTCGCGGTTGTCGTCCCAAAATCCGTCCAGGGTGGAGGCCGCCGGCCACTTGGTGTTGCTGGTCTCGATGGTCACGTCGATGCAGTCGGTGGTGTAGTAGGACCAGTCCTGCAGGGTGCCGAGGGCCTGATACCAGTCGTACCCGTTGGTGATGCCCTGGGAGAACGAGCCGTTGTACATGGGCAGATTGTAGGTGGAATACTCCAGGGACAGCGCGATCAGGGCCGCGTCGTCCGGAGCCCGCACCGGCGTGTAATCCCAGGGATAGTTCACCACCAGGGCCCCGGTGTGGCCGTTCTGGCTGATGACGAAATGGTGATCCTGAGCATATTGCATGAAGGCCACGGTCTCCGGTTCCTGGACCGGATCGTTGCCCGCCGGCTCGGGAAAGTTGCGGTTCAGGTCCACGCCGTTGGCGTTGGTGCGGGTGTCGGCCACGTAACCGTCGGGGTTGAACAACGGCATGATGTGGATCTCGGTGGAGTTGACCAGGTCTGTCACGTCCTCGTAGCCGGGCTGGCTGTAGTTGTTCACCAGGTACTGGGCGAAGGCCCACAGCATGACCATGTCCACGGGCTCGTCGCCGTGCATGGTGCTGGACAGGCGCACCTCGGGTTCG
>JANTFX010000137.1 GCA_024763215.1 Candidatus Krumholzibacteriia bacterium | reverse complement strand
CGGGGCAACAGGCGGCGCACTTGCGGCAGATACGGCAGAAATCCAGCATGGTAAGGTCGCGCCGCGGCGCATCCACGGCCAGCGGCAGGTTGGTCGTAACCACCGCCAGCCTCACCCTGGGCCCCAGGGTAGGCGTCATCAGCAGCCCCATGCGCCCGATCTCGCCCAGGCCCGCATCGCGCGCCACCAAGGGGCAGACCACCTTGTAGTGGGCGTCGATGTGCGCCTCGGCCTCCCAACCCAGGTTGCGGATGGCCTCGGCCAGCTGCACGGCGATAGCCCCGGCTGCCAGGTACTGCTGAGCCGATTCCATGAGCGTCGGCCCCTCGGGGGCGCAACCGAGCTGGCGGTGGTCCATCTCCACGGTGACCGCCACCGCGAACCGGTGGTCCAGATGGACCGGCTCCCCGTAGGCGGGCCCACGCCCCTTGATGGAATAGAGATGTTCGGGTTTGAGCCGGGTGACGCCGCAGGACACCGCGCCCAGCTTGCGGGCCCAGCCCTTGCAGAAGGCGGCGGCTGCGCCGGGGTCCATCTCGTGTCGGCGTGGCTCGGTCGGACGCTCCACCAGGGCGGCGAGCTGCTCCACCGTGGTGAAGCTCGCGGCGGCCGCGGCGAACGAGACCGGCTCGTACTTGCCGGCCTGACGGGACATCAGGCCGGCAAGTTTCCGCCACTGCTGATCCTGCGCCCGGTGCTCCGGATAGTCACGGTAGTAGCCGGCGGCACGCCCGGATCCCGGCTCCAGTTCGGCCCGCGAGAACATGACCGTGCGCTCGTCGATCCTGCCGGACGGCCGGCCCTGGCCCTGAAATTGCGGACGGCCCGTGGGCACAAGCAGCACCAGGACCGTTGCCCAGGCTCCTGCCGCCAGAACCGTCAGCGGCACCGGCGTCCGGTCGGCCAGGGCGATCACGCCGAACGCCGCGAGGGCCAGGGCCACGGCGGCCGCCCCGCAACGGCGCGCGGCGGTGCGCTCGCCTTCGGCCAGCGAAAACCCGGCGACAACCAGCGCCAAAAGCGGCAGCGCCGAGACGGTGGCGATCATCAGGAGCTTGCTCAGGGTCATACCGGACCATCTGGATGTCGACACGAAACAGGCTGCAGCATGCAGCCTTACAGGCAAGCGAAGGTAGCATACACGTTCAGGGTAGCCAACGCGTCAGTGGGAAGCGGGATGTTGCGGGTCAGCGACCGCGGGCCACGGTCACCCGGTGGGCCAGCTTCGCCCTCTGTTCCGCCAGCACGTACTGGCGAATGAATTCCAGGGCGCGGCGATCCAGATCCGGGGAGATGAGGAACTCCAGCCCCACCTCGAGTTGCCACTCGTTCCGGTTGGCCAGGCTCTTGGTGCAGCGCTTGACCAGGCCCAGCACTTCCAGGGGCTCGAACTGGTCGGGAAAGATCATGCGGCACACAACCCGCCGGCCCACGGCCAGTATCTTGGGCGCCTCTTCGCTGTCCCGGACCAGGCGGGCGCCAGAAAAACTCAGGTCCGCCAGGCGGAAATCCTCCACCTGGTCGACCGCGCTCTCCTGAAAGGCCAGGTAGGCGGACATGCCCTCTTCCAGGACCACCATCTCCACCATGACCCCCTTGGGCACGGGGATCCGGAAGGCCTTGCGGCGCTGGATGAGAGCAAAGGACTCGGGCACCGCGAACAGGGAACAATCGAGGCTGATCCCTCCGACCAAAGGATGGGTTGCCGGCCCCAGGTACTCCAGTTCGCACTCAAGCGAACGGTCCTCCAGGCCGGCCGTGGCATGGATCCTTTTCCCCGGCTCCAGGTCATGCCCACCGCCGGACAGCCCCACGCTCAGCTTGAGGACCTCGCGTCCGTCCAGGACCCTGTTTTCCAGGATGATTCCCGAAGATACCTTGGCCTCTCCGTTTTCCAGGGGGATTTCCAGGTGGAAATCCGCCTCGATCTTGGACAGCAGCTTCAGCAGGCCCTTGACCAGACCGTGGTTTTCCAGGGTGTCCCTCTGGGTCCAGTCGCGCGGCAGGTAGGAAGCGATCATCCCCGCCAGGAAATCGCTGCCCTTGGCCTGTTCCAGTTCCACCCGGGACGGAATCTCCGCCAGGATGAAGAGCTGGCCCTTGGCGGTGGCAAGGCGGATACCATAGGACCGGACGCCACGGGTGGTGACGTCCAGGGTCTTGCCCCCCACGCTGACGACCTTGCCCCGGGGGTTCCGGCCCTCCATCTCGGACAGCAGGTTGCCCAGAAAACTCCTGGCGAGCCCTTCCAGGTCAGGACCCGGCTGGCCCTTCTTGTCGCCACCTGCCAGCATTCCGGCCAGCACCTTGTCGCACCCCAGGAATACCGTCTGCAACGTCCCGCTGCGGATGCGCAGCTCTCCCACGGGCGGGAAGCTCAGATGGCCTTGGTGGACCGGGCCGACGGAAGCGCCGCTGACCGGAACGCCCAGCGTCCCCTGCAGGGTTTCCTTGCCGGCGAGGATCAGGGTTTTCAGGGTTTCCAGGAACATGATGCGGTTTTACCATCCGTGCCCTAAAGTGTCCTGGCTACGGCCCGCTGGCTGCGGGCGGCGGCCTGATTCGCCTCCAGGGACTTATCGACCCCTGCGGCGGTGGGTTTAGCCAAATTCTCGACCCCCGCCCCACCGTGAAGGCCGACATGCCGACATACCGCTTCCCCAACACACCCGGCCGGCCCGCTCCCCTGGGCGCCACCTGCCTGCCGCAGGGCGTCAACTTCTCCGTCTTCGCCAAGGACGCCCGTGCGGTCAGCCTGCTGCTTTTCGATTCCCCGTCCGCCCCCCGGCCGAGCGCGGTCCTGGAACTGGACCCCGCGCGGAACCGCACCTCGTACTACTGGCACATCCTGGTGGGCGGGCTGGAGCCCGGCCAGGTCTATGCCTGGCGCGTGGACGGGCCGTACCGCCCATCGGCAGGCCACCTCTACCGCGGGGACAAGGTGCTGCTGGATCCCTACGGCCTGGCCGTGACCGGGCAGGACATCTATGACCGCCAGGCCGCCCGCGGCCCGGGGGACAATGCCCATTGTTGCCTGCGCAGCGTCGTGGTCGATCCGGACGACTACGACTGGGAGGACGACCAGCCCCTGCCCCGGGACCAGCAGCGGGAAATCATCTACGAGCTGCACGTGGGCGGTTTCACGGCCGAGGCGGCCTGCGGCCTCGCGCCCGGCCTGCGCGGCACCTACGCCGGCCTGGCGGCCAAAGCGCCCTACCTGAAGAACCTGGGGGTGACCGCGGTCGAGCTCATGCCCGTGCATGAATTCGATGTCCAGGATGCCCCGGAAGGACGCCGCAACGTGTGGGGCTACAGCAGCCTTTCCTTTTTCGCCCCCCACAGCGCCTACAGCAGCGACCGCAACCCCCTGGGACCGGTGCGCGAATTCCGGGACATGGTCAAGGCCCTGCACCGGGCGGGTCTGAAGGTCATCCTCGACGTGGTCTACAACCACACCGCCGAAGGGGGCCCCGACGGGCCCACCCTCTGCTGGCGCGGGTTCGAGAACAAGGCCTACTACATGCTGCAGGAGGACATGTCCCTCTACGCCGATTACACCGGTTGCGGCAACACCTTCAACGCCAACCATTCCATCGCGCGCCGCCTGATCCTGGCTTCCCTGCGGCACTGGGTCCACCACATGCATGTGGACGGTTTCCGCTTCGACCTGGCCTCGGCCCTCTCGCGGGGCGAGGACGGTCGGCCCCTGGCCCAGGCGCCGGTCCTGTGGGCCATCGGGTCGGACCCCGAACTGGTCGGGGCCACCTTGATCGCCGAGGCCTGGGACGCCGGCGGCCTGTACCAGCTGGGGTCCCTGCCCGGGGATGGCTTCGCCCAGTGGAACGGAGCCTTCCGGGATGACGTGCGGCGCTTCTTGCGGTCGGATCCCGGCACCATCGAGGCGGTGATGGCCCGCATCGTCGGCAGCAGTGACCTGTTGCCGCCGGCTGACCACCTGCCTTACCACAGCATCAACTACGTGACCTGCCACGACGGGTTCACCCTGCAGGATCTGGTGTCCTACGACCACAAGCACAACGAGGCCAACGGGGAGGACAATCGGGACGGATCAGACAGCAATTTCAGCTGGAACTGCGGCGTCGAGGGATCCACCGATGATCCGGCCGTCCTGGCCCTGCGCCGCCGCCAGATGCGCAATTTCCTGTGCATGATGCTGCTGTCCCACGGCACGCCCATGCTCGCCATGGGTGACGAGGTCGGCCACTCGCGCCGGGGCAACAACAACCCCTGGTGCCAGGACAACGCCCTGAACCACCTCGAGTGGGGCCCCGACCGGGACGGCGCGCTGTTGAGGTTCACCCGGCAGCTGATCGCCTTCAGCAAGCGCGTGCCCGCCCTGCAACGCAACCGGTGGTGGACCGCAACCAGCCCCGAGCAACAGGGAGAGATCACCTGGCACGGGCTGGAGCCCGGTAAACCGGATTGGTCCGATCAGTCCCGGCAGCTGGCCTGGACCCTCTCCCTGCCCGGGCAACCCGGCGAGTTGCTGGTCCTGGCCAACGCCGGGCCGCAGGAGGCCCGGTTCACCTTGCCCCCCAGCAGGGACGGGTCCGCATGGCGGCTGATCTTCAACACAGCCAATGACTTAGCCGAGTTCCCCGAACTTCCCGAGCAGGCCACGGCTTTCCCGGAGCCCACCATGAGCCAACCTGCCCACAGCATTTCCATACTCTGGTCTGACGCCCAACTGAAAGGCTGACAAAAAGATAGAAATGTTAAGAGGTTATCATCATGTTTTTTACCAAGGGGAGGTTTTTTTTGGTGGCCAAAGTGATCCCGTTGGGTTTATCCTACCAAGGTGTGAAAAGAGGGGGAGGTTCCTTCGAATCCCCATCAGCTGGCCTCGCATCTGAGACGGACACCAGTTCTGCATCTCGCCTGATTCGCCCGGCCTCCCCCCTTTTCCACCTCCTGCCCAAGGATTATTCATGAGCATCGATCCGGCCGATCTGATCTACCTCGACCACAACGCCTCCACCTTCCTGGACCCTCTGGTGGTCGAGGCCATGCAGCCGTTTCTCGACGGCAACCACGGCAATCCCTCCAGCGGGCATCTTCTGGGCAGGCAGAGCCGGCACGCCATAGAGCACGCCCGCGGCCAGGCGGCGGCCCTGCTGGACGTGGACCCGGCCGAGGTCATCTTCACCAGCGGCGGCACCGAGTCCAACAACCATGCCCTGATCGGCACGGCCTGGGCCCTGCGCGAACGCGGCGACCACATCGTCACCAGCGCGGTCGAGCACCCGGCCATCCTGGAGGTGTGCCGTTTCCTGGCCCGCCGGGGCTTCTCCTTCACCGCCGTCCCGGTCGATGCCCTGGGCCGGGTCGATCCTGCGGACGTGGCCGGCGCCTGCAACGACCGGACCATCCTGGTCTCGGTCATGCTGGCCAACAACGAGACCGGGACCATCCAGCCCATCGCGGCAATCGCGGATGTGGCGCGCAGCCGCGGCATCTGGTGCCACACCGACGCCGCCCAAGCCGTCGGCAAGATTCCGGTCCGGGCTCCGCAGCTGGGCGTGCACATGCTGTCCCTGGCCGGGCACAAGGTCTATGGCCCCAAGGGCGTCGGTCTGCTCGTGATCCG
>JANTFX010000136.1 GCA_024763215.1 Candidatus Krumholzibacteriia bacterium | reverse complement strand
CACGGCCGAAGGCTCCGGTCATGAGGCCTTCAAACAGGCGGTGGCCGCGGCCGGCCCCGCCGACACGCACCTGGTCCTGAAATCCCACATCCCGGTGCGCCTGTTGCGGAATCGCTTCCGCGACCTGATCATGGAGATGGAGGCCCGCTGCGCCGATCCCGCTGAAATCCTGGCGGCCCTGGGCACCGGCCGCGCCCGCCGGGGCATGGCCGAGGGCGACCTGGACGAGGGTGAGCTGGAGATCGGCCAGGTCGCGGGCATGATCGAAGACATTCCGCCCGTCGCCGTGATCATGGAGCGGCTGCTCGCCGGATACGACGCGGCGAAAGCCCGCCTTTGAACCACCGCCAACCCGAAGGAACCGCATGACGACGACCACCGCCGCCAGGACCAGCATATGGAAACAGTTCCCCGGATCTTTCTGGGTCGCCAACACCATGGAGATCTTCGAGCGCATGGGCTGGTACGGCTTCTACGCCGTCAGCAGCCTTTATCTGACCGGGGCGGTGGTCGATGGCGGCATGGGCCTCAGCAGCGAGGACCGCGGGGTCATCCAGGGCCTGGCCACCTTCTTCCTCTACCTCTTTCCGGCCGTGTTCGGAGCCCTTGCCGACCGCTACGGGTTCAAGAAGATGTTCCTGGCCTCATGCACGGTGATGATCCCCGGCTACCTGCTGCTGGGCATCCCCGACGGCTTCTGGGGTTTCCTGGCGGTGTACTTCCTGGTCGCGGTGGGCCACGGCATGTTCAAGCCGGTGGTGATCTCGACGGTGGCCAAGTCCACCACCGCCGAAACGGGCAGCATGGGCTTCGGAATCTTCTACATGATGGTGAACATCGGCGGGTTCCTGGGGCCCATCGTGGCCGGAGTCGTGCGCGGCTGGGACTGGCAATACGTGTTCTACGCTTCTGCGGGCTGGATCGTCCTGATGGGGGTCATCGCCCTGGTGTTCTACAAGGAGCCGCCGCGCGACACCGAGGCGGAAGGGCGGCGTTCGCTGGGCGAGGTCTTTGCGGGCATGATCGCGGTGGTGGGCAACGGGCGTTTCTTCCTGCTGGTCGTCGGTCTGCTGACCCTGCTGGTCATGGGCAGCAAGTGGTTGGAGCCGGTGGTCTATCTGCCGGCCGCGGCGGGTTGGATCCTGATCAACCTGGCCTGGGACATCCCCGCACGCAGGATACCGCGCGCATCGGGTGCGCACCGCCGGTGGCTGCTCGAACCCATGCAGGTGGGCGAGGGCCGCTACTTGATCTTCCTGGTCCTCATGGCGTTCTTCTGGACCAGCTTCAATCAGATCTTCATGACCCTGCCC
The DNA here is from genome assembly GCA_024763215.1 of Candidatus Krumholzibacteriia bacterium. GTDB lineage: Bacteria > Krumholzibacteriota > Krumholzibacteriia > LZORAL124-64-63 > LZORAL124-64-63 > JAHJTW01. Next base: position 4,455 of record JANTFX010000136.1, on the reverse strand, counting down.
GAGTACATCCGTGATTACGCCGACACCTCAGATCTGATCCGGAGCCTGACCCCGGCCGCGCACTGGATCACGGGTCTGGCGCAGGGTCTGGGCCTGGACACCAGCCAGTGGGGTCGCGCCGTGCTCGAGCACGGGCAGGTCAAACCCGAGCACCTGATCAACCTCAATGCCTTCGGCATCATCGTCGGCCAGGTGGCCATCGCCTACATGGTGCGGCGCCTGGCGCCTTTGACCTGCATCATCCTGGGCAGCTTCATCACCATGGTCAGCTTCCTGCTGTACCTGGTCGGGCAGGGCGGCTGGGTCATCGTGCTGGCCATCCTGGTCTTCTCGGTGGGGGAGATGCTGGCCAGCCCGCGCTCGAAGGAGTACGCCGGCCGCATCGCGCCGCCGGACAAGGTGGGCATGTACATGGGGTACTTCTACTGGTGCGTGGCCCTGGGGAACCTGTTCGGCGGTCTGCTGAGCGGCGCCCTGTACCAGCACTTCGGCCCAGTGGCGCGCGGCGGCGTGGACGATCCGGGGATGATGTGGCTGATCTTCGCGGGGTTGGCCCTCGTGTCGGTGATCCTGCTGTCGGTTTACGACCGGGCCGTCAAGAAGCCGGCCTGATCCGAGGCCTCCCGACCGGAGTCTTCCTTGACCAGGTAGCGCAGGCTGCGGCTCTGCAACCAGCGGACCCCCAGCAGGTCGATCCAGGTCCGGCGCAGACGCCCCCAGTTGGAGTACTTGCTCACCCCGCCGCTGCGGGGGCGATGGTGTACCGGGATCTGCGTGATGGTGCATCCCTGCAAGGCCAGCAGGACGGGTAGGAAACGGTGGCTGCCCTCGAAGTAGGGGATCTTCTGGAGCGGTTCCCGGTGAAAACCCTTCAGGGAGCATCCGATGTCGATGATCCGGTCGCCGGTGACGCTGCGCCGGATGGCGTTGGCGAGCTTCGAGCCCCAGCGTTTGCTCCAGGTGTCGTGGCGCCGGGCTCGGTAGCCGCAGACCACGGGGAAGTCATCCAGCAGTTCGGCCAGGCGAGGAATGTCCGCGGGATCGGACTGGCCGTCGCCGTCCATGGCAACCACGTGGTCCATGCTCGCGTTGCGGAAACCGGCGGCCATGGCCGCGGACTGGCCGGCATTGGCTGCGAAGGTCAGCACACGCAGGGCGGGGCATTGCCGCCGCCAGCGGCGCAGGACCTCCGGGGTGCCGTCGGTGCTGCCGTCGTCGACGACCAGGATCTCCACCCGGGCGGGGTCGCAACCGACCGCAGCCTGGATCTCCTGCAGCAACCGGTCCAGGCAGGCTTCCTCGTTGTAGATCGGTATGACGACGCTCAGGGGCTCCAAGGGGTATCTCCGGGTTCGTGATCATTGATCCTGGCCGAAACCAAGATCGTGGTTCCGGGTTGCCACCGCAACCATGATCGTGGATGCTACCGGGGTGGAAGCTGGCAACACCGGAATCACGGACTAGGATAGACGATGCCGCACATGGAATTCAAGGGGCACACCTGTCGAGCCCTGGCTGGCCCTGGTCAACCGGGCCAATGGTGGCTGCTGGCCACCCTGGGCCTGTACCGGTATGCCGGGTCCGAGCACGGATCCTCGCCATGAGCGGCGCCGGGGCGATCAGGGTGAACCTGTCCGTGTTGCGCACCTGCCTGGCCGAGCTGTGCCCGCAGCACGGAATCGACCTGGCCGGTGCCGTGGCCTTGCCCTGCGAGTTGCCCCTGGCCGACAGGTTCCGGCAGTGGCTGGCCGACGGCCGCCACGGCAACCTGGAGTACATGGTGCGGGACCCCGAGGCCCGCCTCCAGCCCCTGCTACGTGACCCCGGAGCGCGCACCCTGCTCGTGTTCGCCCAGGGTTATACCCGGGGCTGGCCTGCGGATGATACCGATCCATCGGCGAGCGCCGCCGGTGATCCTCGGGCGCCCTGGACGGCCAGGGTCGCCCGTTATGCCCGGGGCCGCGATTATCATGATGTGCTGCTGGGTGCCATCAGGGGGGTCCTGCGGGGGCTGCGCACCCGCTGGCCGGATCTGGAGGCCCATGCCAGCTGCGACACCGGGCCGTACCTGGAGCGTGAGTACGCCTGGCTGGCCGGACTGGGTTTTCTGGGCAAGAATACCTGCCTGATCCACGAGAAGCTGGGCTCGGGCCTGTTCCTGGGCGTGGCGCTGACCAACCTGGAAGTCGGTGGGTTGCCGGCCGGCGAGGATCCCCAGCGCGCACCGTTGTATGCGGTGGTCCCGCGCCGGCGCCGGGCCTTCACGCGGGCCTACCTGAGTGCCTGCGGCCGCTGCACCCGGTGCATCGACGCCTGCCCCACAGGCGCCCTGGATCCGGCCGGGGGCCTGGACGCCGGCGCCTGCATCTCGAACTGGACCATCGAGCGCAGGGGCGAGGTGCCGGCGGGAAGGGAGGCCGAGGCCGGGGGCATCCTGTTCGGGTGCGACATCTGCCAGGCCGTCTGCCCGTGGAATCGGAGGGCCGCGGAAAAGGCCGCACCACCTGTCGTGCCGGAATATGATACCCTTGCCGGGCATGCGGACATCGGGCTGGCCGAACTGGCGGCCATGACGCCGGAGGATTTCAGGAAGTTGTTCCGGCGCACCCCGCTTTGGCGCTGCCATCCCGACGGCATGCGCCGCAACGCCTGCAGGGTGAGGGCGTTTCTGGAACGTCGGCAGGAGGAGGAGGGGAAGCGATGACAGCCACCGCGGAGTACTGGCGCCCCTTGCCCAACGGCCAGGTCGCCTGCGATCTGTGCCCCATCGGATGCCGCCTGCGCCCGGGGCAGGATGCGCCTTGCGGCTCCCGCGCCAACCGGCAGGGGACCATGGTCCTGCTGTCCTACGGCCAGGTGGTCTCGGCGGCCGTGGATCCCATGGAGAAAAAGCCCCTCTACCATTTCCATCCCGGCCGGGACATCCTCTCGGTGGCCGCCGCCGGATGCAACCTCCACTGCCGTTTCTGCCAGAACTGGACCATCAGCCAGCGACACGAGTCGCCCGCCCGGCAGACCACCCCCGAAGCCCTGGTCACGGCGGCCCTGCAGGCCGGCAGCGTGGGCATCGCCTACACCTACAGCGAGCCGCTGGTGTGGTTCGAGTTCGTGCGCGACACCGCCGTGCTGGCCCGCCGGAGCGGCCTGAAGAACGTCCTGGTGACCAATGGCTTCCTGAACCGGGAACCGCTGGCGGAACTGCTGCCGGTGATCGATGCGGCCAACATCGACCTCAAGTCCATGGAGGACCGCTTCTACCGCCGGATCTGCAAGGCGCGGCTGGAGCCGGTGCTTGATGCCATCGGTCAGTTCCACGCCGCGGGGGTGCATCTTGAACTGACCAACCTTTTGATCCCCGGCCACAACGACGCCGACGAGCAGATCAGGGCTTTGGTGGAGTTCACCGCCGGCCTGGATGCGGAGATCCCCCTGCATTTCAGCGCCTATTTTCCGGCCTGGAAGATGGATGCGCCGCCCACGCCGACCTCGACCCTGCTGCGCGCGCTGGAGATCGCCCGCAGCCGTCTGGCCTGGGTGTACCTGGGAAACGCCGCGGTCAATGAAGGCCGCGACACCGTGTGCCCCGACTGTGGCGAGGTGCTGATCAAACGGGCGGGTTTCCGGGCGGTGTCCCGGTTGGAGGGCCGTCCTGTTTGCCCCGGCTGCGGCCGGAAGGTGCCGGTCGTCCTCGGTTAGGTTGGCTTCCCGCCCTCTACGCGGTAGCGGGCCGTCACGTAGGTGGTGATCCCGCCGCGCACGAACCACTCCCCACGCACTTCCATCTCGCGAGGCTGCACGGCCGCCACCAGATCGTCCAGGATCTGGTTGGTGACCTTCTCGTGGAAGGCACCCTCGTCGCGGTACGACCACAGGTAGAGCTTGAGGGACTTGAGCTCCACGCACCTGGCGCCGGGCACGTACGTGATCCGGAAATGGGCGAAGTCCGGTTGGCCCGTCAGGGGGCACAGGCAGGTGAACTCCGGACAGTCGAACTCGATCTCGTAGTCGCGTTCGGGGTTCGGGTTGTCGAAAACTTCCAGATCCTTGCTCGGCCGGGTCGCCATCGCTCCTCCTTCAGGGGGATCACTTCACCAGGGCCATGCGGCCCACGGAGGATTCGGCCCCGTCGGCAACCATGTAGAAATAGATGCCCGCGGCCACCTCGCGGCCGTGGGAGTCGTCCCCGTTCCAGGTCACCTCATGGGAACCGGCGGGAAGTTGGCCCTGCAACAGGGTCTTCACCTTGCGGCCGGCCACATCGAAGATGACGACCTCGGTGACAGCCGCCTGGGGCAGGTCGAACCTGATGGTGGTGATGGGGTTGAAGGGGTTGGGGTAGTTGCCGTGCACGCGGAAGGCCGTTGGGATGTCCAGATCCCCGGGTACCGGCGAGGCCCCGCAGACACCCAGAGCGCCGATCTGGCCGCAGCCGGGGTTGTTGGCCTCGGCGCAGGG
>JANTFX010000135.1 GCA_024763215.1 Candidatus Krumholzibacteriia bacterium | reverse complement strand
CTCGTGTTCCGGGCCGCCTCGGCATTCGGACCCTTCCGCCGTCCATGGCTCACGGGTCCTCATGACGCCCTGAAACCCGGGGGTCACAGGGGTTCAATCAGGACTCAATTCACACCGCAGCGTGCCGATAACCCTCAGGTAAGGATTCCGTCTCAAGGCGGAGCAACCCAGACTTATCGGGAGGGTGACCAGTGAAATGTCCAGCTTGCGGCCACGGGATGACCGAGGTGAACGTTCAGGATATCAAGGTCGATGTATGCCAGGGCGGTTGCGGCGGCATCTGGTTCGACGGGTTCGAGCTCAAGAAGGTCGATGAGCCCCACGAGGCTCTGGGCGAGGATCTGATGCACATAGACCGGAATCCCGATGTCGTGGTCAGGCCCAACGAGAAGCGCGAGTGCCCCCGTTGCCAGGGCATGCCCATGATGCAGCACTTCGCCAGCGTGCGGCGGGAGGTCACCGTGGACGAGTGCCCCAACTGCGGCGGCTACTTCCTGGACTACGGCGAGCTGAACCAGATCCGCGACCAGTACGAGACCGAGGAAGAGCGGAGCCACGCCGCCGAATCCCTGTTCGCCGACCTGTTCGACGACAGCATCGCCGCCGCCGCGGAGCAGAGCCAGACCAAGCTGGAGCGCGCCAAACGCCTGGCGCGCATGTTCCGCTTCCTGCTGCCCAGCCACTACATCCCGGGCAAGCAGAAGTGGGGCGCGTTCTAGGGGCCTCTGCCGACCGTGCGACTCATGCAACCTCCTGCCGCCGGCGTGTGGCGGGAGGTTGCGGTCTGTGGGGGGTCGGCTTAACCTGACCGTACGCAAAGAGAGGCCGGTTCGATTCAATCAAGGGATGATCGTGGATCAGCACACCGACAACGACCTCGTTCGCCCCTGTGACATCAAGGGGATCCTGCACGCCCACAGCCGCTGGACCGACGGTGCCCACTCCCTGGCGTCCATGGTCGAGACGGCCCGCGAGATCGGCCTGGAATACCTCGGCATCAGCGATCATTTCCTGTCCCCGGCGCATCAGGAAGGCTTGGACCTGGACGCGGCCCGCATCCAGTTGGCCGAGATCCAGCGCCTACGTGAGCAGTACCCCGATTTCGACATCTTCCAGGGGATCGAATTCGATGCCGGCCCCGGCGGCGAGCTGCCCCAGGATGACGACGTCCTGCGGCAGTTCGACTACGTCATCGTCTCGTTCCCCGAGAATGGCGGCTACGACCCCGAGACCTTCACCCGGCAGGTGATCAAGGCCGCGCGCCATCCGCGGGTGACCATCCTCAGCCATCCTCTGGGCGATCTCATGCTGCGCAAGCAGAACGGCGTGCTGGACATGGAATCGGTGCTGCAGGCCGCGGCCGAGGGGAAGACGGTGCTGGAAGTGACCGCCAACCCCACCTGCTCGGAGCTCGACTGGAGCCATTGCGGCCGGGCCCAGGAGCTGGGCGTGCTGATGACCATCAGCCCCAACGCTCACCGCGCGGCCCGCCTGGTGGACTACAGGCACGGCGCCGAACGGGCGCGGGAGGCGGGGCTCCGGTGCGCCAGCGTGTTGAACACCCTGGACAGCGGGGAGCTGCGGGAATATCTGGCCATGGGTTCGGCTTAGACAGGCACCAGTCCTTGTCCATGGACGGCGGCCCGCAACTTCCTGTTGCGGGCCGCCTCGGCATTCCGGTCCCTCCGCCATCCATGGCTACGGAACCTCCATGACGCCATGGAGCAAGGACCGGTGCCTGTCCAAGTCAAACACCTCCCGATATTCCCGCAGCTGTATCTGGAGAGTTACAACATCGCCTGTCCTGGACCTTCCCGCTGACATATAAACTACGTTGGAGGCCGGTAAATGGTGGCGGGGTGATCTTTGCCGCGCGGGCCCGGCCGTTGCATGGAGCAGGGCATTGACCCCCTGACTCCAGCGGACGAGGTTGGCCCGGCGATGCCCGAAACCAGCAACAGGTTTTTGTTTGCAAGGGAGCATCGCGATCCGGCGGCCGGCGGCGCGACGGGGCGGTGGGACGGAAGCGGGACACTCTCCGGGATGGGGGTGTCCCGCTTCCTGCAACTGGGACTGTTGCTGGCCGTGTGGCTGGCCGGCGCGGCCGTCCGGGCTCAGCCGGTGGCCGTGGCGGACACCCTGGTGGTCACCGCCGGCAGCGAGGATCTGGCCGGGGTGATCGCCGCGGTGGGCCGGCGCATGCGCGAGGCCGACCTGCGGGCCGCGCCCTATGCCTACACCACCGTGACCACCCGCACCGATGCTTACGGACCCGACGACAGCACCGGGGTGGTCATCGTCACCCGCACGGTGGCGCGCCAGATACGGGACCAGGACCAGGGGGGGCGGACGGTGACCCTTGCGACCAGGACCCGCCGTTTCGAGGATGGAAACCTGGTCTGGGAGTCCACCCGGGACGAGCCCGGATCCGCGCGCTGGCGGGAACCGGCCCGGCCGCTCCTGGAATCTTTGCCCTTCGCCGAGGGCGCCGCCGATAAGTATCGCTACGAGGTGCGCGAACGCCACCTGGTGGGCAACACGCTGATCTATCGCATCGCCTTCACACCGCGCAACCGGTTCGACCCCTTGCCGTCGGGCGAGGTATGGGTGGACTACGCGGGGTGGGTGATGCGGCGGCTCGTCGCGCACATGGACCGGGGCACGACGCCCACGGCCTTGCTGGATGAGGTGCCGCTGTACCGGCTGGTGCAGGAACAGCGGGACGGGCTGTGGCTGCCGGTGGATGTCCACCTGGTCATGGATCTCAAGCCGGCGCCCCTGGTCACCCTGCCACGGCGCATGGACCTGCGGGTTCAGGTCACCGATGTCGAGGTGCGCGGATCGGTGGATGCGCGGCACCGGCGGTTGACCGCCGATGAGCGCGACCCCGAGGAGTTCTGGCTCACGCCCGAAGCGGCCGCCGATTCCCTGGCGGCGTTCTGGGCCCGGGTGGATGCGCCGTGGACAGCGGGCGGGGACTCCCTGACGATGGATGGGCCGCCGGTTGCTGTGGAGGATTCCTTGGTGACGTGGGCGGATGGGCAGCTGGCGGCGCTGGCTCATGCCGGCAGGCCCTGGCTCCTGTCGGCCGTGCCGCTGGCGCCGAGGTTCAACCGGGCGCTGGGGCTGGTGCCCAGGGTGAGGGTGACGGCCGGCCGGGCCGGGGATCCGGCGCCGTCGGCGCGCCTGTGGGCCGGTTGGGGCCTGGCCGAGGGTCGGGGAGTCGGCAAGGTCGAGGTGGGCCGGGAGGCGGTAGGCCATCGCCGCTGGGGTTGGCAGTTGGCGGCATGGTCGCAGGCGCGGCCCTTCGTGGCGGCCGATCGCCCGTTGCGGGATATCTCGGCACTGCTGTACGGGGCCGATCCCCGCTCCTTCGTCCGGGAAGATGCCGCGCACGCGGTGGTGTTGTGCCGGCTGGGTACCGGCTTGCGGATCGAGGTCCGGGCCGGGGTGTTCCGGCACCGGTCCCTGGACCAGGCCACGGACTGGAACCTGGGGGGCCAGGATCCGTCGCCTGGGGCCCTGATGGCGGCGGAGGCGGTGGAGGGCCACACTTTGGGTTTGGGGCTGCAAGGAATTGGCCGCGGCTGGCGCTGGCGGACCGAGGCAGGGTCGTGGTCGTACACCGGCCGGCCGGACCGTTGGCGTCTGCAGGCCGAAGTGGGCTGGAAGGGGCAGGACGCAGGAGGCAACGCCTGGCGTCTGTCCGCCGGGGGGGTGCGCTGGACCCGGACGGCTCCGGTGCAGGATCAGGTGTGGCTGGGAGGCTGGGGCAGCCTGGGCGGCTGGCCGGCGGGGAGGCTGCGCGGTGACCAGGGGTTGACCGCGCAGGTGGAGACGGATCTTGCGGCTGACCTGCTGCGCGCGGTGCGTTTCCCCGTGCTGGCCGGGATGCGCCTGCAGCCGGTGATCGCCCTGGAAGGCGGCTGGACCGACGGCGGTGGTCCTCTGGGGTCGGTGGCGGCGGGTTTCCAGCGGCGGCTGGGCTTGCCCGTGCTGGGCCGGTTTCAGAACCTGCGGATGCTGGCGGCCTGGCCGGTGGGGCCGGGGGCGCAGGAGGCGGGGATGCGGGTGCTGGTGGGGATGGCGGAATGAGGGGGCGGGGATGATGTTGCTGATGTCGGTAATTGACAATAATTAGCTATAAATGATATAATGGGGCATCCCATCCATAAAGGAGGTGCCCGGAGATGAATGTGTCGGTGGGAAGGGAACTGGAGGAATTCGTGAAAGGCAAAGTCGGGTCAGGGGATTACGCCTCGGCCAGCGAGGTCGTGCGGGAAGGGTTGCGCCTGCTGAAAGAGAGGGATCGGATCCTGGAAGCCCGCTTGCAGGCCTTGCGCGGAGAAATTCAGAAGGGTGTGGACCAGGCCACGGAAAAAGACCTGCTCGAAGGGCCCGAGGTTGTGGAAGAACTGCGCAGACGGCTTCTGAAAAGATAATCGCACAGGTATGGCAGGATATGCTCTGGTTCCTGAAGCCCGCTCCGACTTGAAGGGAATCCTGGAATATATCGCAGCTGATAGCCCGGATACGGCGCTGAAGGTACTCGATCGATTTGCCGCGGTTTTCCAGCTCTTGGCGGGCAACCCCGAAATTGGTCACTTTCGTGCGGACCTAACAACGCGCCCAGTCAGATTTTTCCCCGTCTACTCGTATCTGGTGGTTTATCTGGCAGATGCCGAGCCTGTCCAGGTTGTTAGGATTCTGAATTGTGCCCAGGATATCGAGAGGATACTCGAATAGATGACTTCAGAGGGATCAAATGGCTGTTACATAAATCTGGGTTGCATAAGAATACGTTTAGTAGTACAATTAAATGTACCACTGGAGGTATGCTAATATGAAAATCCCTGCCATCATCCCTGTGACTGACCTGCGCCAAGATGCTGCAGCGGTCATGAAGAAACTCCAAGATTCACAGGATCCTCTGGTTGTCACCCAGAGAGGGCGGGCTATCGCCGTCATTCAAAGCATCGATGCTTATGAGAAATCGGAACATGAGCGGGAATTGCTGAAGCTCCTGGCCGTCGGTGAAAAGGAAATCACCCTTGGCGAGGGTTATTCCCTGTCCAGCGTGATGAAAGAGGCCGACGCCCTGTTGGCAAAAGACGATCAGTGAAGGTTCGATTCACTCCGTCGGCCCGGACACGGTTTCTGGAGGGGCTGGAGTACATTCGCCAGGATCGACCGGAGGCGGCCTGTCTGTTCCGCGAGAAGGCCGAACTGGTATTGAGGCGGTTGGAGGAATTTCCGGATTCAGGACGAGCCATCCCGGAGTTTCCTGATTTGCCGCACCGGGAGGTCATCGTCCGACCTTATCGATTTTTCTATCGGGTCATTGGTAAAACAGTTTGGATTGTCGCCGTATGGCACGGGGCCCAGCTGCCGGATGAACCGGAGGGCTGACCATCGCATGAGGGCCCCGGCTCTTCCTTGACGGCCAGGACCCGGGAGCGTATATTGCCGTTCCGCTCAAGTCCGGCGGTCCAGGGCCGACCTGTGATGTGAACCGACTGGGGCTGGTCAAAAGCTCGAATATGGTTCCTCGGTAGCTCAATGGTAGAGCATGCGGCTGTTAACCGCAGGGTTGTAGGTTCAAGTCCTACCCGAGGAGCCAATTTTTTTTGCCCGTAACCCAAGGCCAGAGAAGTTGACAGCGGCCCCCATCCAGTGAGGATGGGGGTGTTTTTATGTGTTTGTTTTGCAAAGAGTTGCGGCTGTGGTTTTGGTGGGTACCGGATCGCTGTGGGGGAGAGAGGAAGAGAGAGGTTGGCCGGGTTGTGTGTCTGGCCCTGAGGGG
>JANTFX010000134.1 GCA_024763215.1 Candidatus Krumholzibacteriia bacterium | reverse complement strand
CCAGGAACGAAGCCGACGAGATCCGGGAGTTCCTGCACCATCACAAGGATCTGGCCGACGAGATGGTTGTGCTGGACACCGGCTCGGACGACGGCACCCCCGAACTGGCCCGCGAGGCCGGGGCACGGGTGGAGACCTTCCCCTGGTGCGACGACTTCGCCGCCGCGCGCAACGCCTCGCTGGAGGCGGCCGGAGGCGACTGGATCATCGCCCTGGACATCGACGAGCGCATCGCCCCGCAGGATTTCGCGCGTGTGCGCGCCGCCGCCGCCGGCACGGGCCACACCTATCTGCTGCCCCAGTGGAACTACTACGACCAGTCCCAGCACCAGGAATGGCAGCCGGTTTGCGGTCGCTACCCCGAGCTGGAAAAGGGTCACACGGGGTTCTTCATCGCCGACCAGCACCGCTTCCTGCCCGCCCTGCCGGGCCTGCGGTACGAGGGTTGCGTGCACGAGGACCTGGCTCCGGCCATCGCCCGCCTGGGCCTGCAGGTCAGGCGTCTGGATGTGCCCATCCACCACTACGGCTACGTCAAGGGAGAGGCCGCCAACGACCGACGCAACGAGTTCTACGGCCGGCTGGTCCGCAAGAAGGCCGCCGCGAACCCGGATGATCCCAAGGCCGCCCTGGAACTGGCGTACGTCCTGATCCAGGAAGGCCTGGGCCGCCAGGCGTTTCCGGTGCTGGAAAAGCTGGATGCCCGGGGCGGCGGGGGTCCGGTCATCAGCCGCGCCCGCACCATCCTGGCCAAGCTGTACGACGAGGACGAACGCCCACAGGAAGCCATGGCCGTCCTGGAAAGCGCCACCGCCGAAGCGCCCGACTGGATCTTCGGCTGGACGGGCTATCTGCAGCTGTTGATGAAACAGGAACGTTGGTCCGAGGCCCAGGCGGTGCTGGAGCGGGCGCAGGAGCATTGCGGGCGGTCCCAGGTCTTGTTGATGCGGGAGCAATTCAGACTGCTGGTCAACACCAACCGGATCGTCGAGGCCATCCCCGTGGGCCGCCGCATCACCGCCCTGGCGCCCCACCTGACCGAGTACGGGAACCTGGCGGACAAGTGCGAGGCCCTGGCCCGCAAGGCGGGGTTGCTCTGACACCTCGCAAAAAAAAAGGCGCGGCCTCCGGCCGCGCCAAGCTCAACTCGCTCAGGTGAACCCACCCGAGCCACACCCGGACGAGGTATAGCCCCCGCCGAAGGAATCGCCGCCGTTGGTGGCGAACGTGGAAAATCCGCGCTCGACATCCTTGCTGCCGCAGGCGGGGCACTCCACTTCGCCGGCTTCGACCTCGGCCAGGCTCACCAGATCCTCGAACTGATGGCCGCATTTCCGGCAGGAAAACTCGTACATGGGCACGAGTCCACCTCCTGGGATAGAGGGCAGGGCCCTCGGTTCATTTCTCGTGCTTGTCCCGATCCCCGATCGAGCAGGAATCGGTGCTTCAACCCGGTTTGAGACCCAGCTTGGGGAACACGAAGTTCACCACCACCAGATAAACCACGAAAAACAGCAAGAACTTCAGCATGCAGGGCCTTTCGGGCAAGTTTCGCAGTCCGGTCACCCTGCAGGGGCAGACTTATCGATCTGCGCAGTTCATTGACGACAAGATATATCGCCAAAACCTGGTGTCAAGGCCGCGGCTCAGAACGTTCCGCGCACCCAGCCGCCGTCGGCGGTCAGACACTGTCCGGTGATGTAACCGGCGGCCTCGGACATTAAAAACACAACCAGGGCAGCCAGTTCCTCCGGTTTACCCAGTCTACGCATGGGAATTTCCTTTGTCCACCCCGCCAGCACATCCTCCCGGGTGCAACCCTCGTCCCGGATCTTACGATCAATCAAACGCTCCACTGCGCTGGTGGCATGGAAACCCGGGGCCACCGAGTTGACCGTCACCCCCCGGGGGGCCGCTTCGTCGGCCAGGCAGCGCACCAGGGCATGGGCCGCGGGGCGGATCACGCTGGACAGCACCAGGTTCTCCACGGGCTGCCGCACGCTCACCGAGGTGATCTGCACGATACGGCCCCAACCGCGCTCCATCATGCCCGGAAGCACCCGGCGGCACAGGGCCGCGGCGCTGGCCAGGTTCAGGCGGTAGGCCGCGTCCCAGGCCTCGCCCTCGAGCTCGAAAAAGCGGCCGGCCGGCGGCCCGCCGGCGTTGACCAAAGCCATGCCCACCGGCCCCAGGTCACGTTCGACGGCCGTCACGAAATCGGCCATGGCCTCCTCGGCGGTGACATCCACGCTGCGGGCCAGCACCTGAATGTCCGGGTGCCCGGCAGCTTGTGCCGCCCGGCGCACCTGCGCGGCGGCCTTTTCCAGGTCAGCGGCGCCCCGGGCGCACATGGCCACATGGACGCCCTCGGACGCCAGCTGCATGGCCACCGCCTTGCCGAAGCCCCGCGAGGCCGCGCAAACCAGGGCCGTTCTGCCCTTGATCCCCAGGTCCACATCCCGTCCTTTCTCCTGATTATCGGTTTCCGGGCCACAAGATAGCACAATGGCACACCCGTTGCTCACCCTGAGCGGCATGTTTCATTCTTCGCGATCGGCATTGCAACGCTACAAGACGCGCCGGGGGGGCTCACCCGCGCCCGTCCGTCATACCACCAACTGGCCCCTGATGGGCCTGTTGGCCCTGGTGCCCTTGGCGGTGTTCCTGGTCGCGCGGCATGCGCCGGCCCCCGGCCTTGACGCCGGCGCCCTGACCTACGAACTGGACCTGGCCGAGGCCCCGGCCGGGAGGCTGGGCGTCACCATGATCGCCGAGGGCGATCTGCCAGGTTCGCTGGATCTGGCATTGCCCGACGGCGCCTTCGTTGCCCGGGGCAGCGGGGCCAGAATCCTTGGCGTGCAGGCCCGCGCCCTGACCGAGGCCGGGGAATCCGCGGGTGAGCTTGCCGTGGTGCGCAGAAACGACGGCTGGCGCCTGGCCACCGAGGGCGCCCGGCGCATCGGCATCAGCTATCAGGTCAGCCTGCAGGCCGCCTCGGGGCTGGAAACCGACATCCGCAAGCACATCACCGCCCCGGTCAACGGCGGCGTCCGGGCGGCCGGTTACCAGATCTTCCTGCAACCGCGGAACATGGACACTTCCTCCCTGGCCCTGGCCATCTTCAACCCCCTGGACCTGACCTTCATGGCCCCCTGGCCGGCCCTCGTCCCCGGGGCCCCGACCAACCTCGCGGCGGTTTCCGATGCGGATCTGGCACCCGGCATGGGCTACCTCCCCGCCCCCGGCGGCCCTGCGGCCGGAGCCCCATCTTCACATGCGCCGACCGCCGTCCCGGTGCCGACCAACCTGCTGTTCCACCCCCGCGACCTGCAGGACATGAACAACTCCCTGCTGGTCTGCGGCGACCTGGCCACCGCCGTCACCTCGGCCCGCGGCACGGTCATCCAGCTGGCGACCGACCGCCGCTGGGCCTTCACCCTGGATCAGGCTCAGGATCTGGTGGCCCGCATCGCCCGCACCGAGATCGCCTTCTTCGGCAATGCGCCCACCGACCAGATCACCGTCCTGCTGGCGGCCAACGACGTGACCGCCGGCGGCGGCTTCGATGCCTACGGGCTGCACACCGGCAGCTCGGTGCTGGTCATGCTCGAGGCGGCCACCACGGCCGCCCAGCTGCGGGAAAACGCCGCCAGCGTCATCGCCCACGAGATGTTCCACGGCTGGCTGGGCGAGGCCATCCCCCAGGTCGATCCGCAGACCCTGTGGTTCACCGAGGGCATGACCACCTGGTTTGCCGCCCGCATGCTCACCGCCGGCGGGGTGTGGACCCCTTCCCACTCCCGCCAGGTGCTGCGGGACCGGCTGCAGCGCAACTACGCGGCCAGCGCCCTGCTGGGCCGCATGTCCGTGGCCAGGGCCGCCTCGCAGGTCATGGCCGATCCGGACCAGGTCCGCTTCGCCTATGCGGGCGGGGTCGCCGCGAGCATGGCCCTGGACAGGTGGCTGGCTACCGAATCGGGTATGATGCGCCCTCTGGACCAGGTCCTGCGCGTGCTCTACGACCGGCACCGGGGGCGGCCGCTTACCCGGGCCAACCTGGTCGCGGTCATCGGTGAGGTTACCGGCGTCGACGCGGACGCGTGGCTGGATGAGCATGTCTACGGCACCGAGGCCCTGCCCCCGCTGGAAGACCTGCTGTAGCCTCCCCCCACATGAGGAATCATCACACTTCAGGGCAACGCTGCCCTGAAACCGCACCATTCCCCCATCAGCCCCGTGGTATCGATCCGCACACAGGGCCATTGAACTGTCCCCCGCAGGGGATTACATTGGGTGTCCGTACGCTCACCGCCACTTTCCCGTGCCCCGGAGGCCCCTCGTGAACGACCGCAAGTTCAAGCGCACCCTGATCACCAGCGCCCTGCCCTACGCCAACGGCGAGATCCACCTGGGCCATCTGGCGGGGGCCTACCTGCCGGCGGACATCTACGCCCGCTACCTGCGGCTGCGCGGACGCGAGGTGCTGTACATCTGCGGTTCGGACGAGTACGGCGTGCCCATCACCCTGACCGCCGAGAAGCTGGGCATCACGCCCAAGGAGCTGGTGGACCGCAACCACGCCTCGATCAAGGACAGCTTCGCGCGCTTCGGCATGAGCTTCGACAACTTCAGCCAGACCAGCCGGGACATCCACGCCGAGACCAGCCAGGCCTTCTTCCTGGACCTGTTCGAGCAGGGCGTGTTCGTCCAGAAGACCACCGAGCAGTTCTACAGCCCCAGCCAGCAGCGTTTCCTGGCCGACAGGTACATCGAGGGCACCTGCCCCAAGTGCGGCGCCGAAGGGGCCCGCGGGGACCAGTGCGAGGCCTGCGGCTCGACCCTGGATCCCACCGAGCTGATCGATCCGCGCAACGTGCAGGATGGCAGCCCCCTGACACTACGCGAGACCACCCACTGGTTCCTGCCCCTGGGCAAATTCCAGGAACGGCTGAGCGCCATGATCGACGCACACCCGGAGTGGAAGGACAACGTCAAGCAGTACTGCCGCGGCTGGTTCAAGGAAGGCCTGAACGACCGCGCCGTCACCCGCGACCTGAACTGGGGCGTGCCCGTACCCCTGCCCGACCACGAGGGCAAGGTGTTCTACGTGTGGTTCGAGGCGCCAATAGGCTATATCTCCGCCACCAGGGAGTGGGCCGCCGATAAGGGTGAGCCCGAGGCGTGGCGCAAGTGGTGGCAGGACGACGAGACCCGGCTGATCCACTTCATCGGCAAGGACAACGTGTTCTTCCACGCGGTGATGTTCCCGGCCATGCTCATGGCCCACAGCGAGGACTACGTGCTGCCGGACAACGTGCCGGCCAACGAGTTCTTGAACCTCGAGGGCCAGAAGCTCTCGACCAGCCGCGGCTTCGCCGTCTGGCTGCCCGAATACCTGGACAGGTTCAGCCCCGACCCCCTGCGCTACACCCTGGCCCGCAACCTGCCCGAGACCCGCGACATGAACTTCACCTGGGAAGGTTTCCAGGCACGCAACAACAACGAGCTGGGCAACAACTTCGGCAACCTCATCAACCGCATCTTCACCTTCATCCACAAGTACTTCGCAGGCGTGCTGCCCCAGTGGACGCCGGACCTGATGACCGACCTCGACAAGCAGGCCCTCGCGGATGTCGAAGCCGACCTGCAGGCCTGGGCCGAACATCTGGAGCGCTTCGAGATCAAGGCCGCCATGGAGGCCTGCTTCCACGCCGGCCAGGTGGGCAACCGCTACTTCGACGAGTCGGCGCCCTTCAAGACCCGCAAGACCGATCTGGACCGTTGCGGCCACAGCCTGGCCGTCAGCATCCAGATCATCGCCAAGCTCGTGGTCATGCTGGCGCCGGTGGTGCCGTTCGCCATGGAGAAGGTGTGGGGGTGGCTGGGCATGCAGACCGACCTGTGGCACGGCGGCTGGGACGAGGGCACCGATCGCATCCCCGCCGGACGCCACCTGGGCAAGCCGGAGATCCTGTTCCCGAGGTTGGACGACGAGGTGATCCAGCCGGAGAT
>JANTFX010000133.1 GCA_024763215.1 Candidatus Krumholzibacteriia bacterium | reverse complement strand
CACTTCGACGAGGTGCGGGACTTCATCGACTGGTACGCGGATTACCAGTACCCCGACGGCAAGATTCCGTGCGTGGTGGACCGGCGTGGCGCCGACCCGGTCCCGGAACACGATTCCACCGGTGAGTTCATCCACCTGGTGGTCCAGTACTGCCGCTACACCGGGGACACCGGGGTGCTGGCCGCCATGTGGCCGCGGATCAAGGCGGGGGTTGGTTACCTGGAAGGTCTCATCGCAACCCGCAGGACCGAGGCCTTCCGGGTACCCGACAAGCGGGAATTTTTCGGCATCCTGCCGCCTTCGATCAGCCACGAAGGTTACGCCGCCAAGCCCATGCATTCCTACTGGGACGATTTTTGGGCCCTGCGCGGCTTCAAGGATGCCGCCCTGGCCGCGAAACGGTGGCCGGAAGTGGTAGGAGGAACGGCGGCCTCGGATCACCGCCGGTTCGCCGCCTTGCGCGACACCTTCGCCGCCGACCTGCACGGTTCGATCACCGCCGCCATGGCGCGTCATGGCATCGATTACGTGCCCGGTTGCGCCGACCTGGGGGATTTCGACGCGACGTCGACAACCATCGCCCTGGATCCCGCCGCGGCCGGGACCCTGTTGCCGGGCCGGGCCCTGCAGCGGACCTTTTCCCGGTATTGGGAATTCTTTTCGGCACGGCGCGACGGCGAACCCTGGGATGCCTTCACTCCCTACGAGGTGCGGACCATCGGGAGCGCCGTGAGGCTGGGGTGGAGGGAGCGGGCACGGGAACTGCTGGACTTCTTCATGGCGCACCGCTCGCCTCCCGGTTGGCGCCAGTGGCCGGAGGTCGTGGTCAACGACACGCTGAAGGCCCGGTTCATCGGAGACATGCCCCATACCTGGGTGGGATCGGATTTCATCCGCAGCGGTCTGGACATGTTGGCTTATGAACTGCGGGACGAGGAGCCGGGAGGACCAGCCCTGGTTCTGGCCGCAGGGGTGCCCCGCGCCTGGGTTGCAGGTCCGGGGATCAGAGTAGGATCGCTGCCTACGCCTTACGGCCCGCTCTCCTACACTCTGGTCCCCCGGTCCGATGGCCTGGAAATGCACGTCGCCGGGGGAATCGCCGTGCCTGCGGGCGGGCTGCTTCTGGACCCTCCCGCCACGGGTCTGGAACCCGCCGGTAAGAGCGGCACCGTCGCCAGGGATGGGCAAGGCCGGGTCATTATCCGGTCGTTGCCGGCCACGGTGGTCTGGGCGGCCATGAAGTGATCCTGCCCGGACCGGACGGAGGTCAGATGCCGGCGCCCCTGCTCCGGATCACGTTCCGGTAGAACCGGGCGCTATCCTTGGGAAAGCGAGCGCCGGTGGCGGAATCGACAGCCACCAGGCCGAAGGTCTTCGCGTAACCGAAGGTCCATTCGAAGTTGTCCAGCAGGGACCAGGCGAAGTACCCCCGGACATCCACGCCGGCGTCCATCGCCGCGGCCAGAGCCGACAGATGTCCGCGGAAATAATCGCAACGGTCCGTATCGGCCACCCTCCCGTGGGTATCGGGTTCCGGATCACGGAAGGCCGCCCCGTTCTCGGTGATGTACAGGGGGATATTCCCGTAGCGTTTCCTGATGGTCAGCAGCATGGCGGTCAGGCTCGCGGGGCGGACCTCCCAGTCCATGGTTGTATAGAGGGCACCGGGTTGCCGGACCTGGGCCACGTGAAAGGGCGCGGTCGCCGGATCGGGGTCGTAACGGTTGACCGAACGGGTGTAGTAGTTCAGCCCCACGAAATCGATAGGGGTGGAAATTACCTCCATATCGCCGGCGGGAAAATCGTCCCAGCGGTCGCCGTAAATCTCCGCTAGATCACCGGGATAGGATCCCAGCAAGACCGGATCGAGGAATTGCCTGTTCATGTAGGCGTCGGCGAGGCGAGTCGCCCGTCGGTCGTCCGGATCGTCGCTCGCGGTATCCTTGGGCTCCTGGTTGACCACGATCCCGATTTGGCCTTTGCCTGTGGCCCGCAGCCGCTGGACGGCGATGCCGTGACCGCGCAGAAGATTGTGCGCGGCCAGGGCCGCCGCCCGGAGATCCCGCAACCCCGGCGGATGCTGCCCCTGGACATGGCCGGCATCGACCACCACCCAGGGCTCATTGTGGGTGAACCAGAGATCCACCCTGTCGCCGAGGGCCTCGAAGATGATTCCGGCGTACTCCCCGAACCAATCGGCGCAATCCCGGTTACACCACCCGCCCCGGTCCTCGAGAGCCGCAGGCAGGTCCCAGTGATAGAGCGTGGGTGCGGGCCTTATCCCCGCGGCCAGCAAGGCATCGACCAGCCGGTCGTAGAAGGCCAGGCCGGCCGGATTGACCTTACCTGTGCCGGCGGGCAGGATCCGGCTCCAGGAGATGCTGAACCGGTAGGCCTGCAGGCCAAGCTGCCGCATCAGCGCAACGTCGGAGCGCCACAGACGGTAGTGGTCGCAGGCGGTGTCGGCGGTTTCGTCGTCGGTGACGCGGCCTGGTTCATGGGTAAAGCGGTACCAGTTGCTGGGACCGGCTCCGTCGGCCAGGGGCGAGCCTTCGATCTGGAAGGCGGAGGTAGCCGCCCCCCACAGGAAGTTATCCGGGAAACGGGTCATGCCCGGCCCCCGGGCATAGGGCCCAGGGTGGCCCGCACATCGTGGCGCTGGCCGTCGAATGCCAGGGGCCAGCTTGCACAGCCACCGGAAGCAGGGATCGGCTTTCCGTCCAAAACGGCGCTGACGACGCCCTCCCCGGAGCCGCCGGAATTGTCCACCGAGATCGCATACCTGGTTCCGGAGCCGCCGGGTACCTCCCATTCCAGGGAGAAGCCGGGCCAGGAATCGGGAATGCAGGGGGCCAGGACCAAGGAGTCCTTTTCACGCCGGAATCCGAGGATCGACTCCACGGCCGTGCGCAGCATCCAGCCCGAGGATCCGGTGTACCAGGACCAGCCGCCCTTGCCCACATGGGGTGCGGCGCTGTAGACGTCGGCCGCTACGACGTAGGGCTCGACCTGGTAGATGGCCACCTCGTCGCGGTTCCGGGCGTGATTGACGGGGTTGATCATATCCAGGAGATCGGCGGCCTGGTTCCGGCGGCCCAAGGCGGCCAGGGCCTTGATGACCCACAGGGCGGCGTGGGTGTATTGCCCGCCGTTCTCCCTGACCCCCGCCACGTAGCCCTTGATGTAGCCGGGATCATGCGCCGAATCCTGGAAAGGAGGAGTCAACAGGCGGATCAGCCGCCCTTCCCTGTCGATGAGTTTTTCCTGGAGGGCCTCCATGGCGGACGCCGCCCGCTCCGGGGGCGCGGCGCCCGAAAGCACCGACCAGGCCTGCACCAGGGCGTCAATCCGGCATTCCCGGTTTTCGGCGCTGCCCAGCGGGGAACCGTCGTCGTAATAGCCGCGCCGGTACCACCGGCCGTCCCAGCCGGCTTCGTTGGCCGCCCGCACCAGGTCGTCCCGGTGCCCGGCATAGGTTTCGGCGCGCTCGTCCATTCCCCGCCCGCGGCAAAGCGCGGCGAACCCCTCAAGGATCGGGATGAGGAAAAACGCCATCCAGACGCTTTCCCCGCGTCCTTCGCGGCCCACCCGGTTCATCCCGTCGTTCCAGTCCCCGGTGCCGAACAGCGGCAGGCCGTGGGCGCCGGTGGCCAGGGACCGGTCCAGGGCGGCGCAGCAATGGGAAAAGACGGTGTCTTTGCGTCCGGCCGGGCGAGGATGGACGAAGACCTCATCCTGGCCTTGCTCCAGCCGAGGGGCGGTGATGTAGGGTGTCGTTTCTTCGAGGATGTCGTCCTCTCCGGTGTGCCGGATGTATTCCAGGACGGCATGGGGCAACCAGAGCAGGTCGTCGACGAACCGGGTGCGGATGCCCGCGTCGTGGGGTGGGTGCCACCAGTGCAGGACGTCACCAGCGGGGAACTGGTGGGCGGCGTGCAGGAGGATCTGCCGACGCACCAGTTCGGGCCACAGGGGTAGCAGGGCCAGGGAGTCCTGGAGCTGGTCGCGGAAGCCGAAAGCGCCACCGGACTGGTAGAAGGCCGACCGACCGCTGATTCGGCACGAAAGCGTCTGGTAGCCGAGCCACCCGTTGACCATCAGGTCCAGTGCCGGCGATGCCGTTTTGACCTGCAACCTGCCCAGGCCCTGGTGCCAGAATTCCCGGGCGGCCTGGGCCGCCTCGGCGCAGGCGCCCGGTTCCTCCAGCCTCCGGAACAGAGTCTCGGCCCGGTCGGGGTTCTGTTCTTCACCCAGCAGAAGCCAGACGTCGGCTGTGTCGCCGGGACCGAGGTCGAGGCCGGCCTGGAGGGCGAAGCAGGGGTCGTGTTCCTGTCCCCGGTGGCCGTTCAGGTCCGGGCGCTCCAGGGCGGCCGGATGCGCGGGGTCGAGGGCCGGGCCCAAAAACCCTTCCCTGTCCGTACCGGTGATGATCCGGCGCACGGGGTGGTCGGGAACCACGGCGGCGAAGGCGGCGCGTCCGGCGAAAGGTCCCGCGGCGGAGTTCCCGGCAACCAGTCCCTTGCCGCCGCAACCGGCGCGGACGGCAACGGCCGAGCCTTCCTCCCCGGGATATCCTCCCAGCACCAGTTGGTGATAGGAGAACAGGGACAACCGGCGCGGCGTGGGGGCGTGGTTGGTTATGCGGACGCGGGTCAGGCGTACCGGATCCTCGGGTGGCACGCAGACCAGGGTTTCCACCTCGAGTCCGGAGCAATCCTGCCCGCGGTGGAACCTGCTGTAACCGTGGCCGTGAGCCACGGTGTAGGCGCCCCCTGCGGGCGTCGGGCCGCAGAAGCATGAAAAGAAGGATCCGGTGTCGTCGTCCCGCAGGTATAGGGCCTCGCCGAAGGGGTCGCCGACCGGGTCGTTGAACCAGGGAGTAATCCGGTGGAGCCGGCTGTTGCCCGCCCAGGCGCATCCCGCGCCCGTTTCGCTGACCAGGCAGCCGAAGGCGTCGTTGGCCATCACGTTGATCCAGGGCCGGGGTGGCAGATCGAGGATTCCGGGCCGGGATTCCCGTACCTTGATGACATATTCCCGCCCCCGGTCGCTGAAACCTCCGTACCCGTTGAAGAATTCGAGTTCCGGGGGGTCTTCAGAATCCAGGGGTTCGGGGGATTCGTCCGGCGATTCCTCCATGGCCATGGACCGGACCACCGCTCGTTCCCTGCCCCATCCGGATTCAAGGTCGCCGGTGTTTCCCGCGGCGCGAACTTGACCGGTGCAGCCGGGCAAAGGCTTGGCGGGGCCCGCGGCCACTCGGGGCAGGTCCCTGATATCCTCCATGATCCCCAGCAGGAAAACCAAGGTGAGGTCCCGGCCGGGTTCAAGTTCGGCAGGAACCCGCAGGGAAACGACGGGATCCAGGACGTTGCCCACGGTGCCGCCGAGATGAACGGCGGCGGCCAGGGCCGCGGGCCGGGACCAGTGGCGTCCCCTGCCGAAGAAGAGGGCACGGTCGGTTTCGAATTCCAGATCCTTCCGCCGCGGGCCGGCCAGGGAATGCACCAGCGCGGGATGGGATTCGTGGTGGCCGCGGGGCCGGCGCCGGACTAGAAGGGCGTTGTGGCCGGGATCGAATTCGGTCTGGAGGAAGAGCCGGGAAAATACGGGATGCGCCTGATGCGCCGCGGGGTGGTTGTGGACGATTTCGGCCAGGCTGGTGACATCCAGGCGACGGGTCCGGCTGGAGGTGTTCTCCAGTGTCAACCGCCGCATTTCCACCGGGTGGTCGGGAAGCAGGCTGATCTCCAGGGTGCTGCTCAGATCTTCCTGCCGATCCTCGATGACGATCCGGTCCGCAAAGGCGGTTGCGGTCCGTGCATACGGATCGCCCCCCAGGGTCCAGAAGCGGCGGTCATCCAGGTCGCGGATAAAAAACAGCAGGCCTTGCCTTTCCGGTCTTTCTGCCGGGGTCCAAGACGTCAGCGTCCAGGGCGCATCTCCCGGGTCATATGAGGAGAATCCCGTGCCATCGGGCCGTACCAGGGCGGTGTAGGTTTCTCCTTTGGCATAGCTTCGGGTAAGGAGGCCTGCGGCTGAGGCTTCGCCTTGCTGGAGGTTGCCTGGAGATGATTCGCGGTGGGGCAAGGCTGAAGCTCCCCGGGGTGGAAACGGTTTCATGGCCTGATAACAAGCGAATGCAAGGAAAGGCTTACCGCATCATTAGGTTTTTGTCAAATTCAACCTTGACACTGTCCGGATTTTATGAAACCCTTTACAT
>JANTFX010000132.1 GCA_024763215.1 Candidatus Krumholzibacteriia bacterium | reverse complement strand
ACCCTCGGCGTTCGTGGGCCGCAGTTGCGCCGAACTGGACCTGCGCAACACCTACGGCGTGACGGTGCTGCTGATCAAGCAACAGATCGGCGCGCGCGCCGGGGCGACGGGCAGGACCCCCGATGCCGGTTACGTCTTTACCGGCGACGACATCCTGCTGGCCATGGGCAGCCCCGCAGACCTGGGCAGGCTGCGGGGGTTGTTGTAGGAGGACAAGCAGATCATGACCGAACCCATCCGCATCTTCGTGACCGGCGGCACCTTCGACAAGGAGTACAACGAACGCGACGGCTCGCTGTACTTCAAGGACACGCATCTGCACGAGGTGCTGAAGCTGGGCCGCTGCCTGGCGCCCGTCGAGGTGCGCACCCTGATGATGGTCGACAGCCTGGAGATGGACGACGAGGACCGCGGGGTCATCGCCACGCAGTGCCGCAAGTGCCCGCGCGAGCGCATCCTGATCACCCACGGCACCGACACCATGGAGGTGACCGCCCGCCTGCTGGGCGAGGGCATCACCGACAAGACCATCGTGCTGACCGGGGCCATGATCCCCTACGCCTTCGGCAGCAGCGACGGCCTGTTCAACCTGGGCAGCGCCCTGGCCTTCGTGCAAAGCCTGCCCCACGGGGTTTACATCGCCATGAACGGCCGCTGCTTCCGGTGGGACAACGTGCGCAAGAACCGCGGCGCGGGGGTGTTCGAGGAGTTGGATCCCTAATAAAGAAGAAGGCCGCCGGGGGGTCCCGGCGGCCAGATTCACCAGCAGGGAAGATCGGCCTTCCCTGTTGGTTTCAAATTACATCCGGGGAAGGATGCACAATGCCAAGGGGGGACTCCATTCCCCATTGATCCCCTCCGTTGGGACTTATTGACCATTGCCGGGATTCTGGATTTCCACACCACCACAAGAACAATTGGCGGAAAAACCCAGGAACCCACTGCAATAACAGGTGCAGGGTGATGGACCGGAAGCGCTGCAATGTGTCGCCCCACCCCAGCAGGACTGGCTGCAGCCGTCTTCACCCTCCCCCTTATCGGTGGCATTTGCCCAGGAGGCCAGGACCAACAACAAGACCACCATGAGACAAACAAATTGGTTCTTCACGAGATTCTCTCCTTCCAAGAGTTGAGACATGACATGCCTGCTAATCGCCCCCACCTGGATTCTGGATTTCATACTCGCCGCAAGAGCATGAGCAGCTGACCAGGTTGCAATGGCAGGTGCAGGGGCAAGGGCCCGCTTTCGAGCAGGAGGACAACAGGCCTTTCGCGGTGCACGAACAGCCACCGGTCGGGCCTGCCGACATGGCCGTGCTCGCCAGGGCGCACACGGCAACCAGCGCAAGAATGAATGTTTTCAAGGTTCTTTTCCTTTCTCCGGATCCCCCACTACTTTTTGATCCGGATCCGATAAAGTTTCTTGTAGTGGTGCGCATCGAGTCCGATAAAATCATTTCCCGCCGCCGCGAATTCATGGACAATGACCCGTTCCCCGTCGAATTTACCCGAAATTGGATAGGTCGTGGCTTTTGTCCCGTCCAGCCGGTATTCCGAGATGACATTCCCCGCCAGGACGAACAGACTGTCTCCGCGTAAAACCATGTCCGCAATGTATACCGGATAATTGAATTGCCCCGGCTGGGCCCGTTTGCGCATGTCATCCACGAGAAGCGCGCTGGTTATCGGTTCTTGTTCGCAGGAGTCCTCCAGGTAGTATTTCCGGACCCGGTCGATCATGTCCCCGGTCAGGGTGAAATCCGAAACCAGTTCACCGGTGCGTCGATAGACCCGGACGCGGGCGATCGAGATATATCCTACAACCACATGTTGATCATCCACCGCCAGAGTTATGCTGTTGACGTTGTAGTCAAGAGAGGCTGGGCCGTCACCCACGTCTATTCTTTGACCGAGTCCATGGCGGGTACCCTCGTCTCCGGTCAACTCGATAACAGCCAGGCCTCCGTCCGATTTGCCGCCGTTGAAGAAAATGCTGTTGCCGACAGCCGCCCCATAGATGGGGTTGTGATCCAACTTGACGCATCCCCATTTTTTGTTCCGGAAATCATAGGAATGGATGGTCTTGGTGCCGACATCGGTAACGTACAGGCGGCCGGCGCTATCCATGAACAGATCCCAGGGGCTTTTCAGCCCGCACCCTTTGTGCTTCAGGCTGGCCTTCCTGTGTTTCCCGTCCTCGCCGACGAGCCAGACACATTTTTCCTCGGCATCCAGGATATAGGCCGTCCCCTGGCGCCACTCCACATCCGTGGGGTCGCCAAGGAATCCGGCTCCTTCGCACAGCAGACGGCATTCCACTTCGCCGGACCCGGCCCCGGGGTCCGTACCAAGAGCAGACACAGACGAGAACAGGATCAGAAGAATCAGCGCATACCCTGGTATTCTAGTCATGGGTAGACCTCCATGCTGCCAGGAGTCCTTCCATCTTCAACCGGCCCTCTCCTGCAACCATGATCACCGGTCCATACACCGATTGCTTGCGCATGCTCAACACCAGGGCCCCGGGCCATTCACCGTATAGATAACCGTTTCCCTGCCAGCCCCAGGAGGCAAAGTCGAACCCGTTGTTGGGCGAGATAATGGCCATGCGTGGGTGCTCTGCGAACAGGGACCGGGTTCTTTCTTCGTATTTGGCCAACATGCAGGGAGTGCATCCGGGAGGGATGAACAACAGGGGGCCGGTCTCCTCTTGGGCGATCTGCCGCAGGGACACCGCCTTCCCCTCGGGATTCAGGAAAAGGCTCTCGCCGTTGTCCACGGTTTTCCTCAACAGGGACAGGACATGCGATTGATAGTTCGGCGTAGGGAGCCCTTCAAGCCGTCGATGCACGGCGTCAAACAAGTAATAAAGATCCAGATCCTGAAAAGAAGCCTCGTATGCCGTTTTACCGTCGGAGCGAAACAACCGCACAATTCCCCTTGGGTCATGTTGGCCAGTCCCGGTGCTGTCCGCCTCTTTTTCTGATACCTTCACCGACAGACCGTCCTCTTCATATTGTTTTTCCATGGCGTTCAGATACGGCAGGATGTACTCGACCTGATTTTTGGCGTCGGGCGAATATTGCACCTGAAGTACCCATTCGCTTCCTGCCTTTGCCTGGGTATCCAGGCCTGAAGCGACCGGCTCGGCAATTGCCGGGATTCTTACCAGCATCAGGATGGCCAACCCACCCAATGCTATCCGAAATTTCCCCATGCTTTTCATCTGTCCCCCCCGGTCACTCGCCAGTACCTCAACACGGGCACGTCTGTGCACCCGGCATCATCGGCAGCGTGGAGATGTGCCCTGCCGTTTTCCACGACCACCACATTTCCGGTTTCCAGCACGAACATGTCGTCACAATCCGGATTCCACCGGATATTGGAATGGATTTCCCGGTAGGTGCCGTGGCTTAGATCAACCATGTCATAGAGGTGCCCGTTCCCTGCGGGTCCCAGGAAGGCTCCGGTGATGGCGACCGTGCTCCCGTCCAGAGCCACCAGCCGGTGTATCATCTCGGCGGTCGGAAACAGATGAAATCGAATCCGGACGTCCTTCCCGTTTTGCGTGGCCTTGAACTGGGAAGTGAAGGCCTCGATTTCCGCAGGGGATCTATTCATTGTGCCGAGGTCAGACCGGATGAACTCCGTTCCCGCGGTGGAATCAGGTGCGGCCACAACCAGGGAGTATTGGTCCCTCCGGCCTGGATAGACGAACTTCCCCCCCGGGATCACCACCCATTTGTCGAAAGGGTAGTATCCCGCAGTCTCATCGATTTCTGCTGGCCGGGAGGCGATATGAAAAATCCGGCAATGGGTTTCTTCGGTAACGGAAAGATCAAGATCCGGCCCCAGAGCCGCCATGGACAATCGGTTCCATGATTTTCCTGCGCCCAGGTCCTGGATCCTGGCCAGGACGCCGAAATACCGGCCCTGGTATGTTGAAACATGCATGAGCATGAGTTGATCAACGGCATCGTCCGCGGCAACCGGATGCAGATGCAGCGTTGTTTTCGGCACCCCCTCCGCATCCAGTATCTCTATGCGGTCCGGCCAGCTCTGCAGAAGGCCGATGGTTCCTCCCGGCCCTGGGAACACCTGGGAAAGGAACACGACTTTGCCGGGCCCGTCACCCAGGGCTGAATAATTCAACTTCACGGTCCCGGTTTTCGACAACACCAGCACATGGCCCAGTTGCTGGTCATGGACGATAAGGTTCCCCTGCGGGGCCTGCTGCACGCTTTTGAGAACTCCAAATAATTCATCATTGCTGGACAGGGCCCAGTCCTGTTCATATTCAAAGGTGCGGGTGGGCAGCCTCCGGAGTTCGCGTTTGGCCATTTGCGGTTCAGGTCTGCATGGTTCGCCAAGAGCAGCCTGCTTCCCGTTGCCGACCATGGCCACGACCAGGCCCACCACAACAACCACCGCAGCCGGAAGAGGGCGTCGGCCGACAAAAAACCGGAAGTTCCCCGGCTTCATTTTCATGGGCATGAGTTCTCCTCCGACATGTTGGGGCTCCTCTTTCCCAATCCGGTTCACCACCAATCAGGCACAATCCATGCCGAAATATTATTTGCTCCCTGTCTTCTTTATTTGTTATCAGAAAATGAGATACGAAGCCAGGCCATACTTTTTCAGGCCGGTGTCCCAGGTGAAGTGTCCCATTGATCGGTTCGGTGTCCCACCAAAATGGGACAGTGGGACACTCCCGATACGACGTGCTGGTGACCGCGTCGAGCACCGGGAGCGCGATCAATATCTCGGTGGATCTGGATATCGGGGGTACCTTGCCCGCCGAATGGGTCGGCTGGGTCGTTGATCGCAATGCCATCGGGGATTGTGACCAGCCGGTGGTCCAAATCGGGGGCATGACCCCGTTTCCCTCCGGTGCCCAGAGCTATCTGCTGACCGATGGTACGGCCCGTCCCATGACCACGTACATGTACCGGATTTACGCGGTAAACGCGGCGGGCGAGCGTTTCTACCTGCCGGGCTACACGGATTTCCCGCCTGGTTATTACCAGTTCGACTACGCATCCCTGGCCAACGGGTATGTGGCGGAAGGCCAGCTGGTCGATCTCGGTTGGGGCCTGGGGATTACCGTCTGCCCGGACGGATGCTGGCAATTCCTGGCCTTCATCAGCGACCCCCCGGCAGATCTCTTACAGCTGGCGGGTACGGAGGTGACGGTCAAGATATCCGGCCAGCTCGATGCTGAATTCGAAGGCCCCTATGTCTCCGAAGTCACGGGCTGGGAAACCATCTCGGGTTGTTCTCCGGTGGAAAACCTGGAGACCACCTGGGGAAGCCTGAAGGCGCTGTATCGTACGCCCTGAGAAGCGGCCTACTCCAGCGGCCCCACTTCCTTCTCGACCTCCTCCAGAACCTCGCACGAGCGCACCAGGTCCATCATGGCGGTGTGGTCGTTGTGCAGGGGGCGGTCGACCTCCAGGAAGTCCACGTGGCGGCGGACGACCTCGTGGGCCTTCATGACGCCGCGTCCCTTGGTGAAGTCGCGGAACTCCAGGGCCTGGGCGGCGGCCATCATTTCGATGCCCAGCACGCCACAGGCGTTCTCGACGATCTGCTTGTTCTTCAGGGCCGTGTTCATGCCCATGGACACGAAATCCTCCTGGTCGGCCGCGGCGGGGATCGACTGCACCGACGCCGGCGCCGACAGGATGCGCTGCTCGACGATGAGCGAGTCGGCGGTGTACTGGCTGAGCATCAGGCCGCTGAACATGCCCGCGCCCTTGGTCAAAAACGCCGGCAGGCCCACGCTCAACGCCGGGTTCAGCAGGCGGTTCAGGCGGCGTTCGCTCAGCACGCAGACCATGGTCATGGCCGCCCCGGCGTTATCCATGGGCAGCGAGACGGGAGAGCCCTGGAAGTTGGCCCCGGTCAGGGTCAGGTCGTCTTCGGGGAAGAAGATGGGGTTGTCGCCCACGCCGTTCAGCTCGGTTTCGACCTGGCTGCGGGCCCAGCGCACCGCGTCGTGGGCCGCGCCGATCACCTGGGGCGACGAACGCATGGAATAGGCGTCCTGCACCTTGGTGGTCATGCGCCCGGTGACCAGGTCGCTGCCGTCGACGCACTTGCGGATGGCCTCGGCGCTGCGGACGGCGCCGGCGAAGCCGCGCACCTCGTGCAGTTTCGAGGTGTAGGGCGTCATGTTGGCCAGCAGGGCCTCCAGGGACATGGCACAGGTGATCTCGGCCTGCTTCAGCAGCCGGTTCATGTCGTACAGGTGCAAAGCGCTCATGGCCGTCAGCAGGTTCGAGCCGTTGATGGTGGCCAGGCCGTCGCGGGCCTCCAGGCCGGGCACGGGAATGCCGGCGCGGTCGAGGGCCTCGCGGCCGGGCAGGAGCTCGCCCTTGTAGTAGGCGCGGC
>JANTFX010000131.1 GCA_024763215.1 Candidatus Krumholzibacteriia bacterium | reverse complement strand
TGAAGGAGCGTAGCGAGGATGAGGAAACAGCACGCCAGAAAAGGAGCTCGCAAGGATTTGCGAGGGAGGCGTACCCGGTGCGGTACGTTGACCGAGCAAATCCGAGAACGCCTTTTCTGGCGCGCTGTTAACCATCCGCAGTAGCTCATTCATGTCATCGCCTTGCGGGATCGCGAAGCGATTCAATAATGCGGGTTAGGGCTCAGAACACCATGACCGGATCGACATCGAGGTAGGCTTCCAGGCCCTTGTAGGCGGCCTTGAGATCGGCGAGGCAGGTGGCAAGCCAGGCCTTCTGGCGCAGAGTCAGATCGCCCTTGACCAGGATCTGGAAGCGGTAACGGTCCTGAAGCCGTTCGAAGACCCCGGGCGCCGGACCGAGGATGGTGACCGCTGGTCCCTGGAGCTGGTCACGCAGAACCCCGGCCAGGGCCTCCGCCGCGGCCAGGGTCGCTCCTTGCCTGCGGCCCAGCAGCCCCAACCGCAACAGGCGGCGGTACGGGGGGTACCCCAGCGCTTTCCGCACGGGCAGTTCCAGTTCCAGGAACCTTTCCATATCGTGGGCGGCCGCCGCCTGGATCACCGGGTCCTCGGGACGCCAGGTCTGGAAGATCACCTTGCCCGGTCCGGTGCGGCCGGCCCTGCCGGCAACCTGGGTCAGCAACTGGAAAGATCTCTCGGCGGCCCGGAAATCGGGCATGGCCAGGCCGTCATCCGCGGCCAGAACCCCTACCAGGCCCACCTCGGGGAAGTGGTGCCCCTTGGCCACCATCTGGGTGCCGACCAGGATGTCCGCCTTGTGGCCGGCGAACGCCGTGAGGATCCTGCGGTAGCTTCCGCGCCGGCGGGTCGTGTCGTGATCCAGGCGCAGGATGCGGGCCTCGGGGAAATGGGCCTGCAGGTTGAGCTCGATCTTCTCGGTGCCGCCGCCGGCGGGCAGAAAGGCGTCCCCGCCGCAGGCCGGGCAGGTTGCCGGCACCCTGGCCGTGTGACCGCAGTAGTGGCACAGCAGGCGCCGGGGCCGCAGGTGCAGGGTCACGGCGATGTCGCAGTTGGGGCAAAGGGAGGTCTCGCCGCACTGGGAGCACTGCATCACCCTGGCGAACCCCCGGCGGTTGTAGAACAACAGCACCTGGCGATGGTTTTCCAGTTCCGCGGCCATGGCCGTCAGCAGGGTGTCGGTGAATCCCTCACGGACCCCCGTCCCCCGCATGTCCACCACCTCCACCGGCGGCAAACCGCAGCCCTGGCGCTCGGGCAGCCCGAACAGCGCGTAACGCCCCTCCCGGGCGCGGACCATGGTTTCCAGGTCCGGGGTGGCCGAACCGAGGATCACGACCGCCCGGGCCAGGCGCCCCCGCACCAGGGCCGTGTGCCGGGCGTGGTAGCGCGGTTTCTCATCCTGCTTGTAGGACGAGTCGTGTTCCTCGTCCACGACGATCACCCCCAGGTCGCGCACCGGCGCGAACAGGGCCGACCGCGGCCCCACCACCACCTTGATCTCGCCCCTGGCGGCCCCCTCGTGGACCCGGCACCGTTCGCCGGCGGACAGGCCGCTGTGGATGGCGGCGACCTGATCCCCGAACCGGAGCTTTATCCGCGCCAGGGTCTGGGGGGTCAGCGCGATCTCCGGCAGCAGGTAGATGGCCCCGCGGCCGCGAGCCACCGCCGCGGCGATCACCGCCAGATACACCTCGGTCTTGCCGCTGCCGGTGACCCCGTGCAACAACAGGGCGCCGAACTCTCCCCGTTCGAGCAGGGCATCGGATCTGGCGATGGGGGCGGCCTGGGCCGGGGTCAGCTCGATGGCGGCCGGATCCAGATCGGGGTAGGCGGGCTCGGCCTTCTTCTTGCGGGGCCGGGCCCTGGTGCCGGGTGCCGGGGGATGAAACAGGGGCACCACCTCGCCCAGAGGCAGGGCGTAGTACCCGGCCATCCAGCGGGCCAGTTCCAAGCGCAGAGGCCCCAGGCTGTATTCCGGCGGCAGGATCAGCTTCACGTCGCGCAGGGCCGCGCCCTCGACCGTGGTGGTCCCGACAGGCAGTTCCCGGGCCGCGGTGACCAGGCCGACCACCTCGCGCCGCCGGCCGAACGGGACCACGGCCAGATCCCCGGGAACGGCTTCCCGGCCGTCCCCGGGGGTATGGCGGTAGCTGAAGGTGCGCGGCAGGGGCACCGGCAGGGCGATTTCCAGCAGCTGGTGGGCGGTCGTCATGGACGTAACCACGTTTCGGGAGACGGGAACAGAGGGGTCGGGCTCCAACTGGTCCCGATCCCGGACGCGCCGGTGATACTAGCGCGAAAGGAGGCGGTTGGCTAGCGGGCCGCTCCCAGGAGCTCCCCGATGGCCTCGATGACCTTGCGCGGGCTGAAGGGCTTGGTGATGTAGCGGGCGGCCCCGGCCTCGAGCCCGGCCTTGCGGTCGTCCCCGCTCGCGCGCGCGGTCAGCAGGATGACCGGGATGTGGGCGGTGCGGGCGTCTTCTTTGAGCAGGCGGCAGGTTTCCACGCCCCCCTGCCCCGGCATCATGACGTCCAGGATGATCATGTCTGGCAATTCGTCGATGGCCTTCTGCAGGGCCTGCTCACCGTTTTCGGCCTCGATCACGTCGAGGCCCTCGGCGTGGAGGCTGAACTCCAGGATGTTGCGGATATTGTGCTCGTCGTCGGCTATCAGGATCCTGCGCAAGGTTCCTCTCCTTCGGTGTCGAACCATCAACCGGGGACGGTGATCATGCCTCTTTGGTCCAGGCCGGGCCTCACCAGATCCAGGTCGTCCCCCGGCAGCCCCAGCAGGGCCTCGATGCGTGCCCGCCGGGCCAGGGTCTCGCGGAAGAAGACCTCGGCCATGCGGGGGCAGAATTCCGTACCGACACCCTTGCGGATCTCGGCCAGGGCGACGTCCAGATCGTGGGCCGGCCGCCAGGGCCGGGGGCTGAGCAGCGCGGCCAGGGTATCGGTCAGGCGGATCAGGCGGGCGCCCAGCGGGATGGCCTCACCGGCCAGCCCGTCCGGATACCCGGAACCGTCGTAATTCTCGTGGTGGTGCAGAACCAGCAGCCGCACCTTGGGTTCCGGCAGCAGCGGATCGAGGATGTCCAGGCCGTACTCCACATGGCGCCGGACATGGACCATCTCCTGCTCGTCCAGGGGCCCGGGCTTGTTGAGCAGCTGGGGCGGCACACAGTTCATCCCCGCATCGTAGAACCTCAGGGTGAACGCCAGGTGCTGCAGATCCTCCTCGGACAGGTGGATCCCCCGGCCGGCGGCCAGACAGATTTCGCGGCAAATATCCAGGATGCTTTCGCGCGGCAGGTGGCCCACGGGCGTGGTGGTGCGCAGGGAATCGCGGATCAGTTCGAACTCTAACGCCTTGTCCCGCAACCTGGCGCAACCGGCCAGCATGCGCCCCAGCCGGGGGGTCAGCGCCTCCAGCAACAGACGGTCATCCTCGTCCAGCGGGCGGCCGTCGAAGCGGTTGTTCACCGCCATGACCCCCACCACCTTTCCGCCCTCGGTCACCGGCGCGCACAGCAGGGAAGGGGTGGTGTACCTGATGCCGTTGTGCTCCTGGGCGAAGCGGTTGTCCCGGGTGATGTCCTCGACCAGCAGGGCCCGGCCGGTTTCCCACACCCGGCCCATGATCCCGGCGCCGCGTTTGATCCGCACGCTCTGGACCACCGACTCCGGCAGGCCGATGGCCGCCCTGATCCCCAGGTATTCCCCGCCTTCCAGGGGCGTCATCAGGGACACGACCTGGACGCCCATGCTTTCGGCCACCCAGTGCATGATCCGCTGGATGAATTCACCCGGTTCGATGGCCAGCCGCAGGACCGGCTCGGGGGTCGTGGCCTGGCGCACCACCGGCCGACGCGGCAGCAATACGGTGAAGCGGGCGCCGCGGGGCTTGATGTTCTCGGCCCAGATCCGGCCGTCGTGATGCGTCACGATGTCATGGCAGATGGCCAGCCCCAGCCCCTGGCCGTTGTGCTCGCGGGTCGCCGAGCTGTCCACCTGGTAGAAGCGCTCGAAGATCCGGCCCAGCTCCTGGTCGGGGATGCCGATGCCCGTGTCCTCGACCACGAGCTTGACCGCCGTGCCTGTCTCTTCCACACAGATGCGTACCCTGCCGCCGTCCCGGTTGAACTTGAAGGCGTTGCTGACCAGCTTGCCCAGCATCTGGTTGATCATGGTCGAATCCACCGGCAGCAGGATGCTGTCGGCGCCCGCTTCGACCTCCAGGGTGATGCCCCTCTCCAGGGCCCGGCCGCGCCAGCTGTCCTCCAGGTGCCGGACCAGCAAGACCAGGTCGGTCTGCTCCTGGACCAGGCCCGGCCGGCCGCTGTCCATCTCGTTGATCTCCAGGATGTCGTCGATGATCTCGGACAGCTTGATGCTCTCGTTGTGGATCACCCTGAGGAACTCGTTCCGCTCCTGGTCGCTCATGGTGTCCATGCGCACCTGCAGCAACTCGGCGTAGGCGGAAATCGACGTCAGGGGGGTCCTCAGTTCGTGGCTGACGTTGGCCACGAAATTCGCCTTCATCTCGGCCAGGCTGCCCAGCTTTTCCGAGGCGCGCGACAGCTCGGCGTTGTTCTGGGCCAGCCGGTCGTAGACCAGAGCCGACTCCATGGCGATGGCGGCCTGGTAAGCCAAGAACTCCAGCAACCGGATCCGGACCTCCCCCAGGGACCCGCCGGCGGCGGGTTCATCCAGGACCAGGTACCCCAGAAGCTCGGCCGTGGGCGTGGTCAACGGTACGATCAGCAGGCGGTCCGCTGGCCCGGCCTGCAGCGCCGACTGCACCGATCCCAGCGGAGGCTCCCCGTCTTGCGGCTGCCCGACCAGGTAGCAGCTGCCCTGGCGGTAGGCCCCCCTGCACGCGGTCTCGTACTGTGCGCGTGAAACCTGCATCTCGGTCAGCTCGGCGATGCGCTCCGGGTCCAGGCCGGCGAACCCGCGGGCCGCGAAGACCTCGGTGGCCTCGGACCATACGAAGAGCACGGCCTTGCCGGAACCGCTCAGCTCCTTCACCGCCGTGCTGATCCGCGCCGGAAGGTCGGTGAGGTTCCGCGTGGCGTTGAAGTGGGCGCCCGCGGCCATGATCCCCTCCATGATCCGGGTGCGGTCGGCCAGCTCGTCCTCGAGGTCGGCGTGGCGGGCACGCAGCCGGCCCAGGGCCGCGGCCATCCTGCGGGCGGACATGAACGCCCACACCGCCAGGCCGGTGAACACCACCAGCGCCACCACCACAGGCATGGGAACGGACACCGTGCCGGGGAACCCCACCAGGGATCCCTGCACGGCCGTGGTTCCGCCCGTCACGGCCAGGAATATCGCTGTGGCCAGCACCGGCTTCATCGTCTAGACCATCCCCGTTCCCGCCGCCAGCAGCCTGCCGATCCTGTCCACCAGCTTGCCCACCGAGAAGGGCTTGCGCATGAAGAGGTTGGCGCCGGCTTCCTTCATCCGGGCCCGCGTCTCCTCGTCGCTTCTGGCCGACAGGGCCACGATGATCGTGCCCGCATAGCTGCTGTTGCGCCTGATCAGGCGCGTGGCGTCGATGCCGTCCAGCTTGGGCATCATGATGTCCATGATCACGACGTCCGGGCCGAACGACGCCATCTTGTTCATGCAGTCGATCCCGTCCCGGGCCGTCAGCACCCGGTGCCCTTCCTGGGTGAGCGCCTGGGAAAGCAGGTCCACCAGGGGTTTTTCATCGTCCACGATGAGGATGCGCGCCGAATCGCTCATGGTCACTCCTGTGGGTGCGGCACATGGTGAGGTATCAGGTTCTCGATCCTGCCCGAGGCGGCGAGCCTTTGCTTGAGGGCCGCCACCACCTCCGGGTCGAACTGGCTGCCCGCGTGGGCCTCGATCTCCATCAGGGCCTCCGCGGGGGTCATGCCCTGTCGATAGGGTCGGTCGGTGGTCATGCTGCACCAGGCGTCCACGACCGCCAGCACCCTGGCTCCCAGGGGGATGGCCTCGCCCTTGAGCCCGTCGGGATATCCCCCGCCGTCGAACTTCTCGTGGTGGTGGCGGATGATCTCCTTCACCTGCTGGCTCTTGATCAGCGGGGCCACCAGTTCCAGGCCGTGTTCGATGTGCCGGGCGACCTCGTCCTTCTGGTCCCAGGCCAGGGGGCCATCCTCCTGCAGGATATCCTCCTCCAGCCGCGTCATCCCCGCGTCGTGCAGGGCCGCGGCGCATTGGATCTCCCCCACGCCATCCCCGTCGAGCCCCAGGTCTTCGGCCAACCCCCTGACCAGACCGAGGGCCGCGGCGGTCGCGGTGGGGATGCCCCGCCGCTTGACCTGGGTCAGGGCCCGCACCGCGGTCAGGATCTTCCCGGGACCCTCTTCCAGGTTCGACAGGACGTTGGCGGTGATCCCGGCCAGCACCACGGCCTGATCCTCATCCGGCCCGCCGTAGGGCGCCTGGCGCGGGCGCCGCCCCAGGATCACACAGCCCAGGGACTTGCCGTGCCTGCCCACGGGCATCAGCAACCGCGGCGCCTGGGCCCGCTGGCGCGTCGGGAGCCAATCCAGGTCCCCGGCCAAACGGGACCACTGCTTCGGGGTGCTCATGGGCGACTTCGCCTCC
>JANTFX010000130.1 GCA_024763215.1 Candidatus Krumholzibacteriia bacterium | reverse complement strand
GGTTCGAGGGGAGAGTACATCCCCCTGACCCTGAGGTTCAGGAACGCGGGTCCGGTCAGACCCTTCAGGGGCATATCGACGAAAGCCAGGGAGTCGGCCATGAAACGGCCCTGGATCTGGGGTGGGCCCCAGCCGCCGTTCCGGTACTGGTCGAGGTTCCCACCCTGGCCCATGACGATCAGGTCTCCGTTCAGCGCCTGTGCGGCCTGCGCGTTCAGATCCCGGCCGGTGGGGCTCCAGGAGGCGGGATCCCAGCTGAAGCCGTTGACGGCGAATTCCCGCATGGGGACCACGAAATCCTGGCCCCAGCCCGCGAACCTGTAGTACCGGTGGATCCTGGTGCGGGGCTGCGGGGGCCCGTCCGGGAACAGGGGCGAGGGCTCGTGGGCCTTGGCGAGGCCAAGTTCGGCATCGATGGCCCGGGGGATATCCCCGAGCTGGACCGGAGTCCTGGAAATCGCCAGCGGCCCGTGGCGGTGCATCCTCTTGACCAGCATCAGGGGGATGCCGCCCTGCACTATTTCACATTTGAAGGGATCGCAGGGGGCCGGGGGTTGTTCCGCAATGCCGAGCCGGCCCAGGGCATCGTACTGCAGCCCGACTTCGGGATATTCGCCCCCGCCGTGGTCTCCCACCACGATGATCATGCTGTTGTCGTAGACTCCGGCCGCCCGCATCTTCGCGAAAGCGAGGTCCAGCAGCTTGAGGACCCCTTGTGCCTGTTCCTTGAAATTGGCGCGGTCGATGGTGCGCGCCGGACCGGCCTTGAGGTTCCTGTCCAGGACCAGCGGGGCATGGGCGCCTTCCAGGTGGAAGACCCTGAAGGTGGGCTTGTCGGCCGTGGCCGCAAGGAAAGCCCGGAACCTGTCCAGGAATTCCAGGTCGAAGCTCTCGTTGCCGCTCGAATATACCCGGTCGGCCGGTTGCAGGACGTAAGGGGCTCCTGCGTGCTGCTCGCCGAGGAGGTGCGGGGGGATCCGGAACTGGTCGTCGTTGTAGACCCAGGGTTTGAGCTTGTAGGGGGCGATCCTGAACAGGGTCAGGTTGCACAGCTGCAGGAATTCCCGGCGCTCTTCGGCACTGAAGGGCCCCCCCAGGCCCTTCAGGTTGTCCGCCACATGGGGATCGGCCAGATAGGGCTGCCAGGTGAAGGCCTTGAACCTGACATCGAAGCCGTGCTGCTTGAGGACCCGGGGTGCGCTGGCTCCGAGGTAGGCCTGCTGCATGTAATCGCGGTAGGGACGGGAGTTGTCGAACGCCTGGCCCGTGAGCAGGTTCGGCACCGAAAGGTAGGTCTTGGGGAAGCCGCTGGTGGCGTCGGGGAAATAGGTGAACCCGTCCAGCTTCTGTTGCCATTCCGGATTCTCGGCGATGATCTGGGCGAAAACGTCGGACTGGTAGGTGTCGACTATGAACAGCAGGACGTTTTCCCGGGGAGACAGGTCGAAGATCCCGTCGTCGGAGAACACCT
Organism: Candidatus Krumholzibacteriia bacterium; assembly: GCA_024763215.1. Taxonomy (GTDB): domain Bacteria; phylum Krumholzibacteriota; class Krumholzibacteriia; order LZORAL124-64-63; family LZORAL124-64-63; genus JAHJTW01. Next base: position 5,433 of record JANTFX010000130.1, on the reverse strand, counting down.
GCCTGGTGTGCGCGGGCCGCTGCGCTCGGCAGGCGAGATAGGCGGGCAACAGGACCGCCGCCGAGGCCATGCTCAGCAGGGACGTGATCCACAGGGCATGAGCCACCAGGCGTCCCCTGAGCCGCAGGGCCGTGACCAGGAGACCGGCCAGCAATCCCAGCTCCAAATAGAAGAAGTGACGGTTGGCCGCCCAGTCGGGCTCGGCGCCGTTGAAGAATCCGAACCGGCCCAGAAACAGGGAGCCCTCGGCCCAGAGCAGGATGGCCAGAACGAGGAAGAACCCGGAGGCGAAGGAGCGCACTTTCCGGGGCGGCAGCAGCTGGAGCAGCATGGCGATGGCGAACACGGCCCCGCCCCCCATCAGGAGCAGGGGCAGGTGCATGGCCAGCGGCACGGCGAAGCTGGTCCTGTTCAGCCAGTACAGGTGCAGGAAGGGGGCCCAGAGGGCCACCATGGCCAGGAAAATGCTGATGGCGACGGCAGCGGTGGTTTCTGATTTTCTCGTCATGTGCCGATCCTCGGCTGGTTCTCCCCTGATCCGGATCATATCACCGCAGGCCAGATTGCAACATGCGCGCGATCAAGGCAAGGCTTCCCGGCGCGCAGATTCGGCGGGCATGGTTGCCATGGCGGGCCGCGCTCCGGTTCTGTACAATGCCGGCATGAAGCCAAGGCCCCCCACGGAATCGATTTCAGGAGTCAAGGAGCCCGAACCAATGATGAAATCGCTGCTTTCGCCGGTTCTGGATAACGGTCACGAGGATGACAAGCGCCGGGAGATCCTGGACTACTTCCGCAACTCCTGGGAGCTGTACGAGCGCCTGTTCGACGTGATGGCCGCCGATGAGGCCTACTACCTGCGGGCCGACCCCCTGCGCCACCCTCTGATCTTCTACCTGGGGCACACCGCGACCTTCTTCGTCAACAAGCTGGTGCTGGCCAAGGCCGTCTCCGCGCGCATCGAACCCCGCTTCGAGTCGATCTTCGCCATCGGGGTGGATGAGATGAGCTGGGACGACCTGGACCAGGGCAACTACGACTGGCCGCCGGTGGCCGAGGTGTGGGAGTACCGGGCCCGGGTCAAGCAGATCGTGGAAAAGGCCATCGCCGAGCTGCCCCTGAAGCTGCCCCTGGGCTGGGATTCTCCCCTGTGGGTGGTGATGATGGGCATCGAGCACGAACGCATCCACCTGGAGACCAGCTCGGTGCTCATCCGCCAGTTGCCGCTGGATATGGTGCGCACCCGCAAGGAGTGGCCGGTGTGCCCGCACGGCGGCGACGCCCCCGCCAACGAGTTGCTCGAGGTGCTGGGGGGCAAGGTCATCCTGGGCAAGGAGCGCGACCATGCCCTGTACGGCTGGGACAACGAGTACGGACGGTTGGAGGCTCAGGTGGAACCCTTCCGGGCCTCGCGTTACCTGACCAGCAACGCCGAGTTCAAGGAATTCATGGACGCCGGCGGGTACACCACCCGGAAGTATTGGACCGAGGAGGGTTGGGACTGGCGCGAGTTCAAGCAGGCCGAGCATCCTCTGTTCTGGGTGCCCGGCGGCGACGGCTCCTGGCGGTTGCGCTGCCTGGCCGAGGAGATCCCCATGCCCTGGAACTGGCCGGTGGAGGTGAACCAGCTGGAGGCCAAGGCCTTCTGCAACTGGAAGGCCGAGGCCACCGGACGCCCGGTGCGCCTGCCCACCGAGGAGGAATGGTACCGGCTGCTTGATCTGAGCGGGGTTCCTGACACCCCGGCGTGGGACCAGGCCCCCGGCAACATCAACCTCGCCCGGTACGCTTCGTCCTGCCCCGTGGACGAGCACATGCAAGGCGGCTTCGGCGACGTGGTGGGCAACGTCTGGCAGTGGACCGAGACCCCGATCATGGGCTTTCCCGGCTTCGATGTGCACCCCCTGTACGATGATTTCTCCACGCCCACCTTCGACGGGCGCCACAACCTGATCAAGGGCGGTTCGTGGATCTCCACCGGCAACGAGGCGACGCATCACGCGCGCTACGCCTTTCGCCGCCACTTCTACCAGCACGCGGGGTTCCGTTGCATCGAATCCGAGCACGAGGTCGAGCTGCGGGAGGACGTCTACGAGACCGATGAACTGGTCGCCCAGTACTGCGAGTTCCACTACGGGCGCGAGTACTTCAAGGTGCCCAACTTCCCGGCCCGCGTGGCGGCCCTGTGCCGCCAGCGGAGTGCGGGCATGACCGTGGAGAGCGCCCTGGATCTGGGATGCGCCACGGGCCGGTCCACATTCGAGCTCGCCAAGTTCTGCCATCACGTCACGGGCATCGATTTCTCGGCGCGGTTCATCAAGATCGCCCTGGAGATGCGGGACAAGGGCTCGATCCGGTACGCCATACCCGAGGAGGGGGAGCTGGTGTCGTACCACGAGCGCACCCTGGCCGAGCTGAACCTCGAGGACACCCGCGGCAAGGTCGAATTCTGGCAGGGTGACGCTCACAACCTCAAGGAACAGTTCACCGGCTTCGATCTGGTGCTGGCGGCCAACCTCATCGACCGCCTGTACGACCCCGGCATGTTCCTGGAGCAGATCTCGAGACGCCTCAACCCGGGCGGGTTGCTGGTCATCACCTCGCCCTACACCTGGCTGGAGGAGTTCACGCCCCGGCAGAAGTGGCTGGGCGGGCGCAAGGTCGACGGGGAGAACGTCACGACCCTAGAGGGTCTGGCGGCGGCCCTGGCTTCGGATTTCGAGCCGGTGGATGAGCCGCAGGACGTGCCGTTCGTCATCCGGGAGACCGGGCGCAAGTTCCAGCACACCATCAGCCAGATGAGCGTCTGGCGCCGGAGGAAACCTTGAAGAGGCTTGCCATGCCCGGCCGGCCCGCCAGCAGAGCAGAAAAAATAGGCCCCCGCAGGCAAATCCCGCGGGGGCCTTTTTCCAGAGGCAGATTCCTCACACCCTTGATGCGATCGCCTCGGCCATTTCCGTCGTGGTGCTCGAGCCGCCCATGTCGTAGGTGCGGACCTTGCCCTCGGCGATGACCTCGGCCACGGCCTTCTCCAGCCGCAGGGCCATATCGGTCTCGCCCAGGTAGTCCAGCATCATCTTGGCCGACAGGATCATGGCGATGGGGTTGACCTTGTTCATGCCCACGTACTTGGGGGCGCTGCCGTGGCTGGGCTCGAACACGGCGACCTGGTCGCCGATGTTGCCGCTGCAGGCGAAGCCCAAACCGCCCACGAGCTGGGCGCACAGGTCACTGACGATGTCTCCGAACATGTTGCTCGACACCAGCACCCCGTAGTCCTGGGGGTTCTTGACCAGCCACATGCACATGGCGTCGATGTTGGTCTCCCACAGCTCGATGCCGGGGTAGTCCTTGGCGATCTTGCGCGCCTCGCGCACCATCAGGCCGCTGGTCTCGCGCACGACGTTGGGCTTTTCCACCACGGTGACCGATTTGTAGCCGAACTTCTCGGCATACGCGAAGGCGTCGCTCACGATCCGCCGGCAGCCCTCACGCGTGAAGATGCGGGTGCTGATGGCGATGTCCTCGTTGGCCACGTCCTCCAGGCGGGACATCTGGGCCGGATGGGTCTCGGTCAGCTTGTCGCGTACGTCCTGGGGCAGGGGATGGTACTCCACGCCCATGTACAGGCCCTCGGTGTTCTGGCGGAACACGACCAGGTCCAGGTCGTCGCGGTAATTCAAGGGGTTGCCGGGGTAGGCCTTGCAGGGCCGCAGATTGGTCCTGAGGTTGAACTCCTGGCGCAGCCGCACGATGGGGCTGCGGTAGACCTTGCCGGTGCCCCGCAATGCCGGGACCAGCTCGGCCTCGGCCTCTTCCTTGGGCTTGCTGGTGATGGCGCCGAACAGGGAGGCGTCCACGGCCTTGAGCATCTCGATGGTGCGTCCGGGCAGGGGGTCGGCCTCGGTCTTCCAGAATTCCCAGCCGATATCCCCGTGGATGTACTCGGCGTCGAACCCCAGCTTGTCCAGGACGATCCTGGTGGCGTCCATGACGTCCACGCCCACGCCGTCGCCAGGCATCCAGCCGATCTTGTACTTGGCCATGTTCCGCGTCTCCTTGGTCAAGGTTGTTCGCAGGCGGGGCGCAGGGCGCCCCTTTCCGTTAGAGGCACAAGATATCCCAGGAGATCGGGGAAGCCAAGTTTCCAGGGCGGATTTCCAGGGAGGTTCAGCGGCAGGACTGGGCGACCTTTGTCCGCATGAGCTGAGCCTGTTCGCCCCGGGACTTGATCAGGTTGCTCTGATTCAGCTTGTAGGTCAGCCCCAGGGACATGGCCACGAACATCAGGGGCACGAGGTAAGGAGCGTACCTGGCCCATCGCTTGGCCTTCAACAGGGCGCTGGTGCCCCGGACCCCGGCGGCCAGGATGACGCAGAAGCCCAGGCTGGTCAGGTAGAGGTGGCTGAGGTTCAGCCACTGGCCGCTGTCCGAGTGCGAGGTGAAGGGCAACAGCGTGATGAAGGTCCAGGCGATGAAGAACCGGATGGCCCGGCTGCCGAAGACGAACCCGAAAAAGCTGTAGGAGATGATCGACAGGGTCAGAAAGACGCGGATCACGGTGCGGGCGTGGAACAGGAAAACCAGCCACGCGGGGGATGTCTCCAGGATGGGGCTTTGCTGCAAGGGGAAGAACATGAGGTTCAGGTAGCGGAAGATGTTCTTCAGGGACAGCAGGGAATAATGCTCCGCGGGGGCGGCCGCATGAAAGACCGTGGGCGCCTGGTAGCCCCAGGCGGCCTGGGCGAAATGGAAGGCGATCCCCACCAGGGTGATGATGATCAAATCGGCCGAGAGGAGGACCCGCCCCTTCCGCAGGGGGTTGAAGAAGGCCTTGTAGGCGATCAGGCTCAGGACCAGGCTGAACGAGGAGGCCCTGGTCATGCTGGCCAGGACGAAAAGCACCAGCCCCAGGAGAAAATACGGCGAGTTGAGGACGCTGCCGTGGCGAAAGTCGTTGCGGATGAAGAAGTAGAGCACGAGCAGCTGCAACCCGGCCACCATCAGGGGCTCGAGCTGGTAGATGGTCGTGAAGGTCTTGCCGTAGCTGCCCACACCTAGGGCGAACAGGGTGGCGGCCAGGATGGCCATGTACTTGCGCGGAAACAGCATGTTGACCAGCATGTAGACGATGAAGGCGTTGCAGGCGTGCACGAAAAGATTCACACCGATGTAGCCGCCGGTGGCCAGACCGAATACCCTGTATTCCAGCAGGAAGGCCAGCTGCAGCAGGGGTTGGCTGAAGTAGAAGCCGAGATGACCCAACATGGCCAGGGGGGCCTGGTTGAGGGTGTGGGCCTCGCAGAGGATCTCCCCGTCCATGCCGTGCCAGATGGGCGTGCGCATGAGGTAGCCGAAGCACGCGAAGGTCAGGCCCTGCAGCCACAGGAAAACGGGTCCGTGGATCTGGATCTTGTTCATGGTGCCCGCCAA
>JANTFX010000129.1 GCA_024763215.1 Candidatus Krumholzibacteriia bacterium | reverse complement strand
TGGTCCGAGGCCCAGACCTTCGGCAACCTGCTGGGCACCAAGATATCCATCAACGAGTTCGTGGGTTACATCGAGCTGGCCGAGGCTGCCAAGCAGGGGCTGCTCTCGCCGCGCAGCGTGATCATCGCCACCTACGCCCTGTGCGGGTTCGCCAACTTCTCCAGCATCGCCATCCAGATCGGCGGCATCGGCACCATCGCGCCGAGCCGACGCGCCGAGGTCGCGAAGCTGGGCCTGAAGGCCATGTTCGGCGGCGCCCTGGCCTCGTGGCTGACCGCGACCATCGCCGGGGTGCTGCTGAGCTGAAGCACCCTCCGCTACCGGATCTTCTTGCCTACCGGGCTCCGATGGGGTATGCTCCCTTCATCGCCCACCCGATATGGAACCGGTCCGTTTATCCCTTCCGATCTCGCCCATCCGGATTTGGCCTCGCCCTTCCATGAATTGCATCACCGACGGCGCATCACGCATGCGCCGCCCTGATCACATCCTGGAGGGATCATCATGAAGAAATTGCTCCTGCTTTCGACCCTGTCCCTGCTGATTGCCACCACCGTCTGGGCCGCACCGCCGACACCGGGAAGCACCACCGCCTACCTAACCCCCGCCACGGTCGCGGACAAGGGTCTGGCCGGTTTCACCTTCGATACCGACAACATGGCCTGGCTGCAGACCTGGATCGGCCGGCCCGACGGAACCGGCTATGACCGCCTGTACGACAACGTCAGTGCCGACTGGACAGGCAGCGAAGGCCTCCCTCCAGGAAGCATTTATCAGACCGTGGACTCGAGCCTGGAGAAGCGTGCCTACTGGCAAGGCTACTTCGGCGTGCCTGGATTTCTGGGTGATCTGACCGGGGCCTATCTGAGCTGCGACGTGTACTCCACAGCCGGCTGGCTGACCATCGCCAACGGGGCCTCCGGCGACGACGGCCACGTATACGCGCGGTGGGTGGTATCCAGCACCTGTGCAGGTGATCCGGCCAGGTACGACATGTTCGTTTCGAAGCGGGCCGCCAGCATCGACCTGAACAGCTTCACCGGATGGCGGAACTTCACCATCAGCCTGGATGCCGGCAACTTCGTACGCTGGCCCAACGGCGTATGCGGAACCTACGATTTCGCCGAAGTTCTGCAGAACTACGACCAGGTGGGCCTCTACGTATTCAGCGGCAGCGACGATCCCTCCGACTTCGACGGCAGCGGTGCGACCTGGGTCACCCTCGACGGTGTCTCCCGGTTGCAGCACTACGGCGCCTACGCCGACGAGGGCACCGCAACCTGGGGGGTGGACAACTTCTACGCCACCGGTCCGGTCCCCAACGAGGCCGCCAGCTTCGGCAAGGTCAAGGCCCTGTTCCGGTAGCAGCCCTTACAGCCGAACCATCACAGCCCGGGGCCCCGGCAGGCTCCGGGCTGATATTTGGGTTTCCGCTTGGCTGCCGGGACGATTACACTACCAGCCGTCCCCAAACCCCGGAGATCGCCATGCCCAGAATCAAGCTCCAGCCCCTGGCCTCGTACCAGGCCACCTTTTTCATCACCGTCCGCACCACCGACCTGAACTACGGCGGCCACCTGGGCAACGACAAGGTCCTGACCCTGGTCCACGAGGCGCGGGTGGATTTCCTGGCCCGGCGAGGTTGGACCGAATTGGATTGCGCCGGAACCAGCCTGATCATGGGAGATGCGGCCGTGGTATTCAGGGCCGAGGCCCGCGCCGGAGACGAGCTGCGCATCGAGACCGCGGCGCTCGAACCCGGCCGCAGCGGCTTTCGCCTGAGCCACCGCTTGACGCGCCCGGCCGACGGCACCCTCATCGCCCTGGTCGAGACGGGCCTGGTCTGCTACGATTACCAAGCGGGCAAGATCCGCCCTCTGCCCGGTGCGGTCGCCGATATCTGCGGCCAGGGGAAGAGCTGACATGGCCGCCACCCCCGTCCCCATCACCAGCCTGACCAACAGCCGCGTCAAGGACCTGGTGCGCCTGCGCCAGCGCCGCCACCGCGACCGGCTGGGAGCGATGATCGTCGAGGAGCCCCTGGTGATCCGCCGGGGCCTGGACGCTGGCATCACCTGCCGGGAGGTCTACTTCTGCCCCGAGATCCTGAGCGACGCCGAAGGTTCCCTGCTGCAGGAAATCCTGGTCATGCCCGGCATCCGGGCCTTCGAGCTGACCCTGCCGGTCATGACCAAGGTCGCCTACCGCGACCGGCCGCAGGGCCTGCTGGTGGTGGCCGCCCAGCCCGTCCGTGAGCTGGACGGCCTGGAGCTGCCACCGGACGAGCCCGCCCTGTTCATGGTGCTCGAGGCGGTGGAGAAGCCCGGCAACCTGGGTGCGGTGCAGCGCATAGCCGACGGGGCCGGGGCCCACGCGATCATCATGTGCGGGGGCGGGGTCGACCCCTGGAACCCCAACGTCCTGCGGTCTTCCCGCGGCGCGTGCTTCGCCGTACCCACCGTCCAGGCCGGGACAACTGCCCTCCTGGGGTGGCTGCGAGGCCGCGGCGTGGCCACGGTGGCCGCCACCCCCGCCGCCGCCACCTGCTACACCGGTTTTGATCTTACCGGCCCGACCGCTATCTTGCTGGGGACCGAGCACGACGGCTTGAGCCCCAGGCTGCTGGACGCCGCCGATGCAGCCGTCGCCATCCCCATGCTCGGCTGCGGCGATTCCTTGAACGTCTCGACCTCGGCGGCGATCCTCCTGTACGAAGCCCTGCGCCAGCGAATCGGCACCCGGAAGGCGACCTGAGATGGACAACCGCTTCTACAACGACTTCGACCGGCAGGAGCTGGAACCGCGCGCCGCCGACTACCGCACCGCCTTCGAGCGGGGCCGGGACCGGCTGATCCACAACGCGGCCTTCCGCCGCCTCCAGGCCAAGACCCAGGTGTTCCTCTCGGGCGAGTACGACTTCTACCGCACCCGCTTGACCCACTCCATCGAGGTCGCCCAGATCGCCGGTTCCATCGCCCGCTACCTGAACCGCAACAGCGGGCAGCTGTCCGCGGATTTCCACATCGATTTGGCCCTGGTCGAGGCCACGGCCCTGGCCCACGACATCGGGCACCCGCCCTTCGGCCACGCCGGCGAATCGACCCTGCACCGGCTCATGCTCCCTTACGGTGGGTTCGAGGGCAACGCACAGACCCTGCGGCTGATCACCGAGATCATCTTCACCAGCGGCCGCAGCCGCCGCGGCATGAACCCCACCCGCGCCTTCATGGACGGGGTCCTCAAGTACAAGACCCTGCTGGGCCAGTGGGGCACACCCCCGCGCCACCATTTCCTTTACGACAACCAGCAGCGGTTCCTGGATTTCGTGCTGGGCGATCGGGCTTTCCCCGCTGAGCTGCCCCCCGGCAAGGCACGCAACGGTTTCCGCAGCCTCGAGTGCCAGATCATGGACTGGGCCGACGATACGGCCTACTCGCTGAACGACCTGGTGGACAGCGCCAACGCCGGGTTCGTGAACATCGGCAGCATCCGCAGGTGGGCCGACGGCCAGAACCTGGACGCCGAGCAGCAGCGCTGGCTGGCCGAGCTCATGGAGGCCATCACCACGGGCAACCTGGAACGTGTCATGAACCGCAAGATCGGCGCCTTCGTCCAGGCCTGCCGCCTGGTCGAGCGCGACAACTTCATGGCCCCCGTGACCAACCGCTACCGCTTCGGCATGGAGATCGATCCGCTGGTGCGCCGCGAGCAGGACCTGTACGCCAGGCTGGCCGTGGGCGTCGTGTTCCGTTCGCCCCAGGTCTGCCAGCTCGAGCACAAGGGCGGCTGGATGCTCCAGCGCCTTTTCGGAGCCCTGAAGGCCAACTACCTCGACCCCGAAGCGCCGCGCCACCCCCTGTTGTCGAAGGATTTCGAGGCCGAGATGGCCCGCGTCGGCGGTGACGAGACCGCCGGGGCGCGCGTGATCTGCGACTACCTGGCCGGCATGACCGACGGCTTCGCCAGCCGCATCTACAAGCGCATGTTCGATCCGGACTTCGGGTCCATCGTCGATCTCGTATGATGCGACGATCCCGCGCCCCCTGGAGCCGCCTCGGCGCGGCCCTGATCCTCGTGCTACTCACGGCCGGTGCGGCGTGGGCCGCCGCTGCCGAACCCGGGCCTACGGTGCGCCACCGCGGGGAGCTGCCCGAGACCATACCCGGCCACCGCGGCACCTACCTCTACTTCCACGGCCTCGACTACGGATCACAGTCCCTGGTCAGCCCCCTGCGCCTGATCCTCAACGGCGGCTTCGGCATCATGCAGATCGAGAACCGGGACAACCGCCCGGGCAAGATCATGTACGGCCGGGGCATGCGGAACGTCGCCGACAACCTCATCCGCCCCTGGTGGTCCATCGACAAGCAGGGCTGGTGGGATTTCTTCCGCCGCGAGGTGATCCCCATCTCGGTGCGTACGGGCAACTCCCAGTACTGGCCCAACTACACGAACCACCTGCTGGGCGGGGGCATGAGCTTCCGCATGATGGAGGAATACTACCGCTACCACGGCCATGAACACAGCAAGCGCTGGGCGGGGGCGACCCTGTTCGTCTACCACTTCCTGAACGAGACGGTGGAGAACAACAGCCGCCTCGGCCCCAACAGTGACCCGGTGGCCGACTTCTGGCTCTTCAACACCGCCGGCATCTGGTTGTTCAACAAGGACGGCGTGGCGCGGTTCTTCAGCGAGAAGCTGCATTTTACCGACTGGTCCTACATGCCCGTCTACATGCCCGGCACCGGGGAATTCCAGAACATGGGCCAGAACTACGCCATGAAGTGGCACCTGAACAAGTCGGGCAGCCGCAGCCTGTTCTACCACTGGGGGACCCACGCCGAGCTGGGTATGTCGTTCACCGACGAGCAGGGCCGCTGCCTTTCGGTCGGCTTCGGCCTCGTGGCCAAGAACCTTCTGGAAGTGGACGACTTCAGCGACACCGTGGACCTGGCAGTCTCCGGGGGTCTCTTCTACGACCGCAACAACAGCCTGCTGGCCTCGTTGCTGCTGGCCAAGACCAAGGACTACACCTACCGCCTGAACCTCTACCCGGGGCTGATCAACCTGGGGCCGTTGCGGCCGGGTTTCTTCGCCGCCCTGGACCAGCAGTACCACCTGATCAGCGGGGTGACCATCGGCTCGCTGCCCCTGGTGCCGCTGGGCATCGGGTGGGAATGAGGCGGCGGGTTCAACCCAGGAGCTCGGCGAACTCATCCACCGGCAGGGGCCGCGAGAAGTAGAACCCCTGCACCTCGTGGCAGCCCATGGCGCGCAGGTACTCGGCCTGCCCGTCGTTCTCCACCCCTTCGGCCAGCGCACGCATGGACAGGCTGTTGGCCATGGCGATGATGGTGCCGGCGATGGCCGCGTCGTTGGGCGAGGTGGTGATGTCGGTGATGAACTCGCGGGCGATCTTGATGCGACTGACCGGGTAGTTGCGCAGGTACAGCAGCGATGAGTACCCGGTACCGAAATCGTCGATGGCGAAGTGGATCCCGTCGCCGCGCAGGGCGGTCAGCGTGCGCTGGGCCCCGCTCGCATCGTGCATCAGGATGCTCTCGGTGATCTCCAGTTCCAGCCACGAGGGATCCAGACCCGTCTCGGCCAGGGTGCGCCGGACGAGGTCGATCAGCCCCGGTTCCATGAACTGGCGGCCCGAGAGGTTCACCGCCACCCGCAGGGGCCGCTTGCCCTGGCGCTGCCACCGGGCGGCCTGCCGGCAGGCCTCGCGCAGCACCCACGCCCCGATGGGCTGGATCAGCCCGGTATCCTCGGCCAGGGGTATGAAGTGGGACGGGCTGACCTCGCCCAGTTCGGGCGAGTGCCAGCGCAGCAGCACCTCCACCCCCACCAGTTCCCGCGAGCGCAGGGAATACTGGGGCTGCCAGGCCAGGGAGAACTCCCCCTGCTCCAGGGCGCGCCTGAGGCCCGACTCCAGCCGGGTACGCTGCTGGATGCGGCGGTTCATCTCCTCGCTGTAGAACTGGAAGCGGTTGCGCCCCTCGGCCTTGGCCGCATACATGGCCAGATCGGCGTGTTTGAGCAGGGTCTGCACGTCCTGCCCGTCGTCCGGGAACACGGCCACCCCGATGCTGGTGCTGGCGAAGATCTCCTGGCCCTGGAGGTTGAAGGGCTTGCCCATGGCCTCGGTGATCTTGCGCGCGACGGTGAGCAACTCCCCATCACGGGTGATCCGGGGCAGTAGCAGCACGAATTCGTCGCCGCCCAGGCGGCTGAGGATATCCCCCTTGCGCGTGCAGCTGCTCAGACGCGCCCCGATGGCCTGTAGCAGGCGGTCCCCCAGGTCGTGACCGTGGGCATCGTTGACGTCCTTGAAGTTGTCCAGGTCGCAGAACAGCAACGCCGCGCCGTAACCGCCGCGGCGGGCGTTGGCCACCGACCTTTCCAGCTGCTCCAGGAAAAACGTGCGGTTGGGCAGGCCGGTCAACGGATCATAGTAGGCCAGCTGCCGGATCTCCTCCTCGTTGCGCTTGCCGGCGGTGATGTCGGTCACCGTGGCGATGAAGCCTTCGAGGGTCTCCTTGTGGTCCCGCACGGGCTCGGCCTGGACCAGCACCCAGCAGGTGCCGCCCTGGTGCCGCTTGATGCGGCATTCGGCCTGGAACACGCCCCCGCGGGCCACCGAGGCCTCCCACTGGGCCGCCATCTGCTCGCGGTCATCCGGGTGCACGGCCTCGTACCAGGGCCGGCCCAGGGACTGCATGGGCGTCAGGCCCGTCAGCTCGCGCCACCTGCGGTTGACGTGATGGCAACGGCCGCGCCCGTCCAGGCGCATGATGCCCACGGGCGAGGCGTCGGCCATGACCTCGTAGCGGTGCTCGCTCTCGCGCAGGGCGCGCTGGGTGAAACGGGTCAGCGTGTGATCGATCACCGCGGTGACCACCAGGCCCAGCG
>JANTFX010000128.1 GCA_024763215.1 Candidatus Krumholzibacteriia bacterium | reverse complement strand
GGACGGTTGCACCGGGAGAACCGGGCCCTGCGGCGGGTTCTGGCCGGGACCGATCCGGACCGCCAATTCATCGGGATCGCACCGGCCACGAAAAAGCTGCGCCACCTGATCGCCCAGGTGGCCCCGGCCGACACGACGGTCCTGATCCGCGGGCAGAGCGGGGTGGGCAAGGAGGTCGTGGCCCGGGCCATCCATGCGGCCAGCGGGCGCGCGCAGGGGCCGTTCATCGCCGTCAATTGCGCGGCCATCAGCGAGACCCTCCTGGAAAGCGAGCTGTTCGGCTACCGCAAGGGGGCGTTCACCGGGGCGGACGAGGATCGCGAGGGCATGTTCGAGGCGGCCTGCGGGGGGACCATCTTCCTGGACGAGATCGGCGAAGCGGGGCCCGCGGTCCAGGCCAAGCTGCTGCGGGTGCTGGAGGAAAAGAAGATCAACCGGGTGGGCGACCCACGGGAGCGGTCCGTGGACGTGCGCATCCTGGCCGCCACCAACCGGCCCCTGGAACAGGCCATGACCGAGGGCGCATTCCGGCAGGATCTGTACTACAGGCTCCTGGTCTTTCCCCTGGACGTGCCCCCCCTGCGGGAGAGGTTGGAGGATCTGCCCCTGCTGGCCGAGCACTTCCTGGCGGGCATGGGCAGGAAAGGTCTGCGCCTCGATGAGGCCACCATGGCCCGGCTGCGGGCCCATTCCTGGCCCGGCAACGTGCGCGAATTGCGCAACCTTTTGGAGCGGGCCCAAATCCTGGCAGGATCAGGGGATATCAGGGCCGACCATATTGTTCTGGATGTGGCTGGGCCTACCGGCAGCGATGTGGCCTCCGTCGCTGTGGACGGCAGCTTGGACCTGGACGACAACGCCCGCCGCCTGATCAGGGAGGCCCTGCGCCGGTCCGGGGGGAACAAGACCGAGGCTGCCTCCCTGCTGGGCATCACCCGCCGGACGTTGTATTCCCGGCTCAAGCTGCTGGGGATGGAACAGGAGGACCTCCCGGGCCGGTGACCCTGCAGGTACACCCCGGGGCTGGCGGGGGTCCCTGCGGAAAGACGCAAAGGCGGCGCTTCGCCTTGTCCGGCAAGGGGTTCCAGATGTCGGCGCTCTTGTGGACCGGCTGGCATGAACCCTGCTGGCATCAGGCCAGGGTAACAGGGAATCAGGCCCGGCCCGGATAACGAAAGGTTTCCCGTGCACGACAGATCAAACCGGACCCCGATCTGCTTGCCGGCCCTGTTGCTGGGCGGCATGCTGGTTTTTGCCGGGATCATGCTGCCGGGAATCGGGAACATCAAACCGGCCCTGGCCCAGGTCGGCAATGGCGATGGTGCGGTGGATTTCATCGACCAGACCGCCGAACTTCTGGATTGGGCCGGAGACATCGTGCAGGAAAGCGGCAACCTGCAGGCCAGGCGGGTACTTGACGAGGCCCGGCGGCTGCACGAACGAAGCCTGGACATGGTGGACCAGGGCAGGCCTGAGCGCGCCATGCCCGTGGCCCGCCGCGCCAGGGCCGCGACCTACCATGCGGTGCGGCTGGCCAGGGAGTCGCTGGTTTTCAGCGAGCGTTTCCAGATCATGGATGAACGCTATGCCGACCGCCTCCGGATCCTTCAGGACAAGGCCCGTGCTTCCGGTAACGAGCAGGCTCTGGACTTGCTTGGCAGGGCGGAGAAGCAGAGCCTGCGGGCTCGGGAGCAGTACCACCAGGGTGACGCCAAGCAGGCCTACAGGATGCTGGAGCAGGTGGGAATGCTTCAGAAGCGGGCGGCCAACCTCCTGGGGATGGGACCGGAGCCGGGGCGGCTGGAGGATCAACTGGAGCGGACCTCGATTCTGATCGACCAGGCCTGGGTGGTGCTGGGGCCTGAACCCGATCCTGCCCGCAAGGCTCTGCTGAACGATGCCGAGGCCGCTCTGGCCAGGGCCCGCTCTTTCCGGGAAAGGGGCCAACCCCTGCGCGCCCAGAAACTGGCCGGGGTCGCCCGGCGCCTGGTGGATCAGGCGCTGGTGGGCCCCGGAGACGGCCCGGACCCCCGGGAGGCCACCCGGCGCCAGATCGACCGCTGGGACGGCAGGGCCGGGCGCCTCACCAGCCGGCACCCGGTTTCCTGGGAGGGGCGGGTGGGCGAGCTGTTCGACAAGGCCGAAGAGCATCGGAACAGGGCCGCCGGCCTGTTGGACGAGGGGAAACCACTGATGGCCTTGCGCCAGATCAAGCTGGCGCATGGTCTGCTTGACGAAGTGGAAAGGCAGTTGCGGTAAAGACAGCGAACCTCATCAGGCAGGCGATCCTCCTGGTTTGCGCCCTGGGGACGGCAGCCATCACCCTAGCCGCCGGGAGCGGCGACCAGACCTTGCCTGCAGGGCCGGCCGTTTGGCGTCCCCGGGTGTCGGTCGGCTATGAACTCTTCATAGACACCTATTCCCTGGCCGAAGACGACACCACCGAGACCATCGCCGAGGCTGCTTTCCTGGCGGGGTTGACGGGGCGTTCCCGGGGTCGAGGCCGGTGCCGGTGGCGTTTGGCGGGGGAGGTCGGCGCCGGGACCGAGTTGTGGCGGGAAAGTTTCACGGGGGATGTCCGGTGGCTGGATTCCCGGGGCAACACCCGGTTGAGGGTCAGCGGCCAGGGACGGAGCCGGCAGTACCGGACCGGGACCGCCTACGGCTTGAGCAGCGACAACATGGAAGGGCGCCTCGATTTGCGGGGGTATCCCCTGGCGACCTCAGCAGTGGAGCTGGAAAGCCGGGCCTGGGCGAGCGGGCGGGATTACAGGACCCCCTCGACCCTGGAGGTCGATCAGAGGGAGATCGGGGCCGGGCTGTCCGTGGGAGGGGCGCGGGCCATCGGCCGATCCTGGAGCCTTGGCGCCCGTTTCTTCCGCCGGACCTACCCCGACTCGGCCAACATCAACCGCAATACCGTGAGCCTGACCGGAACCTGGGACAGCAGCGGGGGCGAGGACTCCCGCGTCAGGATCTATCATCGCACCGATCGTCGCAGCGTGGCCGATGAAACCGCCCGGCCATCGGCCTGGACCCACTGGACGGACCTGGACCTGGAGTTGCCGGTGGCTGCCGGAGGGGTGTTTCTGGCCCTGCAGAACGAGGTCTGGCGCTACGACCAGGAATCTTCCTCGTACCTGGATTTCTGGCGCACCTCGGGGCGCCTGGGTTTCAACTGGGGGGACGTTCTGGGCACCCGCTGGCGGGCGGGGCTCAGCGGCGAGCGGTTGCGGAGCGACGACAACTCCGAATCCTACGGCCAGTACGGGGTGCTGGGAGGCATGGATGTGTACGGGAGGCGGTTGGGGGGATCCTTGCTATTGGAATACGGTCACCGCAGCTACTCCGGGACCGGCGCGGACGATTTGCCCTCCGGGTCGATATCCGCCGCCGACGGCATTTTCGAGGCCGGACCTTCGGATTTCAACTACTGGAAAATCTGGCTCACGGCCAGCTGGGCTCTGGGTGATCACGTCGCCCTGGACATCATGGCCAGCTACGAGCCGGAAAGCCATGGCGAGAAGTCCGATGACACCACCCTGGGCTACGCCAGCCTGCGCCTGGTCTGGAGGCCGTGACCGCGACGGCAGGGCTCGTCAGGGCGTCTGCTTGACCCGGTAGACGGCGGTATTGTGTTCGGTCAGATCGTACTCGAAGAGCTGGACCAGCTCCAGCCGCCGGGCCAGGCGCGGGGGCAGGGGTTTCTGCAGCAGGGGATCCAGGACGGGCATCAGGGTGCGGGTCACCAGGACGTTGACGATGAGGTAGCGGGCTCCGCTGTTGCGGGTCCAGGTCAGCAGGGCGTCGATGTTGTCGTCGTCGGGCAGCTTGGCGAACCGGCAGCCGGCCCAGAAGCTGGTGTAGGGCTTGTAGGCGGCGATGATGGTCTCGGGGTCCACTTGTGGTTTCAGCCACGCGCCGGCGTCCTTGAGGCCGAAGAAGGCCTCGGTGTCGTGCTTGACGTAGATCATGTCGTCCCTGGTCGCCTGGTAGAGCCCCCCCAGCGCCAGCAGCGCCAACAGCAGGGTGGCCGGCCACCGGCGGGACGGGAACCGCGCGGCCAGTTCCCGGATGGCCAGCCCGGCACCGAGCAGGAAAAAGGGCACGTAGGGAACCCAGAATCTGGCCACCATGGGATTGATGATCAACGGGACCGGCAGCAGGGGGGCGAGCATCCAGAGCCACCTGCTTCTGGCCCGGATCAGGCCCCAGAGGGCGAGGATCACCAGGGGCAGACCCAGCATGCCCGTCAGCAGGGGCGCCAGCAGCCTCAGGTTACTCCAGATCAGATCCAGATACCCCAACCCCGGATGGGCGCTCAGGCTCTGGCCCAGGGCCACGTCCTTGCTGCTCAGGCCCCAGGTGCCCGATGCCGTCCGGATGAAGACGAGGTAGGGCAGCACTGGGGTCATCAGGCCCAGGAGCATGGCGCGCGGCGGGCGGCGCCGGAGCCAGGTTTCGTGCGCCAGCAGGGCCACCGCGGCGATGATCGCTTCGGGCCGGACGAGGTAGGTCAGACCGAACAGCAGGCCGGAGGCTCCCTTGCGGCCTCTGTCGTAGAGGAGCCATGAGACCAGCAGCCCGCAGGCGTAGGTGGTGTCCGATAGGTCGCCCTTGGCCAGGATGAGATTCGCCGGCAGCAGCGCCATGACGGCCAGGCCCAGCAGGGCCGGCAGGTAGCCCAGCCGCCGTCTGAGTAGGAAAAAGGTCAACAGCCCCAGCAAGGTGCTCGCGGCGACGTTGACGCCCTGGGCCGCGCGCAACAGGTCCATGGGATCAGCCTTGTCCAGCCACAGCATCGGAACGCTGATCAGGGCGGGCCAGCCGGGGGGGAAGCAGCTGAACGGAGGGCGGCCGTGGGCCAGCAGGTAGAGGGCCTGGTGCATGTACTGGACGCCGTCGACGGTGGGGAACTCGTTGGCTACGGCCAGGCGGATGCGCAGGATCAACGCCACCGTTACCAGGACGAGGACGGGCAGCCAGGCCAAGAGATCGCGCGCGCGGCCGGAAGCGGGCATCACGGCGTCGATGAGGTTCCGGCCGCGTCGCATGTCAGGGGAACTGCAGGCCGGATTCCATGCTGGTTGATGGGGTGTGGCCGTGGGGCTTGACCTTGACGATCTCCGGCTTGTTGATCTCGGCGATGACCACGACCACCATGCTGGCGGTCACCACGGACCCGAGAAAGAGCGCGATCCAGATCCAGGGATTGTCGTGAAGCCACTTGCGCATGCTTGTCCTTTACCGGAGGCGGACGGGGTCAGGGACCCCGGAAGCGGACCTTGATCTTCTGCACTTCCCCGCTGGCTGAATCGGTCACGGTGAAATGAAAGTCCTCGGGCAGATCATAGCTTTTCCGGGGCATCTCCGCAAACGCGGTCAGCGGAACGTCCGCCAGGGGGTCCAGATCGATCCGGGGTTGGGGGATGATGAACTCCAGGCCTTCCTTGCCGGACAGGGCGCCCGGTTCGGTGGACAGGAAGTAGACCCGGTGCTCGGATGATTTGTTCTGCAGGTGCATGGTGTACAGGTTGCGGATCTTGTCGCCCTCGAAGCTGAAGGGAAGGCCCCGGGAACGCATGACCGTGACCTGGAAGTTGTCGCGGTGCGTGGCGCGGACCACGAACAACCCCGCCATGGCCAGGATGAGGGCTCCGTAGATGAAGAACCGGGGCCTCAGCAGCCGGGACTTGCCGGTCTCGAAGCCGCGGGAGGAATCGAAGCGGATCAGCCCGCGGGGCTTGCCGATCTTGTCCATGATGTCGTCGCAGGCGTCGATGCAGTTGGTGCAGCCGATGCATTCCATCTGCAGGCCGTTGCGGATGTCGATGCCGGTGGGGCAGACGTCGACGCAGCGCCGGCAGTCGATGCAGTCTCCGCCTTCCTGGACGCCCTTGTGGCGGGGTTCGCCGCGCTTTTCATCGTACCCGATGATGATGGTGTCGTAGTCGACCAGCGTGGACTGGAGGCGGCCGTAAGGGCAGATGATCAGGCAGGTCTGCTCGCGGAACCAGCTGTAGTCGAAGTACAGCAGGCCGGTCCAGAACAGGCTCCAGACCAGGGCGGTCATGTTGCCCTTGAAGAACGGAACCTCGTGGAGCAGTTCCCGTGTGGGGATGAAGTAGCACATGAAGGCGATGGCCAGGTTCCAGGACAGGAACAGGAACAGGGCGTGCTTGATCACCTTGCGGACCCACTTGCCGGCGCCGCCTTGCTTGTTGCGCCGCATGCGCTCGATGCGCCGGCCCTCGATGAAGCGCTCGAGGGGGCGGTAGACCCCTTCCATGAAAACGGTCTGGGGGCAGGCGAACCCGCACCAGATGCGCCCGAACAGGGTGGTGGCGACGAAGAGCCCGATCCCCACGCCGATCAGCACGAAGAAGAACAGGTGAAAATCCTGGTTGGTGAAGGTGGCGCCCATGAGGTAGGCCGCGCGCCGAGGCAGGTCGATCAGGATCATGGGATGACCGCCGATGGTGATCCACGGCGCCAGCAGGTAGACCAGGATCAGGGCGTAGAACATGATGTAGCGCCGTGTGGTCCAGCGCCCCTTGACCTCGGCCACCTGGAGGAAGTTCCGGGACCCGTCGGGGTTGATTGAATAGACCGTATCCAGGTTCGGGCTGCGTTTGCCCGCTTTGGTCCTACTCGAACTCACAAGGCTCTCCCTGGGGTTCCTTGCCCGGTACGTTGGTGTCCTTGAGGGTCAGGGTATAGGCCAGCACCGTCTGGGTCCGCGTGGGGCCCAGCTGGTTCATCCAGGCCGGCATACCCTTGGCGGCGACCCCCGTCTGGATGGTGTGCAGCATCTGCATGGGCTCGCAGCCGTGGATCCAGTAGCCGTCGGTCAGGTTGGGACCGACCATACCCTGGCCCTGATCGAGATGGCAGGCCACGCAGTGCTTGACGAAGATCTCGCGGCCCTCGGCCACCTT
>JANTFX010000127.1 GCA_024763215.1 Candidatus Krumholzibacteriia bacterium | reverse complement strand
GAAGGGTCCGAATGCCGAGGCGGCCCGGAACACGAGGTTCCGGGCCGCCGTCCCTGAAAACCGGGGGTCACAGGGGTTCAATCCTGGACTCAGAACACCCAGCGCGCCGCCAGGCGCAGGTTCCGCCCCACCGCTGGGATCTCCTGCCCCTTGGCCAGCCCGCCGACCGGAAGCACGGCCTCGCGCACCAGGTGTTCGTGGTACTCGCGGTCGAAGATATTTTCCAGGCGCGCGCTCACCGTCAACCCTGCCATCGGTTCAGTATCAAGACCAAGACCCCAAACAGCGTACCCGGGGGTGGAATCCTCGACGAACAGGGGATCAACATGGTTCTGGTCGGCGGCGAAATCGCACCGTGCCGATATCCAGGTCTGCGTAACCGCATGCCCGCGGATACGAAGTTCCACATAACCGGAAAGCGGAGGAATCTCCGGCAGATCACGGTGGTCCGAAGTGTTCTCGCCGCGCACCCAGGAAACCGCCAGCGGCAGCCGCACCACCTCGGAGGGCCGCCACTGCAAGGTCAACTCGCCACCGTACAGGCGTGCATCCACGGGCACGAAACCCTTGATGGCGTCAGGCGAACCGTCCCCGTTGACATCCATGGAGTCGATTACTTCGGGTAGGATGTAGTCGCTGAACCAGGAGCCGAAGACCGCGGCGCGCACCGCCCAGGCATCGGCGATCCAGGCCAGGCCGGCCTCCAGTTCATGTTTCTTCTCGGGGTCAAGGGTGGGATTGCCAAGCTGGTAGCCGCCCGGCGCGGGCGCGAAGGCGTAGTAGCGCTCGGTGACTCCGGCGGCCCGTGCGCCGACCCCCGTGCGCAGATAGCCGTCCACACCCTCGCCCAAGACCCGGTCCACCTGCACGGCCGCCGCCCCGACCGCCTCGGTGCGGTCCGGATTCTCCGCTCCGGATCCGAAGTAACCGACCCACTGCTCACCTATGGTCATCCCCTGCAGACTGGGATCGTCCACCGCACGCGCCCGGCTGTCCACGCCGTCGAGGCGTCCGGTCAGCGCCCAGCGCGTCACGCCACTGGGGTTGATCACCGCCCGGGCTGAGGCGCCGTAGGTCACCTGCCGGGCATCGGGCCACAGGTGATCGCGATAGGTGGTGCCCATCATGGTGCGCGTCCGGTTGGCGTCCCGGGTCAACCCGGTGCCGTCCAGGCCCAGGGTCCAGCGTACGGAATCGTCGTCGCGGACCGCCTGCACATGCGCACCCCACGACCGCGCGTCCGTATCGGTGGACGCCTGCATCACCGCGGCCGTCGGCTTCAGGCTGTTGTCCATGAGATGGTCCACGGTGCTGAAGCCCGCCGTGACGCTCACCTGCGTCCACCCGGACCCCGGACGGCGCCAGCGCCAGCCGGCATTACCGGCCAGGAAATCCGATGAGACGGCGTCCATGGGCAAGGCGGGGAAATCCAGGTCCTCGTCGTGGGCGTATGTGAAGGCGGTCCACAGGCGCGCATCCTCGGTGGCATTCCATCCCACCGAAAGATCGGCACGACGGTGCGAAGCGTCGGCGGGCACCACGGTTCCTTCAGGGGATGTGTAATCCGATGCCTCACGCACCCCCACCGAAGCCCGGACGTCCAGGCGCCCCCTGCCGCCGTAAACCCCCGTGTCCAGGTGGTAGGCGTCGCGGGCTGTCCCGTAACCGGTGTTGACGAACGTTCGCCAACGATCCGCCGCTCCGGCCGGGCGCTCGTAGTGCGGATCGGCCAGGATCATCCCCCCGACCGCGCCGGGCATCAGGCCCCCCTCCGCCCCGCGGTACACATCCACCCGCTGCAGGGATGCTGATTCCAGATAGGTAGCCGGAGGGTCCATGTGCCCCGGGCAGGCTCCGTAAAGGGGCACCGCCCCCAGGAAGGTCTGCACGCGTTCCCACCCCAGGCCGCGGATCACCGGTTCGGCCGCGTCGGCCGACCGCCGCACCGCCGAGATCCCCGGCAACTGCTCCAGGGTCTCGGCAAGGCTCTCACCCCAAGCCCGCCGCAGAACGCCACCCGGCACCGGCTGATCGCCCCAGGGCATGCCCAGAGGCACCACTATGAGATCGGGCAGATGGGTGGCCAGGGTGTCGGGAGGGGATTCCCGGGTGGGAGCGGACTCTTGATCTGGAGTGGGTGCTTGGGCGAAGACGGTCGCGGCACAGGCCCCCCAAAGGATCAGGACCCAGGGCCACAAAGGATTAATGCGCATCAGTTCCTCTTTCGAAGCCCCCTCCTACCACCCCTTTTCCCGAAGAATAGCCTAATGGATCTGAAAATCCAGTAACGTGATCCGGCTCTCATCGGCCCGGCTCAGAACACCCAGCGCGCCGCCACGCGCAGGTTCCGCCCCTGGGCGGGGATCTCCTGACCCTGGCTGAGCCCACCCACCGGCAGCACGGCCTCGCGCACCAGGTGGTTGTGGTACCTGCGGTCGAAGATGTTGTCCACCTGCAAGGTGAGATCCAGGTTGTGCACCGGGGCGGTGCTTGCACCCAGCCCCCAGATGGCGTAACCGGGTGTGGAATCCTCTCCGAACAGGGGATCGATGTGGT
This sequence comes from Candidatus Krumholzibacteriia bacterium, assembly GCA_024763215.1. GTDB lineage: Bacteria > Krumholzibacteriota > Krumholzibacteriia > LZORAL124-64-63 > LZORAL124-64-63 > JAHJTW01. The sequence goes on along the minus strand of JANTFX010000127.1, from coordinate 4,403 downwards.
TCTGGTCGGCGGCGAAATCCACCTGTGCCCATACCCCGGTCTGCGTAGCGACATGGGCAAGGATATGCAGTTCCGCGTAACCGGACAGCGGAGGGATCTCGGGCAGGTCCTTATCATCGGTGGTGTTCCTGCCCCGCAGGTACTTCACGCACAGCGGAGCCCGGACCCGGTCGCTCGGCCGCCATTCCAGGCCCAGGGCGCCGCCGTAAAGCTGCGCGTCCCGGGGCAGATAACCCTTGATGTCGTCGGGGATCCCATCCCCGTCCACATCGATGCGGTCGATGATCCGTGGCAGGATGAAGTCGCTGTAGCTGCTCAGAAAGCCGCTCGCGGTCAGCACGAAATCCGTGTTCGACCATGACAGCCCCGTGGCGAGGTCCCATTCCTTTTCCGGACCGAGGGTGGGGTTGCCCAGCCGGTACCCGCCGGGGGTGGGTATGAACCCGTAATAACGCTGGCCGATCCCCGCCGGCCGGGCCCGGTACTGCGTGCGCAGATAGCCCCTCGTGCGCGTGGAAAACTCATGCCCAACCGTGGCCGCGGCCGCCCCCAGCCACTCGGTCTGGTCGTAGTCCGAGGCGTCGGCTCCGAAGTACCTGATCCATTGTTCCACCAGGGTCCGGTGGCCCAGGCTGGCCGAATCGGCGGAGCGGGACTTGCTGGTCACCGCATCGGCGCGGCCCTCCAGAACCAGCCGCGAAGACCCCGACAACCGGAAATCCACGCTGGAGAACAGGCCTCCCGTGAACTGGGTCGCCTCGGTCTGCAGATGATCGGTGCGGAGCTGGCCGCCTTCCTGGATGACCCCGCGCCGCTCGAAAGCCTGCATCTGATGGGTGAAATCGGTGCCGAGGGTCACCTGGGGCCCGCTGCGGCCGAGCAGGGTGCGCGCGTGGGCGTCCCAGTTCCTGATCTTGCCGTCGATGGATGCGGGGGCGGTCAGCACTGTGGGCTTGCGGCTGTTGTCCAGCCGGTGATCCACGGCCTGGAACCCCGCGGTGATGCTGATCTGGCCCAGAGACGAGCCCGGCCGCTGGATCTGCCAGCCGCCGTTGCCGGCCAGATTGTCGGTGCCGACGTCGTCCATGGGCAAGGAAGGCGCGTCGATGTTCTTCTGCTGCAGGTAGGAAAAGGTGGTCCACAACTTCTGCTCGGGATCGAGGTGCCAGGTCGTGCCCAGATCGACGTGGCGGGCAGTCAACCCCGCCGGCACGACCGTGCCGCCGGGAGCGGAGTAATTTCCCGCCTCGCGGGCGCCGAAGTCCGCCTGGACATCCATCCGGTCATCGCTACCCCTGATCCCGCCCAGGACGAAGTAGTCGTTGCGGGCGGACTGGTATCCGCTCTGGAGATAGCTGCCCAGCCCCTGCGGCGGGAGGGTGAAATCCTCCTGCGCAACCGCATCGCCATAGGTCGATCCGGGGGCCTGCAGGCCCATGAGGCTGGTTCCCCGGCTGCTGCTGCCCAATTCCCGGCCCGCAAACCCCCCGCCCAGGAACGAGGTTTCCGAATCGTTCCGCCGCGGGCAACCCAGGAACAACGGCAAGGGGGCCTGCCCGCCGGCCGCCCCCCCTTCATCCAGTTCCGACGGCGGGATATCCGCCGTCAGGGTATCCGGCTGGTCCGTGCTTCCGTTGGAGGCCTCGGCCAGGACCGCCACAGGGCCTACAAGGCACAGAAACACAACGCATAACAGGCATTCCCAGCTCATGGCCCATATTCGTTTCACAACCTGCCTCCTGCTACGAGTGAACCGGAGAATCATCGGTAGACCCTCCCGACCTTTGCTTCCAGACCACCATAACCTTGAGGACCGAAAGCATCCACAAATTAACCGCTTCGGAATAATCATTTGCGTTTTCAGCCCCAAACCCCCTGATTTGTCCGCGCAGTGGACTGTAACCCATCGGTCGCCCCGGCGGTCGTGATCAACTGAAAGGGAAAAAAGTGGCTGATATGATCAAACCCCATGGCAGCGACAAGCTGATGCCCCTGCTCCTGGAGGGAGAAGCCAGGGACGCCGAGCTGGCCAGGGCCAAGGATCTCCCCCAACACACCATGACCAGCCGCGAGACCGGCGATGTCATCATGCTGGGCATCGGGGGCTTCACCCCCCTGACCGGTTTCATGGGCCAGGCCGACTGGAAGGGCGTCTGCACGGACATGATGACCACCGGCGGCGTCTTCTGGCCGATCCCGGTGACCCTGAGCGTGGATGAGGATTTCGCCGGCGGCCTGAACGAAGGCAGCGAGATCGCCCTCCTGAGCGCCGACACCGGCGAGATCATGGCCACCATGAAGGTCGAAGAGAAGTATGCCATCGACAAGGCCTTCGAGTGCGAGCACGTGTACAAGACCACCGACCCCGAACACCCGGGCGTCAAGATGGTCATGGAGCAGAAGGCCGTGAACCTGGCCGGCCCGCTGAAGGTCCTGAGCGAGAGCTTCTTCCCCGAGGAGTTCCCCGGCCTGTACATGCGCCCCGAACAGAGCCGGAAGATCTTCGCCGAGCGCGGTTGGAAGAAGATCGCGGCCCTGCAGCTGCGCAACCCCATGCACCGCAGTCACGAGTATCTGGCCAAGATCGCCATCGAGGTGGGCGACGGCCTGTTCATCCACCAGCTGGTGGGCAAGCTCAAGCCCGGCGACATCCCCGCCGACGTGCGCGTCAAGTGCATCAGCGCCCTGGTGGACAACTACTTCATCAAGGACCGCGTCCTGCAGGGCGGCTACCCCCTGGACATGCGCTACGCCGGCCCCCGCGAGGGCCTGCTGCACGGCATCTTCCGCCAGAACTTCGGCTGCACCCACATGATCATCGGGCGCGACCACGCCGGGGTGGGCAACTACTACGGGCCGTTCGACGCCCAGAACATCTGGAACGAGATCCCCGAGGGTTCCCTCGAGATCCAGATCCTGCCCATCGACTGGACCTTCTGGTGCTACAAGTGCGGCGGCATGATCAGCATGAAGACCTGCCCCCACGGTAAGGAGGACCGCTTGTTCCTCAGCGGCACCGCCCTGCGCAAGGCCCTGAGCGAAGGTGCGGACGTGCCGGCCGAGTTCTCGCGCCCGGAAGTGCTGGAGATCCTGCGCGCGTACTACGCGGGCCTGGCCGACGAGGACAAGGTCGAGGTGAAGCTGCACAACGCCGCGACGGGCAAGGGGACCGAGAAGAAGTAGGTTCGCTTCCTTTGGCGACGATGACGACGACGGCCCGGGCTTCAAACCCCGGGCCGTTTTTATTACCGCCCTGATCACCGCCCCCGGTTTGAAAGACCATCCCCCGGGGGATCAATAACCACGCAAACGGGCTCCAATCAGGTGAATGGAGCCCGTTTTGCGTTTGCGACAAAAAGCTACGGCCGCGGCGGCGGCAGCACCGCCTTGTCCTCCGGGGCGACCCAGCCCGGATGGGCCTTGACCGTGAAGGTCGCCTCGGCCTTCTCCTTGCCGCTGCCGATGCTCACGGTGTAGACACCCGGATCAACGAACACCGGGCCTGTCTGTCGCGGGTCGGCGAAGCGCCGCTTGGGGTCGGCCTGCAGATCCCAGGCCACGCGGTTCAGGCCCGGCCGCACCGTGCCCTTGAGCTTGCGCACCGTCTGCCCGGCCTGGTCCTTGATGGTGATCTTCACGCCCTCGCGGGCCAGATCCTTGAGCCAGTAGGTGATCAGGGCGCCGTCGGGTGCGGGCGCGCCGCGGAACACCCGGTTGCCGCCGCCGTAGCCGCGGAACCCGTAAAGCTGCGGCTCGGCATCCGGCACCGGGAACAGGTGCAGGGCCTCGTCGGCGACCCGGGGCAGTTCGGCCAGGGCCGCCATACGGTCCATGATCCACAGGCTGCGGCCGTGGGTCGCGGCGACCAGGCTGCGGTCGCGCGGATGGACCACCAGGTCGTACACCGGCACCGTGGGCAGGGATTTGCCGCCCAGCTTCAGCCAGTTCACACCGCGGCTGAACGTGACGTAAGCGGCCTGTTCGGTGCCGCAATACAGCACGTCGGGGTTGCCGGGATCCTCGCGCACCACCCGCACCGGACTGCTTGGCGGCAGATCGCCGGTGATGTCCTTCCACTTGCCGCCGCCGTTGGTGGTCATCAGGACCACCGGCCCCATCACGTCGCTGCGGTGGCCGTCCACCGCGCAGTAGGCGATCGCGGGGTCGTGGTGCGAAGCCTCCAGGCAGGAGACGTATAGCCCGTCCACCTGCTTGGGGGTCACGTCCTTCCACCGGCCGCCGTCGTCGGAGGTCACGTGCACCAGCCCGTCGTCGCTGCCGGCCCACAGCACACCTTCCTTCAGGGGCGATTCGGCCAGGGCGGTGATGGTGCCGTAGGCCTCGGCGGCCGAGCCCTCGGTCATCACCTTGTCCACCTCCCGGCGGGTCAGATCGCCGCTGAT
>JANTFX010000126.1 GCA_024763215.1 Candidatus Krumholzibacteriia bacterium | reverse complement strand
CGCCTCGGCATTCAGGCCCTCCCGGCGTCCTTGCCTCCTGGGCCTTCATGACGCCTTGAAAAGACTTGTGCCCTACGCAGCGGGCTTCTCTCCCCACACGGGAAGAAAGCTTCAGGGGGTGAGGGTCAGGTCGGCCTGCCGGAGGTCGAGTTCTTCGCCCCGGAAGTTCACCGCCCCGTTGTGGGCGATCTGCCATTCGGGATAGACCAGACGCGGGAGTTCACGGAAACAATCGCTGCACTTGGCCTGGCCTGCGCCCTCGGCTCCATGGCCGCGGGTACGGGACAGGGCACCCTTGGGCAGCAGGATCCTACCTGCCTCGTATAACTTCATGAACATGTCCCGCAGCTTTCCGGTTTCCCGCTGCCATTGGTCCAGGGACTTTTCCAAAGCCGCGCGCAGTTCGGGAACGTCCGCCTCGGCGACCGCCCGGTCGACCATGGCGTTGAACTCCGCATACGCCCGTTCGGTCTTGACGAACTGAACCCCGTATTCTTCCAGGTGCCCGCAAAATCTTTGTGGCATGACAACGCCTCCCTGGCCGTATCTTCGGCCAAGGAGGCGCCCGGTTTACCACTAGATCCGCCAGCTCAGACCGTAAAGGAATCCAGAAGCTCGGGAACCTTGACCTCGGCCCCGGTGCTCTTCTGCAGCAATCCGGCCAGATGCCGGGACTGGTCCGGCTCGCCGTGCACGACGAAGATGCGCCGCGGCGCCCGAGGCGCGGTGCCGACCCAGCGCATGAGCTCGTCCTTGTCGGCGTGGCTGCTCAGACCCTCGATGGTGCCCACCCTGGCCCCGACCTTGACGTCCTGGCCGTGCATCCGCAGGTGGTCCGCCCCTTCCTGCAGGGCGCGGCCGCGCGTGCCCACCGCCTGGTAACCCGACAGCAACACCAGGTTGTGCGGATCCGGCAACCGCCGCTCCAGATGGTGCAGGATGCGCCCGCCGGTCATCATCCCGCTGGCGGCGATGATGACCCGGGGCCCGGGCAGGTTGTTCAGCTGCTTGGATTCGTGGACGGTCCGGTGCAGATGGACCTTGTTGGGGAACAGCCGGTTGCGGCCGTCGGCGACGATATCCTCGTCCAGGCTTTCGTCGTAGAGATGGCGGGAGTAGATCAAGGTGGCGTCGATGGCCATGGGGCTGTCGATGTGGATGGGCACCTCGGCCAGCTCGCCGTCGCTCATCAGGTGCCGCAGGATCAGCCCCACCAGCTGGGTGCGGCCCACGGCGAAGCTCGGGATCAGGACAACGCCCCGCTTGTGGATGGTGCGCTTGAAATCCTTGCCGATCTGCTGCGCCACCGGTTCATGATGGTGCACCCGGTCGCCGTAGGTCGACTCGATGACCAGCACGTCGCAGGGGGGGAGGGGCTCGGGATCCCTGTGCAGGGGCATGTCGTAACGCCCGACGTCCCCGCTGAAGACCAGGGTCTTCTCCCCGGGGTTCACGCCGTCGGAACCGTCGTCGCTGACCCGGAACTCCACGAACGAGGCCCCCAGGATGTGCCCCGAGTTGTGGAACTTCATGCGTAGGCCGGGCCCCAGGTCCAGCCACTTGTCGAACGGTTCGGGGCGGACGAGTTTCAACGCGTGCAGGGCGTCGACCGATGTGTAGAGGGGTTCGGCGTGCTCGTGCTTCGAATAGCCCCTCATGTTGGCCCAGGCCGCATCTTCCTCCTGCAGGTGGGCCGAATCCATGAGCATCAGTTCGAGCAGCTCGCTGGTAGGTTCGGTGCAGTGGATGGGCCCCTTGAAGCCGTACTTCATCATCCGCGGCACATAGCCGGTATGATCGATGTGGGCGTGGGTCAGCACGATCCGGTCCAGCAGATCGGGCTTGAAGCCGGGGGTATCCCAGTTCATGCGCCGCAGCTTTTTCAGACCCTGGAACAGGCCGCAATCGATGAGTACCCGCTGGTGGTCCGTCTCCAGCAGGTGGCGCGATCCGGTCACCGTGCCTGCAGCGCCGTGGAAAGTCAGTTGCGTCATGGTGGTCTCGATTCTCCCGGCGGGGGGTTTCATGACTTGTCTGTTGTGAGCGTACCCGTCATATTTTCACGCAATCACCCCCGGCGCAACGGCAAAGGCTTGATATGTCCCGCTGGCAAATCCTGTTCGCAACGCTCCTGACGCTCATCGGTTTCCTGACCCGGGACGCGGCGGCCACCGTCCCCGTCGTCACCGCATCCCCCGGAGGGTCGGGCCTCCACATCGACGGCCGCCTGTCGGAAGCCGCCTGGGCTTCGGCCGCGGTGATCGGCGACCTGGTTCAGCAGGATCCGGCGCCCGGCCAATCGACCCCGTACCGGACCGAGGTCCTGGTGCTGGCCGATCCGGCCGGCCTGACCTTCGGCTTCCGGTGCCACGACCCGCGGCCCGAGGGCATCGTCGTGCACACCCTGCAGCGGGACGGAGTCTTCAGGGGGGACGACAGCGTGGCCCTGGTCCTGGACACCTTCGCCGACGGCCGCCGCGGCTACTACTTCCGGGTCAACGCCGCCGGGGCCCGCCAGGACGGGCTGATCACCGGACCCGAGGATGCCTCCCTGGACTGGGACGGCATCTGGGACGCCGCCACCCGGCGCACCCCCGACGGCTGGACGTGCGAGATCCGCATCCCCGCCCAGACCCTGCGTTTCGACCCGGACAGCGACCGCTGGGGGATGAATCTGGAGAGGTACGTGGCGAGGGACCGCCTGACCCTGCGCTGGGCGGACCACTCCCTGGACGCCGGGCTCTATGATATGCGCCGCGCCGGCGTCATCGCCGGGGTGGGCATCCTGCGCCAGGGCAAGGGCCTGACGCTGCGCCCCTACGCCACCGCCCGCGCCGACAAACCCGCCGGCGCCGATTCCCACGACACCGACGGCGATGTGGGCGGCGAGCTGACCTGGAACCTCACCTCGCAGCTGAGCGCGGTCGCCACCGTCAACACCGACTTCGCCGAGACCGAGGTGGACACCCGCCGCATCAACCTGACCCGGTTCCCCCTGTTCTTCCCCGAGAAGCGCGGCTTCTTCCTCGAGGGTTCGGACCAGTTCGCCTTCGGCTCGGGCCTGGGGCGGGATTTCATCCCCTTCTTTTCCCGGCGGGTGGGGCTTTACCAAGGCCGGCAGGTGCCCATCGACACCGGCGTGAAGATCCTGGGTCGCAGCGGCCGCTGGGGCATCGGCGCCCTGGATGTCCATACCTCGGCCACTGCCGAGACCAGGGCGGCCAACCTGCTGGCCGGCCGGGTGACCTATGATCTGGATTCCCACCTGATGATCGGCGGCATCGCCACCGACGGGAACCCCGACGGGGTGACGGACAACACCTTGCTGGGCCTGGACGCCACGTGGCAGACCTCGACCCTGGCCGGCGACAAGAATTTTTCCGCGGGCGCCTGGGCCGTCTGGAACGATGGCGGACCTCCCTTCGACCAACGTCACGGGTGGGGCCTGAAGGTGGACTATCCCAACGACCTGGTGGACGCCGCGCTGATCTACCGCGAATTCGGGGTGGGCATGAACCCGGGCCTGGGGTTCCTGCCCCGGCCCGGCACACGCTGGCTGTCCGGCGGCCTCGCCTACCAACCGCGCCCCGGCGACGGCGCCCTCGGCTGGATCCGGCAGTTCTACTTCGAACTCTACCCCCAGGTCGTCTGGGACATCGACGGGGGCACCGAGTCGTGGCGCGTCTTCACCGCGCCGTTGAACATCCAGACCGAATCCGGAGAGCATTTCGAGGCGAACTTCGCCCCCCAGTACGAGCGCCTCGACGAGGGGTTCGAGGTGGCGGACGGCAAGGTCATCCCCGCCGGCGGCTACCAGTTCAATCGCTTCCGCGTCGAGGCCCAGTCCTCCCGCAGCCGGCCCGTGCGCGCCGGCTCCACCGTCTGGTTCGGCGACTTCTATTCCGGTACCCTGACCCAGTGGGAGAGCTTCCTCACCTACGCCTCCGGCAGCGGGCACCTGCAGCTGGAAATGAGCGCCGAGAACGACTTCGGGGACCTGCCCCAGGGAGGATTCACCCAGCGGTGGTACGGCTTCAAGGTCGTCTACGCCTTCTCTCCGGATCTGATCCTTTCCAACTACGGCCAGTACGATTCCCAATCGCGCGACGTCGGTCTGAACACCCGCCTGCGCTGGACCGTCTCCCCCGGGAACGATCTCTTCCTGGTCTGGAACTACAACCTGCACCGGCCCGAGGATCCCGACGGATGGAGCCACCTGCAGAGGTTGGATGATCATCTGGTGACGAAGCTGCGCTGGACCCTGAGGTGGTGACCTGCCTTACCATCTGAACAATGCCCCATGTTTTCAGGGACGGCGGGTTGCAACTTCCTGTTGCAACCCGCCTCGGCATTCAGACCCTCACACCATCCTTGGTTCCCGGGTCTTCATGACGCCCTGAAAACATGGGGCATCGTTCAGGCGTGAAGGCAGGCACTCACATCAGGCGCATAGAAGAAGCCCCGGCCGGGTGGCCGGGGCTGGGACGTGCAGGAGGCGGAAGTTACTTGGAGGTGTTGGCCGCCATCTCCTTGGAAGCCTGGGCCGCCTTCTCGTCGAAAGCTGCCTTGTTGGCGGCGGCGTCCTTGCCGCAGCAACCCTTGCCCGCAGCGGCGGCGGTTGCACAGCACTTGTGCATCCCGGCCCTGACGGCCATGTCGACCTTGGCCTGATCGGCGCGCTTGTTGAAGTCGGCCTTCAGGGCGGCGGCGTCCTTGCCGCAACAACCCTTGCCGGCCTTCACGGCCGCGGCGCAGCACTTGCTCATGCCGGCCATGGCGGCATTGCAGGCAGCCTTGTCGGAAGCGGAACAAGCAGCCTTAGCAGAGGTCGAGCAAGCAGCCTTGCCGGCGGTGGCGCAGGCGGCCTTGGCGGAGGTCGAGCAAGCAGCCTTGCCGGTGGTGGCGCAGGCGGCCTTGGCGGAGGTCGAGCAAGCAGCCTTGCCCTTGGTTGCGCTGGCAGCCTTGTCGGAGGCCGAGCAAGCGGTCTTGCCGGTGGTGGCGCTGACGGCCTTGGCGGAGGTCGAGCAAGCAGCCTTGCCGGTGGTGGCGCTGACGGCCTTGGCGGAGGTCGAGCAAGCAGCCTTGCCCTTGGTTGCACTGGCAGCCTTGTCGGAGGCCGAGCAAGCGGTCTTGCCGTCACCGGCCAGGGCAATAGAGGCGGTCATAGTCAGCACGGCAAGCAGGACGACCAGGGTCTTGGAGAAGCGTTTCATGTCAGGATCCTTTCAACCCGGGCCTGAAACCACAGGTGTTTGAAGACGGAGCGAAGGCCCCGGAGCAATCCAAAATCGGCGGATAGGGGTATTTCCTACTCTTTCACTATATGTTTAGTTCCCAAAACTGCAACCCTTCGTAAAATTTTTTTGTTGTGCCTCGGAAATTGTGTCCGGGGATCATGACCAGGTGGCTGATACGGGTCTGACACACCATAAGTGCCTGCAAAATTGCGTCATGGAGGCCCGGGAGCCACGGAGGGCGGACGGGCCGGAAGGCCGAGGTGGCCGGAGCCAGGAGGGCGTAGGCCACCGTCCATTTGGCAGGCACTTATGGTGTGCCAGGCCCCTCTCGCCAGTTTCGATCATGCCGGCAGACAATATTTCAGGGGCCCATGGAATTTTTTTCGTAATAAATCCTCACATCAGGCCACCTACCCTCGTAAGCAAGACGGCCCCCTGAATGAAATCCATGGACCGGCCCGCATCCGAGGGCCTCGATACAAGGGTGAGGGTAAGAACATGTTCGAAGTCGAACTCAGCCACGACCGCCGGCAGGATCAGGCGCTCAAGCATTACCTGCACACCATCGGCCGCTACAAGTTGCTCACCCCGCAGCAGGAAGTGGAACTGGCCCGGCGCATCCGGGAAGGGGATCAGGAAGCGCTGGACCACCTGGTCAACGCCAACCTGCGCTTCGTGGTCAGCGTGGCCAAGAAATTCCAGGGGCGGGGCCTGTCCACCCTCGATCTGATCGCCGAGGGCAACGTGGGCCTGATCACCGCGGCCAAGCGCTTCGACGAGCGGCGGGAATTCCGTTTCGTGACCTACGCCGTGTGGTGGATCCGCCAATCCATCCAGACCGCCCTGCAGGACAAGACCCGCACGGTGCGCCTGCCGGCCAACCGCTCCCGCGAAGCGGTGAAGATGGCGCGTCTGGAAAGGACGCTGGCCCAAAAGCGCCAGGGGAAGATCCGGGACGAGGAGCTGGCCGAGCGGATGGATCTGGATCCCGGTCAGGTCGCCAGCATCCGCGCCACCTGCCGGCCTTGCCTGGATCTGCACCAGCAGGGCTCGGACGACCAGCCGCCCCTTTCCGAAACCCTGGCCGACCCCCACGCCCGCCTGCAGACGGACCATCTGGAGGAGAAACACCTGCGCGGCCACCTCGACAAGGCCCTGGCCAAGCTGGATGACCGTGAACGCCACATCATCGAGCGTTACTACGGCCTGGGCCCCGGCAAGTCCCTCTCCCTGGAGAGCATCGGCGCCCGCATCGGCCTCTCGCGCGAAAGGGTGCGGCAGATCCGCAACCGGGCCTTCGCCAAGATCCGCGCCTGCGCTGACGGTGAGGTCCTGGCCGAGTATCTGGGCTAGGAAATTATGGAGAAAACCCTGCCGGCCGGTTCTGGTGGGCCGAGGGGGATCGGAACCGCTGACCAATCCGTGCCGGCAGGAAAAGAGGCCGAGTAAGGAAATCTCACCGGAAGTCGGGCGGTCCTACGCTGGTCCAGTGCCGAAAACGGGGGGGCATGTTACCCGTATTTCCTGCCCTGGGCCCGCGGCTTCGGCCTTGGCGGGGGATCCACTTGGCGACCAGGTGAACGGGATCCCTCACAGCTTTAAACCTAGGCATCAGACCGCATCCGACCTCCAGCTTCATGAGGCGCCGACGGGATTGCCGACCGCTCATGGTCGCAAGTAACCAACTCCCCGTCCTCGATACCTGAAGGAAAGGTCCCGAATACCTTAAGACTATCTAAAGGTCTATAACTTTTTTAATTCCAATA
>JANTFX010000125.1 GCA_024763215.1 Candidatus Krumholzibacteriia bacterium | reverse complement strand
GTCAGGACCTGGATCTCGTTGATGATCGAGGGGTCGATCTGGTAACCGTAACCGCCGCCGGCCAACGGATCGTTCACGTTCATGCCGTCGACCACGAACATGGTGTCGTCGGCCCGGCCGCCGCGGATGTGGATCTCGTTGTCCTGCAGCGTGACGCCGGGCTGCTGGGCGATCATGTCCACGACCTGGTCCAGGGGCATGGCCTCCATCTGCTTGCTGCCCAGGAAGTGGGCGCTGCCCGTGCGGTCGACCTCGATCAGGGCGCGCTCGGCCGCCACCTCGAAGGGTTCGGCCATGATGGCGTGGACCTCGAGGTGGAAGTCCAGGTTCACGACCTCGCCCGGCCCCACCGTCACCGTCTTCTCGCCGACGCCGTAGCTGATGTACGAGGCCCTGACTGTGTAGGTGCCCGGCCGCAGTCCCTTGATGATGTAGAAGCCGTCAGTAAAGGCCATGGTGCCGATGTTGGTGCCGGCGATGAAGACGTTGGTGTAGGGCATGGATTCGCCGCTCTCGGCATCGAAGATCCGGCCCTTGATGGTCGCCGGCGCCAGGGGCGAAGCGGCCTTCGTCTTGACCTGGGCGCCGGCCCCACCCGACAGCAGGCAGATCCAGCAAGCCACCAGAAGCGTCAACCTGCGCATGGAGTTCACGGCGCCACCCCCAGTTCTGTATCCAGCAACACCGAGAGGGCGGCCTTCGCCTCGTCGGGCACGAACTGGTCAAGCAGCAGGCTCACCGTGATCACATCCGCCTCGGCTGACTGGGAGGAATCGGGCACCCTGACCGCCACGATGGGATCGAAGGGGGGCCGGGGACGCCGGGGGTCGCCGTAGCAGTCCTCGCAATATTCCATGCGGTACAGGGCCTGGGCTCCGTTGAGGGGCACGATGCCCAGACCGATGGGCAGGGTGCCCACGGCGGTGATGGTGGGCAGATAAGGCAGCTCGCCCAAAGCCTGCTTGCCCGCGATGCCGCCGAATTCCGAAGGGGGCGCCGGAGTCGGGCTGATGCCCAGCACTTCCTGCGCGAACACGCCCGGCAGGCGCGACGCGCCTCCGGCCACGGCCTTGGTGATCAGCATGAATTTGCCGGGCGCCGCTCCGCCGGTGCCCTCGACGTATTGCTGGATGGTCCCGTCCCGGCCGGCCGCGGCCACCAGGATGTTGCTGTTGGCGCCGCCGTCTGTCCAGATCACCAGGTCGAACAGGCGCATGGTCTCCAGCAGCACATAGGGGCGGTCGGGGAAGCCGAACCAGAAATCGTAGGTATCCCAGTTCCCGGCCCCGTAATGCTCATCGAAAAAATCGCGGTAGAAGGCGCGGCCGTTCGTCGAGGTGTTGTCGAAGATGTACAGCACCCTGCCGCGGGCGGCCCGCACCTGCCAGCTGTATGTGAACAGGGCCTCCCCTCCAGCCTCGTCGCCCACCTTGACCTGCAGGGTCCGCTCGCCGGGCAAGGCGTCGTCGAGCTGGATCTCGAACTCGCGCACCTCGCTGCTCAGATCGGGGAAGGGCTCGCGGATCCAGGCCGTGTTGGGATCGGCCGCCGGATCGTCCACATCGACGATCTGTTGCGGATCGCCGTCGGCCACGGTGTACAGGAAGTAATCATCCATGGTGGACGCCCCGTCCAGATCCAGGGCGAACAGGCGGAAGTTGTCCACACCCCAGTTCCAGTAGGTGGTGTCGGCGCCAGCGTCCCCGCCGGTGATCTCCCGCTGCATGTTCACCAGGGGTTCGTAGTCGGACTGGAAATTCACAACGGGAGGGAAATTCCGCAGGGGCACGTACTGCACCAGGGTGTCGCTGACCGCCCCGCGGTTGTCCCGGCAGGCGATGTAGAAGGTGGCCTCGGAGGTCCCGTCCTCACCCGTGACGAAGGTCATGGTGGTGTCGGTGCGCGTGGTGGTGATCCAGGGGGCCGGTTCGTCCCGGCGGCTGCGGATCGAGACGTAGTACTCGGTCACCCAGCCGTCGGGGTCGGTGCCGCTCCAGGTGAAGTTGCGCTCGAAGTAGCTGGTGGGATTCAACCCGGCGCCCGGCTGGACCGGCCCCACGAAGAAACGCACGGTGGGGCTCTGGTTGGGCACCGAGTTCGGATCGAAGGGGTCGTTGGCCGCGCAGCCGGCCAGCCACACCCCCAGGCCCAGGGCCGCGGCCATGATCGCAAGCGGCAGGATCACGCGGTAACGCCTCATTTGATGATCACCAGCTTCCCGCGCTGAATTTCGCCGGTTTCGCTGTCGGTCACGACGAAGACGTACAGGCCCGAGGCGATGGCGCGCACCGGTTCGCTGAGCAGGTCCCAGGGTTCCTGGCCGCTGACCGGGTCATCGTGCTCCAGGGTCTTGACCACTTCCCCGGCCAGGTTGAAGACCTGGATCCGGCAGCGGGGGGGCAGGCCGGTGAACCAGATCTTGCGCCCGAGTTCGGTTTCGCCGCTGCGGTTGTCGAACATGGATCCGGCGCGGTAGGGGTTGGGGTAGACCCCGATGGCCGAGGGGTTGCCGCTGCCGGCCGGGGCGGGGCCCGGGTGCACCAGGCGGGCGTTCTCGTTGAAGCCGCTCTGGAACTCGGGCAGCCCCTCCTCCAGATCCGGAGCGCTGAACGAGACCACCGAATACCAGTAGGGGAACCCGTCCAGCAGGCCCGTATCGATGAATTCACGCTGGCCCTGCTCGTTCAAGGGAGGCAGCCCGGTATCGAAACCGATGCCGTCGATCTTGTCGAACTGGGCCACCAGGGTCGCGATGGAATAGGGGTTCTCGTTGATCACCTGCCCCTGGTAGCGGTAGATACGGTAGCCCTGGAAATCAGGCCGGCCGGTGATGGAGGAGATGTGCTGCTCGGGCGAGCGCAGGGGGCTGTCCGAGGGCAGCTGGTTGCCCTCGCTGTCCAGGGAATCTCCCGGGGCCCAGCTGAGGATCACCGTGTCGTTTTTGAAGGCGAAATCCAGCGCCGGCGAGGGCGGCCCGGCCGGGATGGAAAATCCGTCGTCGTAGGCCACCTGGGCGACCTTGCTGTTGGCCAGCAGGCCCAGCGAGTCGGGTCCGCAGGTCACCGCGAAGGTCGCGTGCACCGTATCGCCCGGAGCCATGTAAGGGAAAGGCCCCGTGGCCAGCAACCCCACCCAGTCCGAAGCGATGGTGTAGTCGATCTCCTGGGTCTCGCCCACGGTGAAGGCCCCGTCCCCCATGATCTGGTACTTGCCGGGCAACAGGTGCTCGTGGTCCACGTCGTCGTCGGCGTAGTACTCGTCGTCCTTGGCCGGCACGTGCCGGAACTGCCACGCGTTGTAGGACACCGGGGGCGTACCCTCGGCGGGCTCGACCGCCGGCACCGTGCCCAGCAACCGGCACCCGACCCAGCTGGTGGCCAGTCCCTCGTCGCCGTCGTCGTCGTGTTCGTACATCATCCAGATCTTGGGGTCGTTCTCGGGCACGTACTGGTCCGGAAGCCCCCAGCCCGGCGGGCCCCAGGCGCCGTTCTGGTCGTCGTAGTAGTTCCAGCCCTGGGCCGCCTGGGGATCGTAGGGGTTGTTCTGCTCCGTGTTGCCCACCATGGTGTCGTTCCAGAAGCCCACGTAGACGTCCCGCAGCTCGCCGCCGGAGATGTTGATGATGCTGTAGTCGAGGATGACGAAGTCGTCGGCGTAGGGGCTGCCCCAGGCCAACGCCCGCAGGACGACCTTCAGCCCCAGGGGCACGTGGTTGCCCGATTCCACCCGCGCGTAGTCGTTGAATACCACCTGGATGTGCTGGGTCGCCAGGGCCGCGGGGTTGAAGTTGTCGCTGTTCTGGCTGTTGGACCAGATCAAGACCGGCTCGTCGGGATCGTCGGTGAACTCGCGGATCTCGTCGCCGGCCACGAGGTTCGAGGCATCCTGGGCGCCGGTGGAGACGTGGATGGTTCCGTCGGGGGTCACCGCACCCACCCAGATGCCGCCCAGGAACATGTGCTCCACATGGGAATGCAGGGGGTATTCGCAGGAGGGCTGGAAGGGGGAAACGAAGCCGTTGCCCACGTAACCGAGGTTGGTGATGGTCAACCCGATGATGCCCACGTTGGTGTACACATCGGATCTGGGCGCCGCTTCCAGCGATGCCGGGCAGGCGGCGACCAGCCCGCACAGGGCCGTCAGCAGGAACAGTTTTTCGAGGCGGCGCAATACAGTCTCCGCAGTCGGGGGCGGGGTAAACGTGCAGCCGGGAAACGGAACCGGACCCCCGGGGGAGCCCGGCCGACCGTTGGATTCGTGCCTGGGAAAGTAGCCCCTCCGGCCCGTGATTGTCAACGGTCATGAACCGATTCCGTGTTAGGATTCGGCCATGGAGAAGATCGAAGTGGTTTTCGAGGGTCCGGTGCGGGATCTGGTGCGATGGCGCCGGAACCGCAGGGGTGTGCATGTCCTGGCCGGAAACGACCCGGCGATCGTCCTCCAGTTCCTGCTGGACAGGCCTGCTGCGCTGAAGGACATGGTCGA
This sequence comes from Candidatus Krumholzibacteriia bacterium, assembly GCA_024763215.1. Classification (GTDB taxonomy): domain Bacteria; phylum Krumholzibacteriota; class Krumholzibacteriia; order LZORAL124-64-63; family LZORAL124-64-63; genus JAHJTW01. The sequence goes on along the minus strand of JANTFX010000125.1, from coordinate 2,779 downwards.
ATCGGTCGGGGTCCCTCACTGCGAAATCGGCGCCGTGGCCGGTGACCTCACCGACCTCGGCAGCCTGGCGCGCGACGGGTGCCGGGTCACGGTGTCGGCGGCGCAGCCCTTCCCCCTGGCCGACCCCCGCTTCCTGTGCGACAACCACCTGGGCCGCCTGGCCCGCTGGCTGCGCCTGCTGGGGTTCGACACCCTGTGGGATCCGGTCTGGCCCGAGGCCGAGGTCGCCCGCCGCGGGATCAATTCCGGCCGCACGGTGCTCTCGCGCAGCCTGGCCCTGCTCAAGCGGCGCGAACTGGTGCGGGCCATGCTGGTGCGGCCGGACGATCCGCTCGCCCAGGCCCGCCAGGTGGTCGCCAGGTTCCAGCTCGCCGGCCGGGTGCGGATGTTCGGCCGCTGCAGCGTATGCAACGGGCTGCTCGAAAAGGTGGCCAAGGCCGATGTGCGGGCGCAGATCCCGCCCCGCACCGCCCGGTGGCTCGACGAGTACTACCGGTGCCGGGGATGCGGGAGGCTGTACTGGGAGGGGACGCACACAGGCGCCATCGAGACCATGCTTCACAACCTGACATCATGAAACCTACGACCTGGACCTGCCCGGCACCGCAAGGGTCAGCGCCATCACCGTCCCCTTGCCCAGCTCGCTCTTCTCAACCATCAACCCGCCCCCGAACTTGCGCAGGATCTCGCGGCTGCGGGAAAGCCCCAGACCCCCGCCTTCGCGGGTGGTTTGGCCCGCCTCGAAGATCCGCTGCCAGTCGTCCGGAACGATGCCGCAACCGGTGTCGGCGAACCGCAGGGTAAGCCAGCGATCGCTTTGTTTCCAGTCGATGACCAGGCGTGGATCCCTGCCGCCCCGCATGGCCCGCACGGCGTTCTCGATGAGGTTGTCGATGACGAACGCCAGTTCCTCGCCGTCCATGCAGCAGGCCGGGACAGCCTCCAGGTCCGTGGCAACCGCGACCCGTGCGGCGGCGATGCTCTCCTCATGGGCGGCCAGCGATTGGGCGACGATGGCTGCCGGATCCACCCGGAACACGTCTTCCACCTGCTTGCGCAGCTCCTGAAAAGCATGCTCGGCGGCCTCGGCCGCGTCTTTCAGATCCTGAACGGTCGCCCCGGGTCCGGTTTCGCCACCCAGGGAGGCCCCGGCATCCCCCAGCTTCCTCTTCAACGTAGCCAGGGACCGGGCCGCGAGATCCGTTGACGCGGGGTCCAGTTCCCCCAGCCGGGCAAGTTCCACTGCGGCTTCGAGCTTGGGCAGCTGGTGGGTCTCGATATCCGCCAGCAGATCCCGCAGGGTCCCCATGCGATCTGCGGCAAGGGTGAACCCCTGCGCCATGGCGTTGAGGTTCCAGACCAGCCGCCTGACCGCGGACAGGCCGCCGATGGCCCCGTGGCCCGACAGCTTCAGCCGGTCCAGGAGCTGCAGCTGCAATTCCCGGCGCGTGGCGTCCGTGGGGCGTCCTCGCCGCCGCCGCCGCCGCGCCAGAGGCACGGCCGCGACCAGGGCCAGCAGCCCGCCCCCCACCCCCCAGCCCAGGTAGTTGGGGACCGGGACCATCTCGAAGGCCCAGGCTCCGTCCGGCCCCTGGCCGTACATCAGGACCGAATCGCGGTCGGTGTGGAAGAACCCCAGACCACCCATGGACAGGATCGGATCGGGAGAGGGATCATGGGCGAGGATATCGAGGGAGGAGGACAGGACCCAGTGGCCCCGGCCCTGCAGAAGGATCTCCAGACCCGGTTCCGGAACCATGTCCATGACTCCCACGATCTGCACCGGCTCCGGCAACCGTCGTTGCGCGGTGATGCGCAGGGAATCCCGGCTCGAGAACCGGACCACCGTCCCGGTGCCGGCCACGGCGACCAATCCCTCGCCCTGGCCGTCTGCCGACCACCGGGCCATGTTCCTGACCCCCGAAGGGACGGGCAGGCGGTCGATCAGGCCGCCCGAACCGTCCAGCAGATACAGGCCGTTGCTTCCGGCCTGACCCGACAGGACCCCGGCCACGATCTGCGCAGGCGAATCCCCCCGCGCGCCGATGGCCGTGATGAAGACGCGGGAGGAATACGGGGCGAAGGGCCGTGACCACCGCAGGTGGCCCGCGGCGCCCAGGACGAAAACTCGGCTGGTGTCGTCCCGGGTGCCGTGGAAGGAACCGGCGTGGATGTTGCCCACCGCGGATCCGGCGAAGATGACTTCCCGGGTTCCGTCCCCGTCCAGGTCCGCGAGGGCGTAGCTGTCCCCGTACGGCTGGGGGCCTACGAAATAATCCCAAAGCAATTCGCCGGTTTGTGCGTCCACGGCCTGGACGCCCCGTGGTTGCAGGTCACGGCCAGCCGTGGAGATCAGGATCATGGCTCTGCGGGGCCCCTTGGGCGTCGGCACGTCCAGCACCCCGGCCACGCGGATATTGCCGTCCCAAACGCCGTTGCCGTCACGGTCCTGCCCGGTGGTCATTTCGAAACGCGCCTGGATCTGGCCATTCCCTATGCGGTGCCGCTGGAACACGACCCGGGAGCGGTCCGGCAGGAAGGCGTGAAACACCACCTCGGGTTCCCGGTCCGGCCCGAAGGGCCAGACCCCGTCGACAACCGACAGGCTTTTATCCCCGTTGAAGGCCGCAGGGTAGGGCTCCATCCAGATGGTGGGCCAGGAATCATACAGGGGGGTCTGACAGCGAGGTCCCATGGGGATGGTCTTCAGGATCCAGTCCCCGCCGCCTTCGGGGGCCGCGATCACCATCGAGGAGGGATTCCAGGGGTTACGAGACCT
>JANTFX010000124.1 GCA_024763215.1 Candidatus Krumholzibacteriia bacterium | reverse complement strand
GGATGCCACGGGACGCCAGCGCCACCGCCAGGGACTGGCTCAGGGAGTTCAGGCCCGCCTTGGCCGCGCCGTAGGCCGGCGCGGCGGGCTCGCCGCGGAAGGCGCCGCGGCTGCTGATGTTCACGATGTGGCCGCCATGGGGCATGAGCCGGGCCGCGCCGTGGCAGATCTGGGCCGCCGCGATCAGGTTCACCTGCAGGGTGCGGTTCCAGGCGGCCAGCCACGCCTCGGGTTCGGTAGCCCCGGGAGCGTGCCGCTCGTAGATCCCGGCGTTGTTGACCACGATGTCCAACCCACCCAGCTCCCTGGCGGCGTACCCGGCCAGGGCTCCCGCTTCCACCGGGTCGCACAGATCAGCAGGCACGATGACATGACCGCTGCCCGGCAGCTCCCTGCGCAGGCTTTCGGCTGCCTCGCTTGCCTGACGGCCATGAATGGCCACCCTGGCGCCCGCACCGGCCAGCAGGCGCACGATGGCCGCGCCTATGCCCCGGCTGCCGCCGGTGACAAGCGCCTTTTTCCCCTCGAGGATCTGCTCCCTAGTGGTCATCGCTGCGGCCAACTTCCGGGTTACAGGCGCCGGGGCCCGGCCTCGGCCACCCCATCGGGGCAACCGTCGGCGTAGAGCTTGAAGTTCTCGATGAACCTGGCTGCCAGGCCGTCGTAGCGTTTCCAGTACTCGTCCTTGTCGCCCCAGGTATTCTGCGGCACCAGCACGTCGTCCGGCACGCCCGGGCAGGCCACAGGCACCTCGAAGCCGAACAGCTTGTCCTTGCGGAACTCACCCTTGTCCAGCTCTCCCTCGAGCGCGGCGTTCAGCAGGGCGCGGGTGTGATGGATGGAAATCCGCTTGCCGATCCCGAATGGACCGCCCGTCCAGCCGGTGTTTACCAGCCAGCAGCGCGACCGGTGCTTCTCCATCTTCTGCTTGAGCATGTTGGCGTACACGTAGGGGTGGTGCACCATGAACGGGGCGCCGAAGCAGGCGCTGAAGGTGATCTGGGGCTCGATGCCCAGCCCGATCTCGGTACCGGCGATCTTCGAGGTGTAGCCGCTGATGAAGTGGTACAGGGCCTGGTCCGGCGTCAGCCGCGAGATCGGCGGCAGCACGCCCGAAGCGTCGCAGGTCAGCAGCAGGATGTTGGACGGGGCCACGTCCGCGCAGCCGTCCTTCTTTACCCCGGGCACATAGTCCAGTGGGTAGCTGCAGCGGGTGTTCTCGGTGTTGATGTCGTCGTCCAGATCCAGCTTCCTGGATACCTTGTCGAAGACCACGTTCTCCAGGATCGTGCCGAAGCGCTGGGTGGTGGCGTATATCTGGGGCTCGTGCTCGGGGCTCAGGCGGATGACCTTGGCGTAGCAACCACCCTCGATGTTGAAGATGCCCGTGTCGGTCCAGCCGTGCTCGTCGTCCCCGATGAGCTGGCGCCGCGGGTCGGCCGACAGGGTGGTCTTGCCCGTGCCCGAGAGCCCGAAGAACAGGGCCGCGTCCCGGCCCTCCTCGCTGTAGTTCGCCGAGCAGTGCATTGACAGCACGCCCTGCTTGGGCAGCAGGTAGTTCATCACCGTGAAGATCGATTTCTTGATCTCGCCGCCGTAGCTGGAACCGGCGATCAGGGCCAGGCGCTCGGCGAAGTTGATGATGATCGCCGTCTCGCTGCGGGTCCCGTCGACGATGGGATCGGCCTTGAACGACGGCAGCGCGATGACGGTGAAATCGGGGATGAAGGTCCGGTACTCCTCCTGGGTCTGCGGCCGGATCAGCATGTTGCGGGCGAACTGGCTCTGCCACGCGTCCTCGGTGATCACCCGCACGGCCAGGCGGTAGTCCCGGTCGTGGCCGGCGTAGCAGTCCTGGACGAAGACCTCCTCGCCCTGCAGGTAGGCCTGCATGCGGGTCAGCAGGCTGGCGAATTTCTCGGAGGTGATGGGCCGGTTGTACTCGCCCCACCAGACGCTGTCCTCGGTCTCGTGCTCGCGCACGACGAACTTGTCGTTGGCCGCCCGGGCGCTCCACTTGCCGGTGTTGACCAGCATGGGACCGCCGTTGACGATGCTGCCCTCGCCGCGGAAGACGAACTCCTCGTACAGGGCCTCGGCCGGCAGGTTCCAGTACACCCGTTTGAGATGCTTCAGACCGTGGTTGTCCACCCCGTAATCGGCCTTCAGCTCCGCAGCCTGGGGCTGGGCGGGGGACTTGATCTTCAGGTACTTCGACATCCTCGCGCCCTCCTAGGTCCAGTCCCGCACCAGTTTGCGGTCGCCGATGTAGAGTTCGTTGGGCGAGTTCGGATCCAGCGCCCACTTCATGCGTTCGATACCCTCGGTGATGTCCTTGACCGCGCCGCAGTAGCTCAGGCGCAGGTAGCCCTCCATGCCGAACTCGACCCCGGGCACGGTGACGACCTGAACCTTGTCGAGCAGGAACTTCGACAGCTTGGTCGAATCCTTCTCGTAGCAGCTGAAGTCGCAGAAGCAGTAGAACGTGCCGTCGGGTTTGGCGACCTTCACGCCGTCGAAGCTGTCCAGCAGGTTCATCATGATGTCGCGGTTGTTCTGCAGCTGCACGCGCAGGTTCTCGACGCTCGACTGCACGCCGTTGATGGCCGCCACGGCCGCCTTCTGCAGCAGGCCGGCCGGGCCGCTGGTCTGGTGCGACTGGATGTTGACCATGACCTCGATCAGCTCGGGGCTGGCCACGGCCCAGCCGATGCGGAAACCCGTCATGGCGTAGCCCTTGGAGACCCCGTTGACGAGGATCAGCTTGGACTTGTCCCCCAGGTCCTTGGCGTAATCGTAGCAGTTGGCCGTCTTCTTGCCGTCGAAAACCAGGTTGTGGTAGATATCGTCCATGATCAGGTACAGGCCCTTGTCCTCGCAGTACTCCACGATCTCCTTGATGAAGGACTCGGGGTACAGCTGGCCCGAAGGGTTGTTGGGGCTGTTGATCAGGACGGCCTTGGTGTACGAGCCCACATGCCGCGTGATGTCCTCCATGGTCGGCACGCAGGTCCCGTCCTCCGGGACGACCGGCACCGGAACCGCGCCGCAGAGCTTGGCCATCTCGGGATAGCTGACCCAGTAGGGCGCCGGGAAGATGAGCTCGTCCTGGGGGTCGAGGATCGCCTGCAGAGCCACCATGATGGCCTGCTTGGCCCCGCTGCTGGCCATGACGTGGCGCGGGGTCACCTTGCGCCCGTAATGCTCCTCGGTGTAGCGGATGATGGCCGCCTTCATGGCGGGGGTGCCGTCGGCCGGGGTGTAGCGGATCTCGCCGCTGTTGAGCATGGCCGCGGCGGCCACGATGGCGTCCACCGGAGCCTTGCTCTTGGGCTCGCCGCCGCCCAGATGGATCACGGGATCGCCCTTGGCGCGCAGGATGGCGGCCTGCTCGTTCAGCTTCAGCGTGGCCGACTCGCCGATGGTCCTGGCAATCTGGCTGATACTCATGGCATGTCCCCTCAAGGCCGAGGTTCGTGGTGATCAAAACCCAGTTCCCGCAGGATCAAGAGCTGGGGGCCCCCATTTCATGGACCGGAAATATAAGTGCTGGCCAGGGGCAAAGCCAAGCATTTCGAGCCTTCCGGGCGACCAATCGCCATACGCCGACGGCCCCGGAATGATCCGGGGCCGACGCCGGGAATTACACTGATCGAAACCGCTATTTCACGAGCACCATCTTGTGTTGCACCATGCCCGCAGGCGTGATCAAGCGCGCGAAGTAGACCCCGCTGCCCACACTGCGGCCGTGGCTGTCGGTACCGTCCCAGACCGCACCGCCGGGACCAGCGGGCTGGTTGCCGTTCAGCAACCGTCGCACCAGGCGGCCGTGCAGATCGTACACGCCCAGATTGACCTTGCCGGCTGCCGGCAGATCGAAGCTCACCCTGGTCAGGGGGTTGAAGGGGTTGGGGTAGTTGTCGAGGGTCGCCCGGACCGCCGGCGCCCGGGTTACAGGCGACATGCTGTCCCGCAAGCCCCAGACCTCGATGTCATCGATGTTCCAGCCGCAGAACTGCCAGCTGCCGTCTGTGCTACCCATGACCCAGACCAGGTAGACGGTCTGCTGGCCGTCGGCCAGGTCGCTGATGTCGTACTCCACCTGGGTCCAGGCGCCGTCGCTGATCTCCTGCTGGTTGGACCAGACGGTGGTCAGGGTGGTGCCGTCGGTGCTGACACCGAAGGAGGCGTGGTCATAGGAGGGCTGCTCCACTCCCAGCCAACGCCTGAACCGCACCGTGACCCCGGACAGGCCCCGGCAGTCCAGGGGTGTGGAGACCAGGCGCTTCGGCAGGAGGTCGTTCTCGTAATCGCCGTCCAGGTTGTACCCCAGCACGTTGACGCCCGTGTAACCGCTGACCGGGTCGGGGTCGCCATGATCCCCACCCTGGCCCTGGGGCACCCCGAAGGCCCAGGACGGATCCATGGTCCAGCCGGGATCCTCGTCCAGGGGGAAGTCGTACACAAGCTCGGGCACGCCCACCGTCAGGCTGACCGGACGCGTGGTGTCTCCCAACCCGTCGGTAAGGTTACTGAAGGTGATGACCCCCTCGTAATGACCGGCCCCCAGGGAGCCGGCCGTGCCCCCGATGGCCACGGTGACCTGTGCGGTGGCCGCCGGCGCCAGGGTGCCGGAGCCGCCGGTGACCAGGGCCCAGGGCACATCGCTGAGAACCTGGTAGTCGATGGCCGTGGTGCCGGTATTTTCCAGGGTGTAGACCATGCTGTCAGGTGTGAAGGGCCCCCCGACGTCGCCACCTGCCTCGAGGCCCGTGTAAGGAGTGACCACGAACGGAACGGCATTGGGATCGTAGGTATCGATCCCCATGGGAGCGGTGCCCAGCGGATCCAGCCACTGGGCCACGTTGGGCCAGGTCACCGAGAAGCGGCCGTACCAGTCCGACAGATCGTTGCCGCAGGCCGCGTAGCCGCCGTGGAGCTGGCCGACGATACGGTGGTCGGGATTGAACAGGGGCGAACCGGACGACCCGGGTTCGGTGGTTCCCACGTCCCAGTCCGTGATGCGGATGTGGGTCCCATCCCCCGGGACGGCTTCCTCGAGGTAGGTCGTCGTACTCGTGGGGTCGTATTCGAAGCTGATGCTCTTCTCGTCGGTGTTCGGATGATGGATGGCCGTGGCGGACGTAGGAGCTTCGTCGCCCCGGTACCAGCCGGCGTAAGCCACGTTCCAGGCCGGATCCGGCGGATCGTTCAGCTCCACCAGGCAGAAATCGGAAGTGCTCGAGGTGGCCAGGAAGGTCGCCCCGGACTGGTTGTCCGCCAGGCTGCCTCCGCCTTGCTGTCCGCAGGTGGGGCTCTGGAAGTTCCAGTACACCACCATGGTGGAGGCGTTGCCGGAGTTGATCCCGCAATGGTTGGCCGTCAGGAAATACGGAGTCTGGTCCTCGGCGGTGTTGTTGATCATGGCGCCGCTGCAGGTCCAGGAGCCGTTGAGGGTGTACACCGCGACGGTGGCGATCTCCGACCGCCAGGGGTCCCCCTCGGGACATACGACATCCACGTTGCAGGAGCCCGACTTGTCCACCAGGTCCTCGCCGAAATAGCGGTAACCCTTGTTGACCGACCCGAGCACCAGATCGTAGTCCATCAGGGCGTCACGCGGCAGCAGCAGCTCGACCATCAGATCGTCGGTCAAGACCACCGGGGTCCACAGCTGACCGTGGGCCTCGTTGTTGCGCTCGGTGAAGGTCCACCACTGGCGGGCATCGTCCAGGGACTTCATGTCGGCCGGGTAGATGGTCAGCCTCCCGCCCTTGGGCAGGCGGTAGCTGGAGAACCCGAGGTTGATGGACAGGGCCCCCGGCGCGGTGATCCGCTGCCGCCACAGCACCCAGTCCCGGTCCACGTCCTGCCAGGATCCGCTGCCGTCCGGGGTCAGGGCGATGTCCTCGGGCACCGCGAACCGCGGCGGCAGGCCCTGGGCTTCCAGGTCCTTTTCAGCGGCAAGTTCGGCATTGATATCGACGGGCGAGGTGCGGAGCACCGGCACGGCATCGGACCCCAGATCCAGGGCCAGGGCCACCGGTCCCTGCAGTCGGGAAGGGACGAACCCGTCCGTGGAAGCCCATCCTCCTCCGGCGAGGATCACCATCATCAATGCCACTATCCCCAGGATTCCCGGGCGACAAGAACCTCTGAACATCAGACCCTCCCAGCAAAATGATCCACTCCAACAAAATCTCCGGTTGCAACGTCGCTATGCCACGATATCCAATTGTATCCCAAAAACGCGGAAAAACCAAGGGTTTTGATTATTCATTCTATATTTTTATACATATTAAAAGATCATCATAGCCCATCAATGATGGCTCCGGGGGGATAAACATTGGCGGGGACCCCCCAATTTTGAGGAAAGGTCACCCGCCAGATACCTGCCGGCAACGATCAGAATCCAGCCTTGGCCGTCTTCTTCTCGCCCTGAGGGCCCTGGGCCACGGCATAGGCTTCGGTCTGAATCTGGGGGAAACTGCGCCCCTTGTCGCGCATGGCCATGACCCTGTACATCGAGTAGCCGTAGTGGTCGGATATGAACATGAGGTTGGCCATATTCAGGCAATCCCGGTCCGTCAACGGAGCCTCCTTCCAGGCGGCCGGCTGGTCATCGGGAAACTTGTCCAGGATGGGCTGGTAGACCGAGCTGGGGACGAACCCCCGTACCTCCACCCGGAACAGGTCGCTACCCAGGCCGTTCTCCTTGAGGATCGCCTGCCACTTCTTCCCCTCGTAACGCTCCTTGGCCATGGCCAGGGGATCGCTCCCGACCTTATTGGCCACCATGTAGACCACCGGCAACTCGTCGGCGCGCGGCAGGTACGAGGCCACTTCCTGCACCTGGTTCACGTCGGCCTTGAAGTACTCGCTCACGGCCTGGGTGTAGGCCGCGAGGTCAGGAACCCCCGCCTGAGCCGAGGCGGCCGCCAGCAGGATCACGATCAGTGTCAGCACCTGGATTCTTTTCTGCATGGTCATCTCCTTTTTTCCCCCGCCGAAGCGAATAACGTGCCAGTAGCCGGCAAGGAGATGTTCGGGCACAGGGCGCGGGGCTTTAGCCCGATCCCGCCCGCCCGGTGGGCCCGCGGCGGGCCATGGCGTGCAAAAGGCACGCCGAGGCCTGTCCGGCAAGGCGGGCAAAGCAAGGCGGCCGGTGGCATCGCCACCGGCCGCCGGTTCAGGCCCAGGGCCCCGAAATCAAGCGTTGAGGTATTTGATCTTGTTCAGGGCGGAACCCGCCTGGAACCATGAGATCTGTTCCTCGGTCATGGTGTGGGCCACGGCGAAGGTGTCGGTGC
>JANTFX010000123.1 GCA_024763215.1 Candidatus Krumholzibacteriia bacterium | reverse complement strand
GCCGGACCACTCGGTGAGCTCCTCCTGGGGGCGGCTGATCACCGGAATGTAATGGAAGGTCGGGCAAAAACGCTGCATGGCGATGAGCTCGCCGCGGTAGCCCAGATCCCAGCTATGGCGGGCGCCCAGCAGGACCGTGGTGTGCAGATCGACATGGCAGCCCAGCTCCCCGCGCAGCATGCTCATGTAGGGGGCCAGGCCGGTGCCGGTGCCCACCAGCACCAGGTGGTTGCCCTGGGGCACGTCCTTGAGGGTGAAGATGCCGCGGATCTTCTCGCCCAGAAAGATCCGGTCGCCGGGCTTGAGGGCGAACAGGCGGGGGGTCAGGGCTCCCGAGCGCACCAGGGTGATGTAGAACTCCAGGTGGTTCTTCTCGTGGGCAGGCGAGGCGATGCTGTAGGCCCGGCGGATGAGCTTGTCCGGGTCGGAGGCCGGTTCCTCGGCGTCGGACAGGGCGTCGCGCGGCGCGGAACCGGGCAGGCCCAGCACGCCGAACTGGCCGGCCTGCCAGGCGGGCAACTCCCAGCCCTCGGGGGCCACCCGCAGGATGATCAGGCCCGAGGCCACTTCGATCCGGTGGGTGACGATCGCGTTCAGTGCGGTGGCCATGGCAGCATCCTTTTCGGCTTGTGAAACAATCGACTCCGAATTCCGAACCGGCTAACGGATCAACACCATCTTGCGGCGCTCGGTACCCGACGGCGTCGTCAATTTATAAAGATAGATGCCTGTGGCCACAGCCTACCTGCCCAGCGAGAGTCCAAACAGCAGACCCGGTAACGCGCACCCACCAAAATCAAACAAGGTGAGATTTTCGTATGGGCTGCCGGGGCCGGTGCTTACCGGTACATAGGCAGGCTCCCAGTAGATCACACCCAGCCCGCCGGCCGTCTCGACCACCCGGCGCAGATCCCGCAAAAAATCGAGCTGACACTGTGGCGTGGCCGGATATCCTGCCAGCAGGGGCGTGCTGTCCGTGACGAAATTTGCTGTCGTGTCGGCAGCCTCCAGGGACCAGGGATAGGCGGTTTCGGCCACCACAACAGCCTTGCCGTAACGCGAGCCCAGATCACGGAGATTGGTCTCCAGATCCCACAAAGTGCCGTGCCACCAGGGGTAGAACGAAAGCCCGATCACATTGAAGTCGATGCCGGCGGTCGTCACCCCGTCGAAGAACCAGCGGCAGCGCGCATTGTCACCACCCTCGGCGACGTGTAGCACGATCTCCGGTCCTGCGCCCGCAGGTGCCGACTCCCGGACGGCGGTCACCGCAGCCTGCAGCAGGGAGGTGAAACCCGCCCACTGCTCCGGCGTGTCCCAGGCACTGCCGGGCCAGCCGATGCGACCGCTGTCCCACAGAAATCCACTCCCGATTTCATTCCCCAGTTGAATGTATTTCAGGGTCAGGCCCTCGGCCTGAAAACGCGCCATGACCTGCCGGGTGTAGGTGGCCACCGAATCAGCCAGCGCGGGCAGCGGCACCCCCGACCAGGCTGAGGGCACCGTCTGGTGGCCGGGATCCGCCCAGGTATCCGAGTAATGCAGATCGAGCATCAGGTCCAAACCCGCGTCCTGCACGCGATGGGCGTAGGCGACCGTGGCGTCCAGCCCCTGCCAGGGTTCAGCGGGGGTGTGCCACAAACGCAGCCGCACCAGATTGAACCCGGACGACCGGACCAACGCCAACAGGGGGGCGTACTGGCCATTTTGGCGATAGGTGGCTCCCAGGGATTCAAGTCTCGGCACATGAGAAAGATCGGCTCCTATCAGCGGGGCCGGCGCGCCAGGCGCCGGGGCCATGTCGTCAAAGTACACCGGGGGAATGGCGCCGCCTGTGACCGGTACGGTCCACCGGCGATTGGCGATGTGATCCTCCCAGACGACCGCGCCGGCACCGCGCCGGATCACGAACTTGTAGGCGACAGGGCCAGGCGGCAGATCCACCGTCACGGCCTGGGCCGCCACCGAACCGGTAGCCTGCAACGGGTACCCATCCGCGGCCCAACCGTTGAAATCACCCCGCAATTCGAGCCGGTCCGTGGCCGCATCGAAGTAGCCCGCGGCCAGGTAGGGCTGCAGGTCGACCTGAAACGTCACCGGTGCCGCATGCGCCGCCGGCCAGACCAGCCAGGTTGCCAAGCCGCAAATTGTCGCCAAACGTCGCACGGAATCTCCAGACTCATCGGGCGGAAGCTATTAGGGACCTCGGTTAAAGCTAGGAAATGGAGGAATTCACGAATTATACCAGGTTTCTGGATGCTTGGTAACCTGCAACGTCCAAGTATTCTGCCGCTGCTTCGGTGAGAAATCATAAGACACATCGCCCTGAAACAGAAAGAATCCCCCACGCCATTCCGTTAGGAAGCATCGAGGACTCTTTCAAAGTGATAGCGGGGGTCCGTTGTGAAGTCCTAAAGATGGATGGGGTGGGCGATGTCGGGCAGGGCGTACTGACCGCATTCCCGCTTGGCGAGGCGGCCCTCGGCCATCAGGCGCTGAAGATAGGCGACAGAATGGCCACGTGTACGCAGGTCGCCCGGCCTGATGATGCCCAGAGTCGTAGCCAGTTCGAGGATCGCAGCCTCGTTGGGACTCAGTTTTCAGATTCCGTGCTCATGTCTGGTCTGTGTGTTAATAGCGAACGTTGTTCTTGGTCATTCGCTATTTGGACACATCCAGGGAGAGTTGCGGGGGAGAATTTGCATCAGCAGCGCTGAGAATTTCAAAGCTCGGTTTAATCCTTTCGATCTTCATCTGGCCTTCATTTGAGGTTGGAATCATGCCTTGGGCTGCGGGGTTTCGCGCCCATCTTTCCGCTGCAAAATCCCAAACCAGGGGGTATCACCATGAACATTAGGCAATCCGCAGGTAATAGCAGGTGTTTCATTATCCCTCTGGCCATGATGGCAACTGTCATGGCCCTTGCTCTTCCGGTAGCTTCTCCTGCCGGATCCCATGTCGGGGATGCCCCGGCCTACATCCCGTCCATCGATAGCAGTGAGTTTTCCCTCACCATCGACAACCCCTATTTCACACTGGAACCGGGTACGACATTTATCTACAAAACCGAGACATCCGACGGCCTGGAATTGAACAAGGTGGAGGTGACGGGAAAAACACGGGTCGTCATGGGCGTTAAGACCCGTGTTGTCCGGGACCGGGTCTGGCTCAACGATGATCTGGTGGAAGAAACCTTCGATTGGTATGCCCAGGACAACAAGGGCAATGTCTGGTATTTCGGCGAGGACTCCCGTGAGCTCGAACACGGCAAGGTTACCAGCACCGGCGGCTCCTGGGAAGCCGGTGTCGATGGCGCCCAGCCCGGCATCATCATGCCCGGAAATCCGGAACCGGGTGAACCCTATCGTCAGGAATATTACGAAGGGGAAGCCGAGGATATGGGCCAGGTGATCAGTACCGATGCGGAGGTTACCGTACCGTTCGGCTCGTATACCGGGTGTCTCAAGACCAAGGAATGGACCCCGCTGGAACCTTCGGTCCAGGAATACAAGTACTACTCCCGGGAAACCCGCAATGTGATCCTGGAAACCGATGCTACCGGCAAGATGCGGACGCAACTCGTCGACATCCGCAATGACGAGGACGACGAGGCCGGGGAATCCGATGAGGATTGACCGCCTGTATCCGGCAGTGGCGGTATTGACCCTTTTCCTGCTGTTCTTCCGCCTGGGCTCCCTGCCTCTCCTCAACCCCGACGAGGGGAGGAATGCCGGGATCGCCCTTGAAATGTCCCAGTCCGGGGAATGGCTTGTGCCCACGTATCTGGGCGCTGCCTACCTGGACAAGCCTGCGGTGTTCTTCGATTCGGTGGCGGCCTCGTTCCTGGTGTTCGGGCCCACTGAATGGGCGGCCCGGCTGCCTACGACACTGGCTGCTCTCGGGGTCCTGGCCTTGATTTTCTGGTTCGCTTCCCGGGAATACGACAGGGATGTCGGAGTAATTGCCGTCCTCATCACGGTCACCATGCCCCTTTTCTTCGTTCTTGCGAGGACCGTCATATTCGACATGCCGCTGACCCTGTTCACGACCGCAGCCATAATGTTCAACTACCGGGCCTTCGAATCCCGGCGGACCACGCGACGCTGGGCCGTGGCCGCCGGGTTATGCGCAGGTTGTGCAACCTTGATCAAGGGGCCGGTTGGATTCATCATCCCGGGACTCGTGGCCCTGATCCATGCCGTTCTGGGCAGGCAATGGAAGATGCTGTGGCGCAACCTCTTTCCCGTGGCGCTGCCGGCCTTCCTTATCCTCGTCATTCCCTGGTTCGTCGCCCTGTCACTACGCAGGCCCGACTTCCCGCACTATGGACTCGTGGTCGAAAGTTTTCAGAGGTTCACATCCACGGGATTCCGTCGCGAAGGCCCCTGGTTCTACTACGGTCCGGTTCTTCTCGGGGTCTGTTTCGGATGGAGCCTGCTTTTCCCCGGTGGCGCCTATCTCGTCTTTCGCCGGGTCAGACATCTCAACGGGGCGGACAGATACCTGCTGGTCTGGACCCTGGTCGTCGTCGGATTCTTCTCCCTGTCCAAATCCAAGCTGCCTGGGTACGCCCTGCCGGCCCTGCCAGCCCTCGGGCTCATGTCCGCCCGTCTCATGTGGGCAGGTATCCGGAATCCGCGGGGTGGAGCCGCCCGGGTCCTGTGGGCATCCACCGGAATGCTTACCCTGGGAGCGGTCGCCCTTGTGGCCTGGACCTTCCTGGACGCCCATGCGCCGGGATCCCTGAATCGCATAGGGAGCCTGACCCATGGCTCGGATTATGTGAAGATCCGGGCACTGTTTCCCCATTTTCTCCGTTTCTCGGTGGGCGTTTTCCTGGCAGGTCTCATGGTTTTCATCTCCGGTAACCTCCGCACAGTCTGGCTGCCGTTCCTGGCGGCCGGACTGATGTTGCCCACCATCCCTCCTTCCGGCCTGGTTTCCCTGGCGGAAAAGGCGTCTTCCCGTGCGCTGGCCCGGAGCATCCGGACCGGAGGCGGCAACATCGATGTCGTCCTCCTTCATTCCTTCTCCAACGGACTTGGTTTCTACCTCGGCCGAACACCCCTGCTGGTCACTGTCGACGGTGCCGAGACTTCAAGCATCTACATTCCCTATTCGCTCGCGAATGGATCACCACGCCCGGAATCCCTGATCCCCCCAAGGGCTTTCGGGGATTGGTTGTCCCGCCAGTACAGGCCGTTGTTTCTGGCAGCCGATGCCGAACACAGTGCGACCCTGGACTCCCTTGCCGCCGCTCGTGGGCTCCGGGTGGTGCCCCTGGCCTCAGGGTGGGAGGGATTTCGCCTGACCCCAACTCACGGAATAAAGCCATGTGTGGAATCTGCGGTTCGGTAATTCTTTCGGAGGGGAATGGGAGCGAGGGGCTTCTTCCCGCTATGGTCGGGAAACTGGGACACCGGGGCCCGGACGATTCCCGGTGGAGCCATCTCGGCGATGCCCATTTCGGCGCCACCCGCTTGGAAATCCGGTGCGGTAAGGGTGGCCGCCAACCCCTGGTCGATGTAGACAGGAAGTTGATTGCCGTATGCAACGGCGAGATCGATAACCACAAGGACCTGCGCACCTGGCTAGTCAAACGGGGTCATTCCTTCGTGGATGAAAGCGATGTCGCCATCCTGCCGGCACTGTACCGCGAGCTCGGGACGGAAATGTTCGAACGGCTGGAGGGCCCCTTTGCCCTCGTTTTGTGGGATGCGGTCAATCGACAATTGATCCTGGCGCGTGACAGGGCAGGGGAAAGGCCTTTGTTTTTCCTGCAGTGCGGTGGCCGGACCGTCTTCGCCTCGGAACTGGCTTCGCTGGTCGCCGGCCTGGATGAACCTCAGGTTCTCGATTCCGAGTCCATGCTGTCATACATCGCCCGGGGCTGGTTTCTTCCCCCCGGCTGTCCCTACCAGGGTATCGAAAAGGTCGCACCAGGGTCATTCATTGCGCTTGGTAAAGGCAAGGTCCTGAAGCGAAGGTATTGGCGCTGGCATTTCGCACCTCATGGGGAACGGAAATCCGACCAGAATGAATTCGACCGGATCCTGCGCCAGGCCGTGCGGCGCCAGACGGACAACGACCGGGATTTCGGGATCTTTCTCAGCGGCGGCCTGGATTCCTCGCTCATTGCGGCTGTTGCCAGGGATCTCTTCCCTGCACGGACCATACGCTCCTATACCCTGCGTTTCGACGAGGCTTCATTCGACGAGGGAGACGCGGCCAGGGAGGTGGCCGACCGGCTTTCCCTTGTTCAGGAGGAAGTATGGGTCCGGCCACAGCAGATGGTTCGGATCCTTGCGGAACTAGTGCGAACCACCGGCGAACCCCTTGCCGATCCCGCCTGGGTGCCGGTCGCTTTGCTGGCCCGCCGGGCCGCCGAGGATGTGGGCGTTGTTCTGGCGGGCGAGGGAGGTGACGAGGTCTTCGGTGGGTACCCGACCTACCTGGGTCTTGGTTTTGCCAGGGCCTATAGCCGACTTCCGGGCGCACTTCGAAAGCTGGTCGCCAATATCGTGAACCGCCTCCCCGTCAGTGACCGCAAGGTGACGGTTTCATACCTCGCCAAGCGATTCATCGACGGCTGGGATGCTGACCCGATCGTGCGCCACTCGAACTGGACTTCCGCTGTGCCAGTTCCCGTATTGAATCGCCTGGGAATACATTTCCCCCCGCCACTCCATGAAACGATGAAGAATGCGCACCTTCTGGACATCATACAGGTCCTTGACTTCGAGTCTTCCATGGCGGAGGGGCTCCTGACGAAGATCGACCGTGCGGCAATGCGGTATTCCCTGGAAACACGGGCCCCGTTTCTCGACCGGGCGGTCCTTGATTTCGCGTCCAGCCTGTCACCACATGAACGAGTGCATGGTCTGACCACCAAATCGTTCCTCAAGGACTTTTCCTTGGGGTATCTGCCCCGCTCGATTGTTCATCGTCGTAAAAGGGGTCTTTCGGTGCCGCTGGGGGCCTGGTTGCGCGGTCCGCTGAGGGATTGGGCGCGAGAAGGCCTGAGCGGGGATGAAATGACCATGATCGGCCTCGACAAGAAGAAGACGGCCGGGCTGCTGGATGAGCACCTTCAACACCGCCGGGACCACTCCCGGCCCATCTGGTTGTTGCTCACTCTTGCTGAATGGGTGAGATGGCACATGGAATCCAGCGATGCTCACCGGGTCGGGGGAGGGAACAGGTTGGAGGCTGGCCCGGTATCAGATCGAAGATCGGGTGCGGCAAGCGGGGAGGTCGCTTCGGAATGCGAATCCTGATCATCGAGGATTCAGACCCCATCGAGAACTCCCGGAACACAATTTCGGCAGCACCGGCGAGTTGCGCATAAAAAGAATCCCCGACGCTATCAGCATCGAGGACTCTTTCAAAGTGGTAGCGGGGACAGGATTTGAACCTGTGACCTTTGGGTTATGAGCCCAACGAGCTACCAGACTGCTCCACCCCGCA
>JANTFX010000122.1 GCA_024763215.1 Candidatus Krumholzibacteriia bacterium | reverse complement strand
TCTGCATGGGCTCGCAGCCGTGGATCCAGTAGCCGTCGGTCAGGTTGGGGCCGACCATGCCCTGGCCCTGGTCCAGATGGCAGGCCACGCAGTGCTTGACGAAGATCTCGCGGCCCTCGGCCACCTTGGATGAGACCTGGCTCATCATCACCAGGGTCTCGTTGGAGACCCCCGCCTTGGCGGCCCGGGCCAGCTGTTCTTCCTGGGCCTGGAGCATGGTCTGCTCGAAGCGTTGGACGGGCGACGGGCGCAGCTTCAGGGTCTGGAAGGTGAGCCAGTAGAACAGGGCGAAGACCATGCTGCCCCACATGATCCACATCCACCAGTTGGGCAGGCGGTTGTCGAATTCCTGGATGCCATCGAAATCATGGCTCAGGACGAAGTCCTGTTGGTAATCGGCCCGGTTGTCCCGGGAGCTCTGGTTTTCCTGGGTCATTGGCCCGGCCCTCCCTCGGCTGGCTGTGCGGGAAATGGTTGGTTGACAGGAAGGTCGTCCGCCGCCAGGGGCAGGGACGCAATCCGGTGCAGCTTCTCCTTGTCGCGCAGGCCGAGGAAGACGTAGGCCAGCACGCCGATGAAGATGACCACGAAGATCATCAGGCCGAGCAAGGGCCAGATGAGGTGGTCGCTGCCTGCGAAGTAGTCCTGGAACATGCCTACCTCCTATTCTGCTGCCGCAGCGGTGTTGACCTGCGGGGTCTGGCTGCCGCCGCCGTCGTTGGCGTCGGCGGTGGTGGTTGCAGGTTCCGGGATCAGCGGCTGGGGCCCTCGGCCCAGCCGCTGCAGGTAGGCGATCAGGGCGGCCATCTTGCTGTCCGGAGCCACGGTGGCGCCCTTGACTTCCAGATCCGCGGCGATCAGCTCGCCCTGGCTCTTGAAGCGCTGGACGGCCAGCTCGATGTCCTCGTCGGTGTAGGGGACGCCCAGCTTGGCCTGGACCTCCATCCGGTGCCGGAAGACGGCGGGATCAAGGGTCTCGGTCTTGAAGTGCGTGTAGGTCGGCATGATCGAGCCCGGCGAGGTGGAGCGCGGGTCCATAAGATGCAGGTAGTGCCACAGGTTGTCGTACTTGCCGCCGACGCGGGCCAGGTCCGGGCCGGTCCTCTTGCTGCCCCACTGGAAGGGACGGTTCAGGATGGATTCCTCGAGGCGCGAGTAGTCCCCGTAGCGCAGGACCTCATGGCGGAAGGGGCGGACCATCTGGCTGTGGCAGACATAGCAGCCCTCGGCCACGTAGACGTCGCGCCCGGCCAGCTCCAGGGGGCTGTAGGGCTTCTGGATCCACTTGGCCTTTTCGGCCAGCGCGGGGTCGGCGGCGATCTGTTCGGCGGTGAGGTTCACCGGCACCTTGTCGCCGATGATCAAGGTGGGGATGATCTCGACCGCGCCTCCGACCAGGACGGCCAGCAGGGCCAGGATGGTGAACACCAGGGCGTGGCGTTCGACCAGGCCGTACCAGTGGCCCCACTTCCGTTGCTGCAGGCCGTAGGAGATGATGGCGGCGATGCAGACCACGATGAAGATCGACAGCACCACCGGGCTGATCATGGGACCGACCGAGCCGAACAGGATGGCCAGCACCAGGATGGCCGTGATGAACAGCATGGGCGCGCTGGTCAGCAGGGCCCAGCCGCTCTCGCTGTCGGGGGCGGGCTTCCGGGCCGGAACCTGGATGCTCACGGTGGAAGGGCTGCCCTGCCTGGCGGTCATGATCAGGTTGTAGACCATCAGGAACGAGCCCAGGAAGTACAGCAAGCCGCCCAGAAGACGGGTGTGGTACATGGGGATGCTGTTGGTCAGGCCCTCGATGAAGTCGGGGTACTTCAGGAAGCCTTCGGCGTCCAGGGCGCGCCAGAACAGGCCCTGGCTGACGCCGCTGACCCACATGGAGACCATGTACAGCAGGATGCCGATGGTGCCGATCCAGAAGTGGGTCTCGGCCAGCTTCTTCGAGTAGAGCTTGGTGCCGTACAGGCGCGGCCACATCCAGTACAGCATGCCGAAGAGCATGAAACCGTTCCAGCCCAGGGTGCCGCCGTGCACGTGGCCGATGATCCAGTCGGTGTAGTGGCCCAGGGCGCTGACGCTCTTGATCGACAGCAGGGGCCCTTCGAAGGTGGACATGCCGTAGAAGGTCACCGCGACCACGAAGAACTTGATCACCGGGTCGGTGCGCAGCTTGTCCCAGGCCCCGCGCAGGGTCAGCAGGCCGTTGAGCATGCCGCCCCAGCTGGGCGCCCACAGCATGATGGAAAAGATCATGCCCAGGGTCTGGGCCCAGTCGGGCAGGGCGGTGTACAGCAGATGATGCGGTCCGGCCCAGATGTAGATGAAGATCAACGACCAGAAGTGGACCACCGACAGGCGATAGGAATACACCGGGCGCTCGGCGGCCTTGACCATGAAGTAGTACATCAGACCCAGGATGGGTGTGGTCAGGAAGAAGGCCACCGCGTTGTGCCCGTACCACCACTGGACCAGCGCGTCCTGCACCCCGCCGTAGATGGAGTAGCTGTGGGTCAGGCTGGTGGGCAGCTGGAGGTTGTTGAAGATGTACAGGACCGCGATGGTGACGATGGTCGAGATGTAGAACCAGATGGCCACGTACAGGTTCTTCTCGTTGCGCTTGGCGATGGTCCAGAAGAAGTTCACCGCGAAGATCACCCAGACGACCACGACCATCAGATCGAGGGGCCAGATCAGCTCGGCGTATTCCTTGCTCTGGGTCAGCCCCAGGGGGAAAGTGACCGCGGCCCCCAGGATGATCAGCTGCCAGCCCCAGAAGTGGGCCCAGCTGAGCAGATCGCTGGCCATGCGGGCCTTCAGCAGGCGCTGGGTGGAGTAGTAGATCCCGGCGAACATGCCGTTGCCTACGAAGGCGAAGATGGCCGCGTTGGTGTGCAACTGGCGCAACCGCCCGAAGCTGAACCACTCCAGGCCGAGGTTGGCCTGCCAGAACGACAGCTGGGTCGCGACCAGCACCCCCACCAGGAATGCGACCACGCCCCAGACGACCGTGACGATGGAAAAGGCGCGCACGATGCCGTCGTCGAAAACGACCGTCTTCATGCGAGTATCAGGGCTGGTTACAGCGTCCATAGGGCGTTCCTTCCTCCTCGAAGGCGCCGGTTCCGCTTGAGAGCGGAACCGGACTCAGGTACCGGGAGACTCCTGACCGGGCTCGGAATTCCCACCATTTAACACAACTTTATTTTGATTGTCATCATGCGAATCAGCCGTTTTTTCATGGGGCAGCCCGTCATCGTCCGCCAGCGGCAGCAGGGAGAGGCGCTCCCCGTGCTCGAAATCCCCGTCGACCAGACGCGAGAAGAAGAATACCAGCCCGCCGATCACAAGGGTCAGGCTGATGAAAACCAGGGCGATGATTATATCCATGCCAACCTCCGTCCCGCCAGGCGCACGGCGGTCAGGGTCACGACGGTCACCGAACTGATGGGCATGATGATGGCAGCGACCACCGGCGTGACCAGGCCCGCCAGGCACAGGCCCACGGCCGCCACGTTGTACAGGACGGCCAGGATCAGGTTGTCCCTGACCACCCGGCGCAGGTCGTGGGCGGCGGCCAGGGATTTGCCGATGGCCCCGATCCCGTCACCCAGGAAGTAGAAATCGGCCTTGCCGGGCAGCACCGGCCGGTCCACCGCGGGGGTGGCGGCGCACAGGGCGGCGGCGAAACTCGGGCTGTCGTTCAGGCCGTCTCCGACCATCAGGGTGTCGTGCTCATCGAGTTGCCGCACCTTGGCCGCCTTGGCCTCGGGCGTCAGCTCGCCCAGGGCGCGCGCGGGGTCGATGCCCAGGGCGGCGGCCACCTGGTCGACCTTGGCTTGCCGGTCCCCGCTCAGCAGGTAGACCTGGTAGCCGGCCTCGAGCAACCGGGCCACTTCGGTGGGGGCGTCCTTCTTCAGGTCTTCCTGCAGGATGAAGACGGCCAGAGCCACGCCGTCGCGGCTGAAGACCGTGGCGGCGGGGTCGAAGTCCCCGGGCAGTTCGCCCTCGAGGGCGAACAGGGGTCGTCCCAGCCGCCAGGTCACACCTTCGTGGGTCAGTTCCAGACCCTGGCCGGGCACCTCGCGCAGTTCCTCGGCCGCCGAGGCGCTGAAATCAGAGCCGGGGGCGTCGCCTGGTTCGGCCGGATCCAGGGCGCGGGCCAGGCAAACGCTGGCCGGATGGTTGCTGCGCGCGGCCATGTGGCGCAGGATGCGCCGCTGGTATGGGTCGAGCTTTGCCAACTCGGGAAAGGAATCTGGCGACACGGTCAGGTGGCCCAGGGTCAGGGTGCCGGTCTTGTCCAGGAGGATCTTGCGCACGCGCAGGGCCTTCTCCAGGAACGAGGGTTTGCGCAGGAAGACCCCGACCCGGCGCAGGGCCACGTGGATCAATTCCTCGGCCAGGGGGGTGGCCAGGCCCAGGGCGCAGGGGCAGGTCACCACCAGCACGCTGATGGTGACCTTCAGGGCCTGGGTGGGGTCATGGGGCAGCCACATGGCGAATCCCCCCACAGCAGCGGCCAGGACGGCCGCGACGTACCAGCTGCTGACCTTGTGCCACCAGCGGGGGCGGAACTCCTCGTCCGAGATGGTGGTGGCGCTCAGCAGGTCCTGCAGGCGGCTGCTGGCGAAATCCTCCAGGGCCGTGGCGGAAAACCCGTTCTCGGAGGCGTTGAAGGCCCCGGCGGGAATCCGGTCCCCTGGTTGGAAGGCGACCTGGTCGGACTCGCCGGTGATCCAGTCCAGGCTGACGGCGGTCGCCCGGCGCATGAGCATGCCCTCGACCGGAAGCAGGTCACCCGGGGCGATCCACAGCTCGTCGCCCTTGCGGACGTGGGGGGCGGCCACGGCCTCCAGATCGCCGCCGGGGAGCTTGCGTTTGACGGTCAGGTTCTCGGCCCCCGAGGTGTCCAGCAGGCTGTTGCGGTTGCGCTCGAGGATGTGTTCCTGGGCCCAGCGGCCGACGAGCATCAGGGCGATGAAGATGGTCAGGCTGTCGAAGTAGGAATGGTCGGGACCGGCGGTAAGGAAAGCATAGACCGACCCGGCGTAGGCCAGGATCATGCCCAGGGAGATGGGCACATCCAGGTGCAGGACTCCGCGGCGCAGCCCCGCCACCGCGCCTTTGAGAAACACGCCCCCGCCTGCCAGCAGGCTGACCGTCGCCATGCCCAGGCTCAGCCACCCGAAGAACAGGTAGAGGTTCCCCGAGGCCAGGCCGAAGTAGAAGCTCAGGCTGAACATCATGACGTTCATGGCCATGGAGATGGCGATCGCCATGCGCAGCAACAGGGCGCGGGATTGCTTGCGCACGCCGCGGGTGCTGGGCCCCAGGCGGTAGCCGAATCTCTCGATCTCGGCCAGGAATTCCTTCAGGTCCCCGCGGTCCTGATCCCAGACCAGTTCGACCTTGCCCAGGGTGGGGTTGATGCGGATCTGGATGCCCGCGTCCTGGCGCCGGAACAACTCCTCGATCAACCACACGCAGGCGGCGCAGTGGACGCCCTGGATGTCCAGGTCCAGGCGCAAGGGGCCCGTGCCGGCGCCGGGGTAGGCGTCCCTTTCGGCCAGCAGGCGGTCGAGCCAGCCGAAGCTGTCGAGGCGCAGGTCCGCCGAGGGGGCCGTGGTGTCGGGTTTCAGGTCGTAGTAACGGTCGAGGTTTTCCTGGTGGATCAGCTGGTAGACGCCGGCGCAACCGCGGCAGCAGAAGGGCCCGTCGGACGGTTGCCAGAAGTGGCCCAGCGGGTTGCCGCAGTGCAGACAGTGGCCCTGCTCGGCAGCCTGCCGGAAATCATCGGGCCAGTCGTCGGGCCAGGGCATGTCGAGCGTTGACGCGGTCATTGATTTTCCTGGACGGAGGCGGATTGAAACGCACGAAAGATAGAGTAAATTGGTCTTTTAGTCAACCGGTAATGGGGTGGGATATGACCTAGAAAACAGGCCAGAACCCCCATTTGATGCCCGCGACCACGCCGAACATCTTCCCCGCCCGGAACAGGAATTCCAGGCCCACGAGGATGACCAGCAGGGAGGCGACCAGGTTGAACTTGCGCTGCAGGGCCGGCGCGAGCCTGCCCGCGCCCAGCCCGACCGCCAGCAGGACCGGCACGGTGCCCAGGCCGAAGGCCACCATGGTCCCGGCTCCGTGCAACGGGGTGGGGGCGGTCAGGGCGGCGATGGCCATGGCGTAGACCGGACCGCAAGGAAGAAAACCGTTGGCCACACCCAGGAAATATCGGCCCGCCATGCTGGGGGTCCCCACCAGGGTCATGAATTTTTCGCTGGTGAAACGGCCCAGGCGGCTGCTCTCGATGATACGCCCGGTAGGCAGCCAGCCCCGCAGGCCCATGCCCATGACCATCATCAGCAGGCCGGCGACCAGAAAGAGGAAGCCGCGCACCTCGTTGGACGGGCCGGTGGCCTGGGCCGCGGTGGCCACCAGGCCGAATATGAGGCCGATGACGGCGTAGGCGTTCAGGCGGCCGAAGTGGTAGATCAGGAGGGCCGGCAGCAGGGCGCGCAGGCGGCTGTCGTGCTTCCCCTGGGCCAGGCTGAAGGTGCTGATCAGGGGGCCGCACATGCCGATGCAGTGCCCCAGGCTGGTGGTCACGCCGATGCCCAGGGCCGCCCACAGGGTCACGGCCGCCATGCTCATTTCAGGGGTGTTGCCGCAGCAGCTTTCCATGGGACTCCCGGGTTGGAAAAGATGAATTGCCGGGTGCCATGATAGTTCTACGGTATGACATGGGCAACGGAATTGATATCATGAAGGCCGGGCGGGTTGCAGCCCGCCGGATCACCCAGATGACGATAGGGGTCGTGACCGATGGTGAGCGCATTGAGCAGAGTCCGGAGAGGCTGTCCGTGGTGGGCCGCAAGTATCCTCTGCGGGTTGTGGCTGTGGCCGCCGGCGGTGGGCGCGGCCGCCCCTCCTGCTCATCGCGCGCCCCACGTGGTCTGGGCCGAGGGTGGGTCCTGGCCGGAGGTGACCGCGCGCGCGGCAGCCGAGGGCCGCCCGATCCTCATCGATTTCTATGCCCAATGGTGCGGCCCCTGCAAGGCCATGGAAGCAATGGTCTACAACGAACCGGAGGTCATCGCCGAGCTCCGGGACGTGTTGACCTTCAAGGTAGACGTGGACGATGCCCGGTATGACGAGCTGGAGAAGAGGCTCGGCATCACCCGCTTGCCGACGCTGGTATTCTGTGATTCCGACGGGACGCCCTGGGACCGCTTCACCGGGTACGTCACGGCCGATACGTTCCTGGTGCGGATCCGGCGGTGGAAGGAAGGCTTGTCCCGGGAGCGGGAATTCATGGCGGAACTGGCCTCGGCGCCGGATGACCCGCAGGTGCTGGCTGCTGCGTATGCCAGGCGTCGGCGCGAAGGCCGCCTGGCCGAAGCCGAGACCTTTCGGCAGCGTCTGCTGATGATGACCGGGAATACCAGGCGGCACGAGG
>JANTFX010000121.1 GCA_024763215.1 Candidatus Krumholzibacteriia bacterium | reverse complement strand
GGTGCTGACCGACGGGGGGCATGATTTCTGGTCGGTGCAGATGGCCGGCTCGCGCGTGGTCCTGGCCGGAGCGGGCCAGACCCTGCCCGGCGCCCTGTTCACGGTGGATCTGGCCGAGAAGATCAAGGGGCCCCACCACCCGCGGATCCTGGTCGATCCCAACCGGGCCTGGCGTCAGCGGGCGGGGCTGATCGATCCCGAACCCTTCAGCGTGACGGTCGACGGCCGGCCCGTCGCGGGCTGGTGCTTCAAGCCGCCGGACATGGACCCGGGGCAGCGGGTGCCCACGGTGCTGAGCATCCACGGCGGACCCGAGTGGATGTACGGAGGCTATTTTCTGCCCGAGTTCCATATCCTGCCCAGCTACGGTTATGCGGTGGTCATCGCCAACCCCACCGGCAGCACGGGTTACGGCTACGAATTCCAGAACGGGGTGCGCGGCGACTGGGTCGAGCGGCCCGGCAAGGAACTGCTGGCCTGCGTGGACTGGGCCATCGCCCAGGGGTGGGCCGACCCCCAGGCCCTGGCGGTGATGGGCGGCAGCTACGGGGGGCACCTGGCCGCCGACCTGACAACCCGGACCGACAGGTTCAAGGCCGCCGCTGTGGACCGCATGTTCCCCGATCTGGCCGCTTTCTGGGGCACCACCGACGAGAAGTGGTTTCCCGAATGGGAGTTTTTCGGCCGGCCGTGGGAGCCGCAGGCCAGGGAGATCTATCGCAGGAATTCCCCGACCACCCGCGTGGATCAGGTCAGGACCCCGACCCTGATCAGCCAGGGGCTCGAGGACTACCGGTGCCTGATCGCCGGCGGCGAGATCTGGTTCTCCAGCCTGCAGGCCCTGGGCGTGCCCAGCCGCTTCATCCGCTTCACCCACGAGGGCCACGGCATCAGGGATCCACGGGACCAGGTGTTCTATCAGCGCCAGCTGCTGGCGTTCTTCGACCGCCACGTGCTGGGGCTTTTCGATGACGACCGGGAAGCGCCGGTCGATTCCATTCCCGGGGAAGAGTTCCCCCGCAACGAGTAGGCCGCCGGGTATGATGATGGCGATCCTGCTCGTGTTCCTGGCCCTGCCCGTGCTCTATTGCCTGGGCACCTTCGCCTTCGCCGGTCTGCTGGGGTCCGGGGGCAGGAGATTCCTGAACCTGGCCGGGGTACGGGCGGTGGTGCGCGAGGTGTGGTTCCAGTACCAGGTGTGGGCCATGTTGCCGGTGGATCTGTGCCGGTCCCGCTGGTCGGAGGAACCGGAAGCCCCGGGACCGATAGTGATTCTGATCCCCGGTTTTACCGATACGGATTTCATTTTCAGTCGTCTGCGCCGGGCTTTGTCGCGTGCCGGCTGCGGTTATATCACGTATCGTTACAACACCTTCCGTTACGACCCGGACCACGAGGCACCCCGGTTGGGGCGGCTCATCGAGGATGTGCTGGCAAGCTATCCGGGGCGGAGGGTGGTCCTGGCGGGCCATAGCCTGGGCGGCTTGCTGGCCCGTCATTGCCTGGGGCTCGATCCACGCTACCGGCGGTTGCCCTTGGTGGCCATGGCCGTGCCCCACACGGGCACGAAAATGGCACGCCTGGCCTTCGTCGGCGGGGTGCGCCAGGCCGGTCCCGGAAGCCCCTGGTTAAAGAGCCTGACCGGGGAGGCGCCGCCGTTGCTGTTGAACATCAGGACCGAACATGACAACCTGGTGGTGCCGCCGGTTGGCATGGGGCTGCCCGTGATCCGGGATGTGGTCATCGCTTCCGGGTGGGGGCACAATTCGCTGATGTGGTGTGCGGAGGCCATCGATGCGGCCGTGGACTGGATTCTCGAAGGTGAGGACGATCAAGGATATGCCCCGCAGGTCTGAAATCATGGCCGTGATCCGCTGCTGCGCCGCATGCGGCCTGCTGGCGCTGGGCGGCATGGCCTGCCGGGGCGCCGGGGGTGGCGCAGAGCCGTGGCTGGCCCTGGAGCCCGGCCTTGAGATCGCCCGCTTCGATTCCCGGTCCGCGGCTCCGGCCGACGGCGGCGACCTGACCGTGTTGAGGGTCGATCCAAAGCGCTGGCACCTGCGGGTGATGACCACCGAAACGGCCGGGGACGCCCAGCCGCGCAGCCTCGACCGCTGGTGCCGGGAATTCGACCTGGTGGCGGCCATCAACGCGGGGATGTACCAGCAGGACGGCAAAACCCACGTGGGTTACTGCCGGGTCTCAGGCAGGGTGGTCAACCCCACGGTCAACCGTTACCGGTCGGCCGCGGCCATGGACCCTGTCCGGGACGGTCTGCCGCCGTTCAGGATCTTCGACCTGGATGAGACGCCCCTGGATTCGATCACTGCGGCCTACGGGACGGTGGTGCAGAACCTGCGCCTGATCAAGCGGCCCGCCCAGCCCAGGTGGCCCACCGGGTCCCAGAGCTGGTCCGAAGCCGCCCTGGGTGAGGACGGCCGGGGCCGGGCGCTGCTCATGCACTGCACCAGGCCCCTGCCCATGCACGACTTCAACGAACTGATCCTGGCCTTGCCGCTGGATGTGGTCTGCGCCCAGCACCTGGAGGGGAACTTCCCCGCCCAGCTATGGGTCAGGCATCCCCAGTGGAGCGATCCGGGGCCCGGGGCGGCGGGGCAGCCCCGCGTCCTGCCTGTCATCATCGGGATTGCGGCGCCCGATTCGGTCAGCGCACCAGCACCACCCGGCCCGTGAGTACCTGCCTACCCGCCAGCGCCCGCACGAAGTAGACGCCGCTGGCGGCGCGGGAACCCCGAGTGTTCTTCCCATCCCAGAACAGGACATGCTCACCCTGGGCCATGGTCCCGGAGGCCAGGCTGCGCACCAGGCGGCCGCGGGCGTCGAAGATATCCACCTTGACGGGTCCGGCCTCGGCCTGGGTCAGCCGCAGGCGGGCACCCTCGCCGGTAAGACCGTCCAGAACTTCCAGCACCTGGCCGCCGCTGCCCGGCAGGACCACGCCGCTGGCTCCGCCGGCGGTGAAGCTGCTGACGGCGGTCAGCAGGCTGCGGCCGGTGGCATCGCAGGCGTAGGCCCGCCACCAGTAGTCGCCCGGGGTGAGTTCGGGAGTGGTCCACGTGGTCATGTCCACGCCCTCGGCCACGCCGTCGGCCTCAGCGACCAGCTGCGTGGCGTCCGGGTCGCTGTAGACCCGGAAACCGTAGGTCAAGGGTTGCCCCTCGGGGTCGGTGCTGTTGCCCACTGTCAGCTCGGCCTGCAGCCCGAGGTTCGCACCTGCCGGGACCAGGATCTCGGGCGTGGTGGGGGGCAGGTTGGGGACGGTTTGTGCGTAGAGGGTGACGTCGTCGATGTACCAGCCGTCATCGGTGACGTAGCTGTCGGTATCCAGGGCGAAGCGGAAGGCGAGGTCCTGGCCGGCGTAGGCGCTCAGGTCGATGTCCTCATGAACCCAGGTGGCCTGCGAGCCGGTGTAGGATTTGACGGTGGTCCAGGGGCCCCCGTCGGCCGAGACCTGGACGTACCCGAAATCCCAGCCGTTCTCGATGCCGTAGCGGGTCCAGAAGCCCAGCCGGGGTGTCTGCCAGGTGCCGCCCAGGATTGCGGCCGTGGCCGAGTTGTTGGGGTAGTCGCCGCCGGGAGAATCGGTCAGGGACGAAGACGGGCTATGGGCGTCGGCGGTGGTCAGGGCCCAGTTGCCGTTCAGGGTCCAGTTGCCGGTGCCGCCCTCGAGGTCATCGCTGAAGACCGCAGGCTCCTGGCCGACGGTGAACGACAGGGGGTAATCCAGGTCGCCCTCGGGCATGCTCACCGTCACGGTGACATCGACCCGGTGCCCGGCGGGGCAGGCGGGATCCACGCTGAAGGGGAAGGCGTCGGGCCCCAGGGTGGTGCTGGCCATGGGGGTCAGGGGGCCATAGCTGGCGGCCGCCGCGGTGAACTGCACCCAGGGATCGTCGGTCCGCAGGTGCAGGGTGCCGCCCAGGGTGCTGCTGGCGGCGGACTGGTTCTCGATGGTCAGATCCAGCAGGCCGTCGTCGCCGGGGGCGATGGATTTTGCCGGCGCGTTGGCGGCCGTTACCGGGTTGCTCACGGCCACGAAGGGGCCCGCGGCGCGCATGAGGAAGACGTTGGGCCAGATGTTCTCCTGGAACAGGGGGCCGCGGCGGTCCTCGGGCGGCCAGAAACCGTCGCTGTCGCCGCCGATTTCGTTGCTGAACGAGAAGATCGGCTGGTGGTTGGTCGTGCCGCCGTAGTTCCAGTCGAAGGAACCGCCGTTGACATCGTACAGGATCTGCCCGGGCTGGCCTGGCGTGTAGTGGTTGTAACGGGTCATCTCGGCGGCCATGTGGTCGAAGACGGCGTCGTCGGGAGTAGGGCCTGACGTGTATCCCCACGGATACAGGGTCAGGTTGCTGTAGGTGTGGATCGAGTTGCCGGTGACGAAGTGGTGGGCGTCTATGAAGTTCATCATGGCCTGGACCTCGGGCTCGCTGCCAGCGTAGGGGCCGCGGTAGACCTCGCTGCCGGGATCGCCGCTGCTGCCGACGTTGTCGTAGGCCCACATGTAGGGGTAGTTGCGGTTGGGATCGACGCCGAAGGTGCCGTCGCCGTTGTCGCGGCGGGTCTTGCGCCACATGCCGCCGCCGCCCGGATCGGTGGTCTCGTTGTAGACGAAGCCGTCGGGGTTGACGATGGGCACGATGTACAGCTCGCGGTTGTCCAGCAGCCAGGTGATCTCCTGGTCCGTGCCGTAGTTCTGCGCCAGGTACTCGGCGAACATGATCCCGAACTCCGAGGCCATGACCTCGCGCGCGTGGTGCAGGCAATCGATGAGGATCTCCGGTTCGTCCTCGTCCACGTCGGGGTTGTCCGAGACGCGCACGGCCCAGATATCCCGGCCCTGGCCGCTCTGGCCGATGGAGAACTTCTCGCTGACCACCTGGGGATACAGCAGGCGCAGGCTGTCCAGGAATGCGGCGCTCTCGGAGTAGGTATGGAAGATGCCGAAGTTGGAGCCCTTGTCGGCGTACCGGGCCGAGGTTTCCATGTCCTGGTCCAGGATCTTCCAGTCCAGCCCCGAGGTGCGCAGCAGCTCCAGATCATCGGGGGAGGCGGCCAGGTCCACGAACACGCCCGGCTTGCCGCCGATGACGTCGAACCGGTCGAGGTGGGAGTTGATGAAGGCCTGGTCGGCCGGGGAGGACAGTCGCACCTGCACCTTGGCGTGGTGGGGTTCGGCGGCCCACAGGTTCCCCACGGTTGCGGTGCAGCAGAAAAGGGCCAGAAAAAGGATGAACCGGCGCATGGAAGCCTCCTGCGGGATGAACCGGACCCGTCAGGAGGGGGTCGCGGAACGCACGAAGTTCAAGGAATGAGCCCCTTGATTTTATCATATGATCAGGATTGATGCCAGAAAGAAGGCCGGACCCCGCGGGATCCGGCCCTGGTCGAACCATGTGAGAACGGTCTTCTACTTCGCCTTGTCCACCGCCGCGCACGTCTTCTTGACGGCGTTGACGGAATTCTTGAACGCCTTGCGCTCCTCGGGTGTCAGCTTGATCTTGATGATCTTCTCGATGCCGTTCTTGCCCAGGATGGCCGGCACGCCGACGAACAGGCCCTTGACGCCGTACTCGCCGTCGAGGCGGGCGGCCACGGGGATGATCTTGCGCTTGTCGAAGGCGATGGCCTCGACCATCTCCAGGGCGCTGACCGCGGGGCTGACGAAGGCCGAGCCGCTGCCCAGCAGACCGACCACCTCGCCGCCGGCCTTGCGGGTGCGGGCCTCGATCTTGGCCAGCTTGGCCTTGCTGACGAACTGCTCCACCGGCAGGCCGTAGATGCGGCAGGCGCTGCGGATGGGCACCATGGAATCGCCGTGACCGCCGAGCACGACGGCCTCGACGTTCTCCACCGAGACGCCGGCGGCTTCGGCCACGAAGTACTTGTAGCGGGAGGAATCCAGGACTCCGGCCATGCCCATGATCTTGTTGGGCTTGAACCGCAGCTTCTTGAACAGCCGGTAGACGATGGCGTCCAGGGGGTTGGCGATGGAGATCAGGAAGGCGTTCGGCGCGTACTTCTTGATGCCCGCGGCCACCTGGTCGGTGATCTTCAGGTTAACGGCCAGCAGTTCCTCGCGCGAGGGGAAGGTGCCGTCCGGGCGCACGGCGCGCGGCACGCCGGCGGTGTTGATGATGAAGTCGGCGCCTTCGATGACCTCGTAGGTCTTGCTGCCCTGGACGTTGATGTCGCGCCTCAGGACGGGGGTGGCTTCGCTGATGTCCAGGCACTTGCCCTTGGCGAACTGGGGAGGCTTGACATCGACCAGGCCCACGTTGCGGGCCAGACCCCGGGTGACGATTTCCGAGACGAGGACGCCGCCGATATTGCCGCCGCCGATCACTGCGATCTTGTTGATCATGACAGCCCACTCCTTGCCGTTGGGGATTAAAAAAACTTTCCAGGGAACACCGCTACGTTAACACCGCGAAGGATATAATTCCAGCGCATCGAAGAGGTTGTCACCCATCGGCCCGGTTTGATTTCGTCCCGTCCAGCAACCCGCCGATGGCGATCCGCGACCAGTCCTCGAAATCCGCGCCGTCGGGTCCCTGGCCGGGCAGGGTCATGCCCGCCAGGTCGGCCACCGGGATCCAGCGGGCCTGGTGCGGCTCGGACTGACCCGACACCAGCTGCATGACCTCTTCGTCGCTGCCGGGAATGCCGTCGATGTCCACGGTATAGACCACCCCGAAGTGCACGCTGGAGACATCCTCGCGGTCGGAGTTGATGAAGCCCACGCGCGTGAACGCCTCGGCCCCGGGAGTCAGGCCGGTCTCCTCCTCGAGTTCGCGCAGGGCGGTGGCCATGACCACGCCCAGGGTGGCGGTATCCTCGGTGCGGTCCAGGGGCTCCATGTGCCCGCCGAAGCCCACGCTCCACAGCCCGCCCAGGCGGGCCTCGGTGTGCTTTGTGCGGCGCTGGTAGCACAGGATGCGCGCCTCGGTGCCGGCGCCGCGCCGCAGCAGCATGTAGGGGATGATCTGCTTGTAGTGCGAGTTCTGCTCCATGTAACGGCGCTCGGCGAAGAACAGCCGCTCGGCCAGGCCGTCCAGATCGACCGCGCCTGCGGGCAGGAAGCCCTGGGGGCTCAGACCGGGGAACAGGTGCTTGCGTTCGATGACCAGTATGCTCTGCATGGGAAATCCTCGAGATGCGGGTGAAAGTCCATCTTGCCCGACGAAGGTAACACCGGATCCGCCCCGGTGCACGACCCTACTTCACGAGAACCGCTTTGTTCACGGCGGTGCGAGCGTCCTGCTCCAGCACGAACAGGTAGGTCCCGCTGGCCATCGGGCTGCCGTCGGATCCGCGCGCGTCCCAGGTGACCCGGTTGGGCCCTGAGGGAAACTCAGCGTTCACCACTTCGCCGACGAATCGACCGCGGATGTCGTAGGCCGTGATCCGGACCCGGGCGGCGGCGGCCAGGTCGAAGGACAGGACCACGCCGCTGTTGAAAGGATTGGGACCGAGGTGCAGGTCGGGCGTCGTCGGGCCGGGGACCTCGCCGGGGTTCCGG
>JANTFX010000120.1 GCA_024763215.1 Candidatus Krumholzibacteriia bacterium | reverse complement strand
GAGACGGCCATGATGCCCAGGGAACTGGCCAGGCTGATGGCCAGCAGGCCCACCGAGGGTTCGAGCTTCAACCAGCGGTGGTTGATGTAGCCGAACAGGGCGGCCATGGTCATCAGCAGCGAGATGATCTGGAACAGGGTCATGGACAAACCTCCGGTGACGGATTGTCACCGAAGGATGCTGTAGCGTCAACCTGTAGCGGGGCCTGGTTTAACCGTTCATTTCAGCAAGGTCATGCGCCGGGTCAAGGTGCCCGACCGGGTGCGCAACCGGTAGCAGTAGACGCCGGAGGCCACCGTGTTCCCCTGGTCATCGTGGCCCTGCCACACCACGTGATGGGAGCCGGCGTCCTGGGTTTCATCCACGAGGGTGCGTACACGGTGTCCGCTCAGGTCATAGATCGCCAGCTCCACCGTTGTGCACGAAGGCAGGTCGTAGAAAATTGTCGTGGCGGGGTTGAACGGGTTGGGCACGTTGGCGTGCAGGGACAGTGCCTTGGGCAGGGCGGTCACCCCCGAAACGCCGGTCCCGCTCCAATCCGTCAGGGGGCTCTCGTTGCCCGCGTCGTCCACGGCGGACACGTAGTAGCAAACATGCCATTGGCCGGTGAGCGGGTCGTGCCAGCTTGGGCCGGCCACCTCGGCCGTCGGGGCGGCCTGGGGCGTCGTGCAGACGCCGCCCGACATCGTTGCCCGGTAAATACGGTACATGACCACGTCGGGTTCCGGGTTCTCCTGCCAGGACAGATCGTTGCCTTCCTGCTGGTAGGCCACGGCCAGGCCCTGCGGGACGCACGGCGCCAGGTTGTCCACCGAGTAGCCGCTGTCCGGAGCGCTGTCGAAGAAGGTGTAGGGATCGGCCGTCAGGGCCGAGACCATGAACACCGACCAGCAAATTCCGGCGTCCGTGGAATCACACAGCGTGGGGGCAAGGCACTGGTACTGAAGGTCCCCGCGGGCCGGGACGGTCAGCAGGTAGTCCCAGCCGGTCAGCTTGGCGCCGGGTTCCCGCTTCTTCTCCTGCACCTGCAGGCTCTTGTAGGCGTCCTGGCGGCGGTACACGGCGTAGCCGGTCACCGGCAGGGAATCGCCGGGTGCATCATGCACGCAACGCCCCCACAACAGGCGCACCTGGCGGCCCTGGTCGTTGTCCACGTCGGTGATCGAGGCGATGCCGGGGGCGGGGACATAGGTGCCGATCAGCTGCAGGGTGGCGCCCTGTTCCAGGGTGCAGGCCACCGGGTTGGGTGAAGGCTCCCGCCAGCCATCCTCGTGATACCAGATGAGCGTGTAGTCACCGGTGGCAAGGAAACAGGACTGGTATCCCGAAGTGATCCAAATGGTAGACGATGAGTCACGGAGTTCCCACCTGAAGGGGGTATCACCGGGTCGGGGGTCGATGACGATGGTCCCGGCGGGTGTGTAGTCGCCGGTGATGGTCAGGGTTTCGCCTGCATGGAGTGTGTTCCATTCCGCTATCGGGCGAATATAGTCGGCCAGAGGATCCCACTCCATGTAATAGTCGCCAGGCTCAATGCAGCCGATGGTGGCGCCATCGGTGCCGTTATAGTGGGTGGAACCCAGAGACAGGGTCCAGGTCGCCCCGATACCGTTGGGGTTGACATCGACGATGATGGTGCCGTCCTGCACGTAGGTTCCCGTGAGGGTCAGCGTTCCCCCTGCGGCCAACGTGCCCTGGACTTCCTGAGGTGTTTCCCAGCAGACGACATCGTCAAAGGTGAGCACATAGTCGCCCGGAGGCATGCCGGTCAAAACCTGATCGCCGCTGCCGTTGTAATCCAGTTCATGATCGTTGTTGTGCAAGGTCCAGGCGGCCGCCGGAAGATCGGGGTCGATGTTGACGGTCACCGAGCCGGTGGCCTCGAATGTGCACTCCACATCCCAGATCTGGCCGCCGCTGGTCAGGGACTGGTAGACAGGATTGCCGCAGTCGGGATAGGTGCCGCCGAAGCTGTCCCAGGTCAGGGTATAGTCACCGAAGGTCACATAGAAGTAATTGTGATATCCGGTTCCCGACCAGCTCTCCCAGGTGGACGTGTTCTGCAGGACCCAGTGGGGATTGGCTCCGGTGGGGTTGATGATCACCGAGGGGTTTTCCACGAAATTGCAGGGCAGAACGAGGTGGTCGGTGGGACCCAGATATTGGGTCTGCGGGCCGGTGCCACAGGCAGGGAAATATTGCTCGGTGGCATGCCAGGTGATGGTGTATTCGCCCACATCCAGGTCGTTGAAAATCTGGGGGAAAGTCCCATCCACGTGGAAACCGAAGGGGCCGTCGAGAGTCCAGCTACCGGCCTGTGGAGGAGACGGTTCCACATCGATGGAATTCTGGCCAAGCGCTGCCCCGGACCAGGAAAAAACCGCCAGCATACATACGCAAACCATGGCCAGACGCCGCATGGCACACCCCCATGACTGAAATCAATTCCGAACGATCAAATCCATTATCTCATGACTGTAGTTGAAAAGCAACATCAATTATCAAAATATACCCAATATATGGGATTTCAGGCTTATCGTCGGGCGTATCTTACATGGTGGCGGCCATGGCCTGCTGCTTGAGCTGCGGTCTCCGGTAGCCACCTTCAACTCCTCTGGAGGACAGCACCACCTGCCAGACCTGGTTCTTGCGCGCCCGGAAGGAACCCGCGCAGGACAGCAGGTAGTAGTTCCACATGCGCCGGAAGCGCTCGTCGTATTCCTTTTTCAGCTCGTCCCAGTGGGCGTTGAAGTTGGCGTGCCACTGCATGAGGGTGCGGTCGTAGTCGGGGCCGAAGCCGTGCCAGTCCTCCAGGACGAACAGGCCTTCTGAGGCGGTCGTGATGTTGGCGGCCGAAGGGAGCATGGAACCGGGGAAGATATAGCGATCGATCCAGGCGTCGGTCCGGTTGACGGAGGTGTTGCCGCCGATGGTGTGCAAAAGGAACAGGCCGTCCGGGGCCAGCAGCCGCTTGACCACATCCATGAAGGTGCGGTGGTTGCGGTAGCCCACGTGTTCGAACATGCCGATGGAATAGATGCGGTCGAAGGTTCCGGTCAGCTCGCGGTAGTCCTGCAGCCGGATCTCCACCGGCAGCCCCGCGCAGGTCTCGCGGGCCAGCTCGGCCTGCCGCGGGGAGACGGTGATGCCGAGGACCTCGACGCCGAACCTTTCGGCCATGTAGCGGGCGCTGCCGCCCCAGCCGCAGCCGATGTCCAGCACCCGCATCCCCGGCCGCAGGCCGAGCTTGCGCGCGGTCAGCTCCAGCTTGTTTTCCTGGGCCTGATCCAGGTTGGCGGCGCCTTCCCAGTACCCGCAGCTGTAAATCATGCGCTTGTCCAGCATGCAGCGGTAGAGATGGTTGCCCAGGTCGTAGTGGCGGCGGATGTGGGAGCGGGTGCGGCCGACGGTCTGCATGTTCAGCAGCCGGGCCTTGAGGGCGGCCCACAGCCAGTTGCGGGCGCGGACCTTCTTGTCCAGGCCGGCGCGCAGCACCCGGGTGAAGAACTCGTCCAGCCGGGGGCAATCCCACCAGCGGTCCATGTACGCCTCGCCCAGGGCCAGCGAGCCCCCGGCCAGCACCCGGGCGTAGAGGCGGTCGTCATGGACCTGGATGTCCCAGGGTTCGGGGCCGTTCACGGTGATGCCGGCGATGGTCAGTAATTCGTGGATCTTGGTGAGAAGAGATTCGGCGGGCATGGCGAAACCTCCTTCATTCTCGATGAAGAAAGCATATCACAATCCGATTTTCGAGGCACGGCCTATTTCAACAAGGTCAACTTGAGCAGCCGTATTCCGGCCGCGGCTGTCAGGCGGCAGAAGTACACGCCGGCCGCGGCTTCCCGGCCGGCCTCATCACGCCCGCGCCAGGTGATCTGACCCGGACCGGCCGCTGCGGGGCCATGGTGCAGAACCCGCACCAGACGGCCGCGGGCATCGTAGATCCGTACGGCAAGATCTCCTGATTGCGGCAGGTTCCAGCGGATCACCGTCGCCGGGTTGAAGGGATTGGGCGCGACTGCAGCCTCCAGGGCCGAAGGCAGCGGGGCGCCGCTTACCGGGGGTGGCGCCAATTGCAGGCGCACGTTGTCCAGGTAGGGGGCCGGGGAATCCTGGGGACCCCAGCACATGATGCCGAATTGAGCTGCCTGCAGCTTGATGCGCGCGAAACGACTGTCGTCAGGGACCATGCTGTCGTCGATGGGGGATTCACAGCGTCCGTAGCTGGGGGTTCCATGGAAAAATGTCGTTCCAGACCAGGTCTCGACCCAACCGGATTCGCCGAGGGGATCGCTGGTGGCGTCCATGGCCACGCGAATACCGACAGAGTAGCATTCGGCTGGGTCGAAGTAGGCGTCGAACGCCAGTTGCAAGGTGCCTTCCCAGCCGTCCGGCAAGGCGATGGGCGGCGACAGGATGGAACTGCGCAGGGGTTGACCGGTGTAGATGGACAGGCTGTCCGGGCCATAGCATTTGACCCAGCAGTGGGAGGGATCGAGCCAGGGCACGATGATCCCGTCGTTGAGGAAGGCCCACTGGGGCGAGGTGTTGTCCCGGTCGGGGTCCATGTCGTCCAGACCGGTCCACAGCTGGGCGAAATTGCCGGCTCCCAGTTCAGGAATCGAAATTTGCTGCCAGTACGAAGGGTCGCCCGGTTCGCAGGATTCGATCTGGTCGGGATAAGGCGGCAACCCCGGCTGGCTGATCGCCAGGGAAAGATGGTCGGCCTGGACGGCGCCGGATGTGGGCCAGCTGCAATCCTCGTCGGACCACCCGCCGTCCGACTGGAAACGCAGGCGGACCTGCACTTCATCGCCGTTTTCCCCCACGAAGTCACCCGGTTGCAGGGTGTAGTTCACGTCCAGGTCATAGGACATGTCGCGTCCGGACTGGGTGAGCAACCGCACCGGGCCGCCTGCGGTCACAACTTCCACGTACAGATTGTCGTAACCCGGTTCGAAATCGAAATTCAGGATGCCCGTCAGCTCGATGACGGCCTCGACGGTGGGGTCGATGGTGCGGCTGGTGCCCAGGGCTTCGTTCCAGTCGTTGCCGTAGCCCCAAGCCGAATCCGGGGCGCCGCAGGCGGGCAGATCCTCGCCGCACCACCAGGCATGGTTGTCCTGGACGGTGGAATCGAGGTTGGCCGCGTTGTGGGTGGAGATGCTCCACCGGCCGTTGGGGGAGGGAGCCGAATCATCGACGCCGACCCACCCCTGCGGATCGGGCAGACCCGATTCGGTCTGGAACTTTCCTTCCAGGGTGCCGGGACCGCCGTAGAGGTCCAGGGTATCGGGAGGGGCGGTCCGAGCGATGGCCAGGGTCGGGAGCAGCAAAAGGAACATGACGGTAAAACGTTTCATGCAATTGTCCCCAAAAGCGCAGACAGCTCAAGAAGCGCCTGGGCCGGCCCTGACTTGCAGTTCATGTTTCACTATACAGCACTTGAATAATAATTGTCAAGTTATCCCTTCTCAGCCAGCAGCCACCCCTTTTGCCGGACCCACCTGTTGGTCAGATGACCCAGCACCGCGCTGTAAACCACGTGCGCCAGGACCACAGTCAGGGGCATGGCGGGCATGGCGCCCATGCGGAAGCTTGTGGTCCGCACCAGTTCCAGGCCCAGGATGGCCACGATGTCGGCGGTGGCCCGGGGTTTGTTACAAACTTTCCTGTTCCCCGGGGGCGCCATTGACAGAAAAGGCCCGGGGAGCTTATCTTCGGCTTGCCGTTAGGGGTGGCGGCCTCCTGTGAGAGGCTGCCTGAGAGAAACCCTTGGAACCTGAACCGGATCATGCCGGCGTAGGGAAACGGGCCGGACTCGGCGCCTGACGGAGGCGCCGTTTTTGTTTGCCTCCTGTTTCCACTGCCTGGCCAACCTTGCGAGGTGCGCCATGCGAACCCTGTCCCTGCTATTGATTCTCTGCTCTATGGCCTGGGCTGCGTCGGCTGCCGCGGTCACGTCCCCAGCTCCGGCCGACACGACCGTGACCATGGACGAAGGCGTGGTCGTGACCGCCAGCCGTTACGACGCGGCCAACCGCATCAACCTGACCAACATCACCCACCAGGAGCTGGCTCTGCGTGAGCCTGACCAGGGTTTGCCCCTGCTGTTGCAGTCGCTGCCCGGGGTGTTCGCCTACAGCGACGCCGGCAGCGGCCTCGGCTACACCTACCTGCGCATGCGGGGCTTCGACCAGCGGCGCATAGGCGTGCTGTTCAACGGGATTCCCTTCAACGATCCGGAAGACCACCAGGTGTGGTGGGTCGATCTGCCCGATCTGGCCGCCAGCGTCCAGGACATCCAGGTGCAGCGCGGGATCACCAACTCCATCGGCGGCATGACGGCCATCGGGGGGACGGTGAACATCGTCTCGGCCGCCCTGAGCGATCGGCCCCGGGGCATGTTCTCATTCGACACCGGCAGCTACGGCTACGCGCGGGAGATGATCAGCTACCAGACGGGCGAGCTGAAAGGCGGGCTGCGCTCCATGGTGCGCCTGTCGCGCCAGGAAAGCGACGGCTACCGGGATCGCAGCGGCTACCAGGGCTGGGCGGTGTTCTGGAGCGGGCAGTACGAAACCGACCACACGACGACCAGGGTGAACATCTACACGGGCAAGGAGCTGACGCACCACGCCTGGGACGCGGTGCCGCAGTCGATCCTGGCCCACGACCGCAGGGCCAACATGGAGACATATGCCAACGCGGTGGACGATTTCCGCCAGCCTCATTACGAACTTCACAACACCGTCTACCTGAGCGACCGGCTGACCCTGACCAACCGCCTCTACTACATCCACGGCATCGGCTTCTACGAGAACTACAAGGACGGGCAGGACGCCAGGGACTACGCCCTGGACCTGTATATGGGGCTGGCGCCTGACGACGAGGTGGATCTGATCCGGCGCAAGTGGGTGCGCAAGAACCACGGCGGGTGGGTGCCGTCCCTGCGCTGGGAGCAGGGCCGCGGCCGGCTGCTCATCGGAGGCGACTGGTACACCTTCCATTCGGACCACTGGGGCGATGTGCTGTGGGCCGAGGGTTTCACGCCATCGGACTTCACCACGCCCTTGAAGTACCACAAGTACACCGGGGACAAGGACGCGTGGTCGGTCTATCTGAACCAGCGCTACGAGATCGCCCCCGGGGTGACGGCCACCGCCGACATCCACTACCAGCACAAGCGGTACGATTTCATGCAGGACGAGGTGGGCAACTTCACCGGCGACCTGCGCAACGCCTACACCGTGGACTACGATTTCTTCAACCCCAAGGGGTCGCTGACCTGGCAGGTTCCCGGGCGGGTTCTGGGCGGCGGCATGCGGACCTGGGCCAGCGTGGGCCGCAACCACCGCGAGCCCACCGACGGCGAATTGTTCGACACCTGGCAGGGCGGGGACGACCTGGGGGTGACGCCTCTGTTCCGCGACCACCATGACGTGGCCGGCCCCGGTGGGCAGACCGCCTATGTCCAGTGGTCCGATCCCTACGTCCAGGACGAGGAGGTCACCGACTACGAGCTGGGCCTCGGCTGGCAGGGCCGGCGGCTGAGCTTCACCCTGGGCGG
>JANTFX010000119.1 GCA_024763215.1 Candidatus Krumholzibacteriia bacterium | reverse complement strand
GCTCCAATCCCTGGGCGTTCTGGCCGGAGGGATCGCCCACGACTTCAACAACCTGCTGACGGCCATCATGGGCAACGTCAGCATGGCCATCGACGACCTCGACCCGGATCATCCCGCCCGGGATCTGCTGCGGGACACCGAGACCGCTTCCCGGCGCGCCTGCGATCTGACCCGCCAGCTGCTCACGTTCTCCCGCGGCGGGGATCCGGTGCGGCAGGCGACGGACCTGAGGGCCGTGATCCGCGATGCCGCGGACTTCGTGTTGCGGGGCAGCGGCATGGATATCACCTACGACCTGGACGAGGACCTCTGGGCGGCGGACGTTGACCCGGGCCAGATCGGCCAGGTCATCCAGAATCTGGTGATCAACGCCCGCCAGGCGGCGGGGGATACGGGCCATATCCGGATCGCCTGCCGGAACCGGGGGGAACCCGAGCGCCCTCTGATCCGCTTGACGGTCACCGACGACGGTCCGGGGTTCACCCAGGAGGATCAGGACCACGCCTTCGACCCGTACTACACGACCAAGGCGGACGGAAGCGGCCTGGGCCTGGCCATCTGCCACTCGATCGTCAACCGCCACGGGGGATCCATCACCCTGGAACCGGCGCCCGGCGGCGGAGCCCGCGTGGTGTGTGATCTGCCGGCTTCACCCGGGGGCGCTCGGGAACGGCCCCAGTCGGAGGGCGGTTTGCAGATGATCGACCGGGACATCCTGGTCATGGACGACGACACCCTGGTGCGGGACCTGGCCGTACGCATGCTCCGGCATTTCCACTGCCGGGTGACCGAGGCGGTCGACGGCGCCGAGGCGGTGGCGGCCTATGCCCGGGCCCTGGAAGCCGGACGGCCGTTTGCCGCGGTGATCATGGACCTGACCATCCCCGGGGGCATGGGCGGCAAGGAGGCGGTCCGGAAGATCCTCGCGCTCGATGCCGGGGCGAAGGTCATCGTTTCCAGCGGCTACTCGAGCGACCCGGTGCTGGCCAACTACCGCGACTACGGTTTCTGCGCCGCGGTGGTCAAGCCCTACCGCATGGCTGAGCTCAACGCCGTCCTGCATTCCGTTCTGGGGTCGTGATGCCCCGGCCGTCCACGTGCGGCCGCGATCCAGGTCAATTTGCGTGACCGCACCGGGGATCGGTGCAGGATGGTCGTTGCGGCCGTCCCGAATGGGCCTGGGCGGGGAAGCACGAGGCGGCATGGGAAGCGGTCTGCCTCGGCGGGAACCACGGCTCGGGCCTGGCTCGGGGATTGCAG
This sequence comes from Candidatus Krumholzibacteriia bacterium, assembly GCA_024763215.1. Taxonomy (GTDB): domain Bacteria; phylum Krumholzibacteriota; class Krumholzibacteriia; order LZORAL124-64-63; family LZORAL124-64-63; genus JAHJTW01. The sequence goes on along the minus strand of JANTFX010000119.1, from coordinate 6,346 downwards.
GTCGGATGCCGGGCCGGGGGATGGGAGGGATCGTCATGGACAGCGGACAGAGGCGGGTTTGGCCGGGAATCATGGGGCTGCGCGGGGGGAAGGGCGTCTGGTGCCTTGCGCTCTGGCTTGTGATCGGAGCGGCCTTTCCGGTCCAGGCGAAGGTCTTCCAGTTCTCCAACCTTACCGACCGGCCGGGTGGGCCCGGCCACGGTGATTCGCCCTGGATCAACGCCGCCGGCGATGTGGCCTTCTATGCCGACAATCTCATCTATTATTACGATAGCAGCGCCGACACCTTCTTGAACCTGATGTCCCTGGCCGGTGCGCCCGACCAGGGCTGGTTCCCCCGCCTGAGCGATGCAGGTGACATCGCCTTCATCGATCCGGGAACGTTGCACGTGTGGTTCTTCGACGCGGCGACCCGCGGCTTCACCGACCTGGCCACCCTGCCCGGTTTCCCGGGCGTGTCTGGAGAGCACGGCCTCTACTGGGTTTTCGACATGAACCAGCACCGGCAGTTCGCGCTGCACGCGGGCCCTTTGAATCTGGGGGATGTCTATTTTTTCGATCTGGCCGACAGCAGCTTCACGCGGCTGACGGGCCAGTCCGGGGCCCCCTTTCGCGGCAAGGAATGCCAGATAAACGATCTTGGCGTGGTGGCCTACAACGGCTACCCGGATATCTACGAGTATGATCCGTCCACCGGGCAGACACGAAACATCACCGACCTGCCCGGCGGTCCGGGCACGGGCCTGCCGGGGTTCATGCTCAACAACCGCAGCGACATCGCCATCTCCAAGGGGGAGGATCTGGTCTACTTCAATGCGGCCGACGAGACCTTCTGGTACCTGGCCACCCTGCCGGGTTACCCCGCTTCCCAGGGCACGGTGGACCGGAACTGCCTGGCCGATGACGGAGCGATCTCCTTCTGGGCCGATGAGATCTACTATTTCGACCCGGCCGACAGCAGCTTCACGCAGCTGACCAGCCAGGGGCCGGTGCCCTATGCCGGTCACGACAGCCGGATCAACCCTTCGGGTACGATCGTTTTCTCGGCGGGGGCCGATATCTGGCTGGCGGATCCGGTGCCCGTCTCCGCGGTGCCCGGTGGGAACGAGTCCGCGGACCTCCTGCGCAACGACCCCAACCCTTTCAACCCCAGCACGCAGATCCGCTTCGCTGTTCCCGTGGGCGGCGCGCAGGTACGGCTGGCGGTGTTCGATCTTGCCGGGCACCGCGTCAGGATCCTGATGGATGAATTCCGGGCCGAGGGATCTTGTCGCCGGCACTGGGATGGGCGGGATGACACCGGAACCGAAGTCGCTTCGGGCATCTATTTCGCCCTGCTGGAAGCGGGCGGTACGACCGTCTGCCGCAAGATGCAGCTGATCCGCTGAGGCGGATCAGTCGTAGGCCAGGCGCGTCGCCTTGTCCGCCATCAATTCCTTGATGTCGTCCTGGGCCGGCATCGTCGGCCAGGTGCCCAGATCCTCGTGGATCAGGTTGTATTTCTCGGGGATGGGGTGGGTGCCGACCACGACCTTCAGCCCGAACTGCCGCGGGATGTACTTGGTGAAGAAGTCGAGATGGGGGCACGGAGGATAGCCCACCACGAACCCCGTGGCCAGGTGGATGACCTCGGCCCCGTTGTTCTTCATTTCCTCGGGAGCGTATTCCACGTTGCCGCCGGGGCAGCCGCCGCAGCTGGTGAACCCGACGACCTCCACGTCCTGGCCCGCGTAACGGGCGAAGGCCCCCTCGCGCTCGCGCACGGACCGGAAGCACTTGCCGCCCGCGCAGCCGCGGTACCGGTCGCAGATGATGATGCCGATCCTGGTCATGACGGCCTCCTTTTGGTCGGGTATCGGTTCAGTGATCGCAGGCGTTCTGACCGGGGCCGAGCTCCCCGGCGAGGTACTGCAGGGCCAGGGTTTCAGGGTCCAGTTCGGGAGCGCCGACGACCACATGCACGCCGTGGCCCTCGAAGATCTGCTGGGCGCGCGAGCCCATGCCTCCGGCCAGGATCACCTCGGCCCCCTGCTCGGCCACCCAGGAGGGCAACACGCCCGGTTCGTGTGGCGGCGGGGTCAGGGACTCCGTTTTCACGATGGATTTGGATTGGGGATCCAGGTCGATGAAGGCGAAGGTCTCGCAGTGCCCGAAGTGGGCGGAGAGCTTGCCTCCGCTGACGGGGATGGCGATGCGCATGGCTGATCCTTTCGCTGTTTGGTGAGCTCCAATGATAATTCCCCGCGGACGGGGAAGCCAGCCCTTGACATCAGCTTGTTTTGAGTATATACTCATAACCAGCAAAGATCAAGGAGAAGGAGTTGACCATGCCCCGACCCCAGAAACCCCGCGCGGTCCGTCACGAGCCCCAGGCGGTGTACTTCAAACCCGCCGGGGTGCCCATGCGGGCCCTGGAAGAGGTTTCCCTGGGTCTGGACGAACTGGAAGCCATCCGTCTTGCCGACCTGGAAAAACTATCCCACGAGGAGGTGGGAGGGATGATGAAGGTTTCCCGGGCCACCGCAGGACGCATCCTGGCCCAGGCCCGGGAGAAGGTCGCACGCGCACTGGTGCACGGTCTGGCCATCCGCCTCGAGGGTGGAGCCGTCGAGGCGGTGGGCAGGCCCCAGTTCGGGTCGGGCGGCAGGGGCATGGGCCGCGGACGTGGAACCGGGCGCGGCCAGGGGCGTGGCCGAGGTAGATGAGGAAAAGGAGGCAAGTCATGCCAGGACTGGACAGAAAAGGACCATTGGGCGAAGGCCCCAGGACCGGCCGGGGACTGGGCCGGTGCAACGGCAATGCCGACCAGGATACCGATCAGAACAACGACCAGACGGTGCAGCCGGGTCGGGGTCTGGGCCGCGGGCTCGGCCGGGGCGCCGGGCGCGGTCTGGGCCGCGGGCTCGGCAGAGGCCTCGGACGCGGCATGGGCCGCGGTGGCGGCCGCGGTGGCGGCCGCTGGTAGCGGTCGCTATCGGTTCAATCAATCCCCCCTCCCCGTAGCCGGGGAGGGGGCTTTCACGTTTTGGGCACCTCGTAGCCGCGGTTGCAGATGGGGCAGATATCCCACAGGCTGCGGCCGGTGGTGATGATGGGGATGAAGAAGAGGGTCAGGCGGTTGGACAGCTCCACCCGGTGCCAGGTGGAGGTGTTGTGGCAATGGACGCAGGTGCGTTGCCCGATGGATCCCAGATCCCTGCTGTGCTTGTTCCAGCCGATGATGAAGAACATCGTTACCGCCCGGGGATGACGTACCACAGGACGCACAGGTAATGGGTGAGGGTCCCGATCAGGACCAGCAGATGCCACAGGGCGTGATGGTAGCGGAACCCCCGCCAGGCGTAGAACACGGCGCCGCCGGTGTAGGCGATCCCGCCCGCTCCCAGCAGTTCCAGGGCCGGCAAGGGCAAGGCGGCCATCAGGGGTTTGACGGCCAGGACGATGAGCCAGCCCATGAGGATGTAGAAGGCCAGGGATAGTTTCTTGGAGGGGCGTTTCAGGACCACCTCGTACAGGATGCCGAGGATGGCCAGGCCCCAGCTTACGCCGAAGAGCGTCCAGCCCAGGCGGCCCTGCAGGACGTTCAGGGTGAACGGGGTGTAGGTGCCGGCGATCAGCAGATAGATGGCTCCGTGGTCCATCAGCTCGAACACGCTCTTGGCCCGCGGCGGGGTCAGGGCGTGGTACAGGGTGGAAGCCATGTAGAGCAGGAACATGCAGACGCCGAACACGGTCACGCCGGCGATCAGGCGGGTATCTCCGGTGGGAACCGCCCGCAGGACGAGGATCACGAGCCCGGCCAGGCTGCCCGCGGCGCCCACGCCGTGGGTGATGGCATGGGCGATTTCTTCTCCGGTGGAAAATCCCTGGTGTGCAAATGATCCGCGCAAGGACGACCTCCATTCATGTCACAGGCAACTCCGGAAAAATAGCCGTTGGGCGGTGCGCGGTCAGGGATTTTGATGACATTATTATGCCAAAATTCAAATAAAACATATCAATTTGGTGGATTTGCCGCGCCGGTTAGGGTAAAATCGTTTTTCGACCATTATCCAGTGATCCAGTATCCGTGGAGGGGGAACCATGTTGCATCTGAAAACCGAGTCTTTCCGTCTGGCCCTATTCCTCTGTCTAGGGCTCTTGTTGGCGGGTGCTGTTGCGGGGTTCGCCGCGCCTGTCATCCATCCCTTCGGCAACGACGGCCCCGCGGCCAATGCCCTGCCCGTGCGTGACGCGTCCACGTTGCCGGTTCTCAGGGCCGCCCCGGTGGACATCTCCGCCGCCCGGGCCGAGGACCGCGACCGGGAGGATATGGGCCTGCCTCCTCGCTTCGCCATTCCCGAACAGGTGTCCGTGACCCCTGAAAACAGCGGCCTGTGGGAAGACCTAGACGGCCCCTTCACCATGTGGCGTTACCGGGTGCAGTCTCCCGGAGCGTTGTCCCTGAACTTCGGTTTCACCGCCTACCGCCTGCCCAAATACGGCCGCCTGGCCATTTACCCCGTCGGCGCCAAGGCCGGCGATCCCCGCGGCGTGCGGGTGTTCACCGACCGTGACAACGAGGAGCACGGTCAGCTGTGGACGCCGGTGGTCCTCGGTGATGACGTGGTGATCGAACTGGTGCTTCCGGACGAATCCCGCCACGACTACGCCCTGGAGTTGACGGCTGTCAACCGTGGTTACCGTTACTTTGGTGAGGAGCTGGCCGACCAGCTCAGCGATAAGTCCGGCTCCTGCAACATCGACGTGGTCTGCCCGGAAGGGGACGATTGGCGCAACGAGATCCCTGCCGTCGGAGTGATCTCCACCGGCGGCAGCACCTTCTGCACCGGCTTCCTGGTCAACAACACCGCCCAGGACGGCGCCCCTTATTTCATGACCGCCAACCATTGCGGGATCCGATCCACCAACGCCGCCTCGCTCGTGGTGTACTGGAATTTCGAGAGCCCCACCTGCGGCCAGCATGGCGGCGGCAGCCTTTCCGAATTTTCCACCGGCTCGGTATTCAAAGCCGGCAACGCCACCTCCGATTTCACCCTGGTGGAGCTGGATGATCCCCTGGACCCGGCGTTCAACCTGAGCCTGGCCGGCTGGGACAACACCAGCAACGACCCCCAGCAGGCGGTGGCCATCCACCACCCCAACACCGACGAGAAGAGCATCAGCTTCGAGTTCGACCCCACCGTGACCACTTCTTACCTGGGCACGACGGTGCCTGGTGACGGCACTCACATCAGGGTGATCGACTGGGACCTGGGGACCACCGAGCCCGGCTCGTCCGGCTCGCCCCTGTTCGATCAAAACCACCATGTGGTGGGCCAGCTGCACGGCGGCTATGCTGCGTGCGGTAATGATCTGTCCGATTATTACGGCCGTTTTTCCCGCTCTTGGCCTTACCTGGAGCCCTTCCTGGATCCCCTGAGTCTGGGCGTGTCATCCCTGGATACCTACGTGCCCGGCCAGAGCGGCCTGGTGGTGACGCCCCTGGGCGCTTTTTCCGCCCAGGGCGACCAGGGGGGACCCTTTACCCCTGCCAGCCAGACGTACACGCTCGAGAACAAGAACGATGTGGAGTTGACCTACCAGGTCACCGCCGACGTATCGTGGCTGGATATTTCCGGCGGCTCGGGCCTGATCCCCGCCGGCGGCACGGCCACCGTGACCGTGTCCTTCAATTCCCAGGCCGATATGCTTGTCCAGGGCGCCTACGTGGGCACCCTGTCCTTCCTGAATCTGACCGATGGCGACGGGGACACCACCCGTGAGGTTCACCTGCAGGTTGGCGTGCCGGACTTGATCTACAGCTTCAACATGGACGTCGACCCGGGCTGGACCATGGATGCCGGCTGGGAGTTCGGCATTCCCCAGGGCGGTGGTGGCGAGCACGGCAGCCCCGACCCGGTCAGCGGCCATACCGGCAGCAACGTGATCGGCTTCAACCTGGCCGGCGATTACCCCAACGACATGACGCGTCAGAGTCTGGTGAGCACGCCCCTGGATTGTTCCGACCTGTCGGGCGTGAGCGTGAAGTTCTGGCGCTGGCTGGGCGTGGAGCAGCCGGCCTATGACCATGCCGCCGTGGCCGTCAGCAACGATGGCGTGAACTTCACCGTCGTCTGGGCCAATACCGGCACCGTGGCCGACAGCGATTGGACCCAGGTCGAGTACGACATCAGCGACGTGGCCGACGGCCAGGCGACGGTCTACCTGGCCTGGACCCTGGGGCCCACCGACGGCAGCTACCGGTATTGCGGCTGGAACATCGACGATGTGGAGATCTGGGGCCTGAATTCCGGCTCCGGCCTGGACCTGTCCATGACTCCGCATGGCGCACCCGTCATGATTC